>NZ_QEZG01000051.1:0-80219 GCF_003993495.1 Xanthomonas sp. BRIP62418
AGGCGTAGCCCTCGCGGCCGCCCCAGAACACGTAGTTCTCGCCACCCAGCTCGACGGTGGCATCGATCGCGGCCTTGACCTGCACCGCCGCACGCGCCACCACGTTGAAGTCCGGGTTGGTCGATGCGCCGTTCATGTAGCGCGGGTGCGAGAACAGGTTGGCGGTGCCCCACAACAGCTTGACGCCGGTGTCGGCCTGGCGCTGCTTGGCGATGCCGACCATGTGGGTGAGGTTGCGCTCGTACTCACCGATGTCGTCGGCATCCGGCGACAGGTCGATGTCATGGAAGCAGTAATACGGCACGCCAAGCTTGGTGAAGAATTCGAACGCGGCATCGGCCTTGGCTTCGGCACGGTCCAATGCGGTGTTGCCGATATCCCACGGATACGCGCGCGTGCCCGGGCCGAACGGATCGGCGCCATTGCCGCAGAAGCTGTGCCAGTAGGCCACGGCAAAGCGCAGGTGCTCGGCCATGGTCTTGTCGCCGATCTGCTTGTTGGCGTCGTAGACCTTGAAGGCCAGCGGGTTGTCCGAGTCGCGGCCTTCGAAGCCGATCTTGCCGATACCGGGGAAATATTCTTTGGCGCCGATGTAGACGGTGTTGCTCATGGGGTGGAACTCCTGCAAAGAGGCGAGGGAAAAAGGAAGGGCGTTGCAAACCAGGGGCCAGTCACGCAGCGCGGCGATCGTGCATGCGCACCGCCACCGCGCCAGCAGCGCGCACGCTCGATCAGCGCCGGGGACACATACGGGGGCAGGGCCTGAGCCACACCGCACAAAATGTTAGCGCTACCACAACTGCGACCGAAAAAAGCCGCGCGGTGGAGCGAAGCTGGAGATGCCATGCCGATCCCGAGTGAAGCGGTCTGCCCGACTTTACCCAGCCCGGCGCCGAAAGGCTTGCTGCGCTGCGAGATGTGCGCCGCCCCGACGACCTGCGGGCAGCCGCAGCCGCGTTGGGCCCGCTGACGCCGCAGCACCACCAGACGCACGCCGAACACTCCGCCCGCAAGCGTCTGACCGCCCGTTCAGCCGCGCACGCCCGGCGCCGGCCCGCCGCGCGCCGGGCAGCTACAATGGCCGGCTTATGACCGCTGTCCTGCCGCTGCCGCAACCCCTGGCCGACCCCGCGCCGCGCGACCCGCGCCAGCGGCTGCAGCGTGAGCAGCTGCGCCTGGGCAAACGCCTGCAGCGCCAGGTGGGCCAGGCGATTGCCGACTTCGGCATGATCGCGCCCGGCGACAAGATCATGGTGTGCCTGTCCGGCGGCAAGGACAGCTACACCTTGCTGGACATGCTGCTGCAGCTGCAGCGTAAGGCGCCGGTGCCGTTCACGCTGGTGGCGGTCAATCTGGACCAGAAGCAGCCCGACTTTCCCGCCCATGTCCTGCCCACCTATCTGCGCGGCCTGGACGTGCCGTTCGCCATCGTCGAGCAGGACACCTATTCGGTGGTCAGCCGGGTGATCCCGGCCGGCAAGACCATGTGTTCGCTGTGCTCGCGGCTGCGGCGCGGCGCGCTGTATGCCTATGCGCAGGCGCACGGCGTGACCAAGATCGCGCTCGGCCATCATCGCGACGACATCGTCGCCACGTTCTTCATGAACCTGTTCCATCACGCCCGGCTCGCGGCGATGGCGCCCAAACTGCGCAGCGACGACGGCCAGCACGTGGTGATCCGCCCGCTGGCCTATGTGCGCGAAGCCGACATCGCAGCCTATGCGCAGGCGCGCCAGTTCCCGATCATCCCGTGCAACCTGTGCGGCAGCCAGGAAAACCTGCAGCGCCAGCAGGTCGGGCGGATGCTGCAGCAGTGGGACCGCGAGCAGCCCGGGCGGGTCGAGCAGATCGCCCGCGCGCTGGGCGATGTGCGGCCCGAGCAACTGGCCGACCGCACCCTGTTCGATTTCCTGGCGCTGGGCCGCAATGGCGATGCAGCACCGCCCGATCCTGATCCCGATTCCAGCGCCTGATTCGCCGCCGGCGACAGCGCACACGACAGCGACTGACGCGGCCACCACGGCGGCGGCAGTCTTCCCACCCTCCACGTTTCTTCCTCCTTTTCGGTCTGACGCATGTTCTTTCGTAATCTCACCCTGTTCCGTTTCCCGACCACGCTGGATTTCTCCGAGATCGACACGCTGCTGCCGCAGGTGCAGCTCAAGCCGGTCGGCCCGCTGGAAATGAGCTCGCGCGGTTTCATTTCCCCGTTCGGCCGCGACGAGCAGGAAGTGCTCTCGCACCGTCTGGAAGACTTCCTCTGGCTCACCGTCGGTGGCGAGGACAAGATCCTGCCCGGCGCGGTGGTCAACGACCTGCTCGAGCGCAAGGTCGCCGAGATCGAAGAGAAGGAAGGCCGTCGCCCCGGCGGCAAGGCCCGCAAGCGCCTGAAGGACGACCTGATCCATGAGCTGCTGCCGCGCGCCTTCGTCAAGAGCTCGCGGACCGATGCCATCCTGGACCTGCAGCACGGCTACATCGCGGTCAACAGCTCCAGCCGCAAGAGCGGCGAGAACGTGATGAGCGAGATCCGCGGCGCGCTCGGCAGCTTCCCGGCACTGCCGTTGAACGCCGAAGTCGCACCGCGCGCCATCCTCACCGGCTGGATCGCCGGCGAACCCCTGCCCGAAGGCCTGAGCCTGGGCGAAGAATGCGAGATGAAGGACCCGATCGAAGGTGGCGCAGTGGTCAAGTGCCAGCACCAGGAACTGCGCGGCGACGAGATCGACAAGCACCTGGAAGCCGGCAAGCAGGTGACCAAGCTGGCGCTGGTGCTGGACGACAATCTGTCGTTCGTGCTCGGCGACGATCTGGTGATCCGCAAGCTCAAGTTCCTCGATGGCGCACTGGACCAGCTCGAACACAGCGAAGACGACGGCGCGCGCGCCGAACTCGACGCGCGCTTCGCACTGATGAGCGCTGAAATCCGGCGCCTGTTCCTGCTGCTGGAAACCGCGCTGAAGCTGAGCAAGGCCGAGTAACCAGGTTTCGAACGGCGGCGGCGTCAAGGGGCGATGCGCCGCTTGAATCATCCGAGGTCTAAAACAACAGCTCGCAGCGTCGCGGGCGCGGTGTCCTCACCTTGCGGGACACGCCGTGAACCCGTCCCTGGGGGCTCGGTGGCGGCATCCATGCCGCCACACGGTCCCGCAACCGGCAAGGACACCGCACCAGACAGTTGGTCGGTGCTCTTGTGAGAGCTGTCTGTCGTGCGGCGCCCATCAGACATGGAGCCGATACGTCATGAGCGAACGACGCATCCAACACCGCTCTTACCGTGCGCACCGACTATCTCGACAGGTCCTTGCCTGCTCACCGTCGCGGGACCTTACGCGGCATGGATGCCGCGTAAGAGCCTACAGGGACGTACTTGCGGCGTGTCCTGCGATGGTGGGCAGGCAAGGGCCCTGCACCAACGCGCAGCGTCGAGGGCGCGGTGTCCTCACCGCTTGCGGGACACGCCGTGAACCCATCCCTGGGGGCTCGGTGGCGGCATCCATGCCGCCACACGGTCCCGCAACCGGCGAGGACACCGCACCAGACAGTTGGTCGGTGCTCTTGTGAGAGCTGTCTGTCGTGCGGCGCCCATCAGACATGGAGCTGATACGTCATGAGCGAACGACGCATCCAACTCCGCTCTTACCGTGCACACCTACCATCTCGATAGGCCCTTGCCCGCTCACCGTCGCGGGACCTTACGCGGCATGGATGCCGCGTAAGAGCCTCCATGGACGGATTCACGGCGTGTCCCGCGATGGTGGGCGGGCAAGGGCCCTGCAGCCAACGCGCAGCGTCGATGGCGCGGCGCCCTCACCGCTCGCGGGGCACGCCGTCACATCGCATGTATCAATCGCGCCATCTCACCACCTGACACATCGCAGCGCTATCCTGTGTCCATGTTCAAGCCCGTCCGCCGTCTGATCGCGCCCGCCCCGCAGGTTGTCGAACGCGACTGCGTGCGCGTGCAACTGGACGGGCGCGAAATCGCGGTCCTGCGCGTGCGCGACCCGCGTGCGCGGCGCATCAAGCTCAGCGTCGACGAACGCGGTGCGCGGTTGACCCTGCCGCTGCGCGCAAGCCTGGTGTCGGGCGAGCGCTTTCTGCTGGCGCACCTGGACTGGTTGGGCACGCAACTGTCGCGTTATCAGCAGGTCGATGCGTTTCCGGCGCTGGCGCGTGGCGTGCCGGGGTTGCTGCCGTTACGCGGCGCCTTATTGCCGCTGAGCTGGCACGACGGGCGCTACGCACGTATCGAGGTCACCGACGACGGCGCGCAGTTCCATGTGCCGACCCGCCTGGGCGATGCAGGCCTGCGCCGCACGTTGAAGGAATTCTACGAAGCACAGGCGCGCGCCGATGTCGGACGCTGGTTGCCGAGCTATCTGCCTGGCCTGCCGCGCGCGCCGGCGCGGGTGCGGCTGAAGGTGATGTCCTCGCAGTGGGGTTCGCTGGCACCGGATGGCTCGATGGCGCTGGACCTGGCGCTGGTGCTCGGCCGCCCGTCCGCGTTCGAATACGTGCTGGTGCACGAGCTCTGCCACCTGCTGCAGGCCAATCACTCGCCTGCGTTCTGGGCCGAGGTGGAGCAGCGCTTTCCCGCCTGGCGCGACGAGCGCAGCTATTTCCACGAACACGGGCGCCAGCTCAAGGCGCAGCTGCGGCGGTTGTTGCAGGTGGAGTAAGGCAGGTCGTCGCGATGCAGTTTCCGCCGCTGACGCTACCTGCCGGTGCTGCCGGCACTGAGGTCTGCTGTCGCATGCCGGGCAATAAGCACGAGCGTCAGCGCCGTGGCATCGCGCAGGACGCATGCACGCATTCCGCGCATCACGCGTGCGGCGGCGGCAGCGACGCCAGGAATCCGTTGATCACCGCCGCCACCGCGTCCGGTGCTTCCATATGCACATGGTGGGTGCCGGGCAACAACTGCAGGCGCGCATCGCGCATCAGCGCCACGCGGTGATCGCGCAAGGCAGCGGGGAAGTACACCTGCGCCGGCGTGGCGAAGATGGCCTGGACCGGGCAGGCGATGGAGGCCAGCAGCACGTCGATCTGCGCTTCGGTCATGCGGATGGCCGTGGGCAGGGTCAGGCGCGGGTCGCTGCACCAGCTGTAGCCGCCTTCGACCGCGCACACGCCGCGCTCCACCAGCAGCCGTGCGGCCGGTTCGGTGAGCTGGTTGGCCATCATGCGTGCGCGCACCGGCATCTCCATCGACGGAAACACGCGCAGCGGCCGCTGTGACAAGGTGCGTGCCGAGGCAATCGCATCGCGCAGGCGGGTGGCGGTGCCTTCCACCGGCTCGGCCAGTGCACCCAGCGCCTCGATCGCGATCAGCGCCTCCACGCGTTCCGGCGCCGCGGCTGCCAGCAGGCTGGCGACACCGCCGCCCAGCGAGTGGCCGAGCACGCAGAAGCGCTCCCAGCCCAGCGCATCGGCCACCTGCAGCAGAATGCCGATCGCGCTGCTGAGCGTGTACTCGGCACCGACCGGCAACCACGCGCTATGGCCGTGGCCGGGCAGATCGAGCAGGACCAGGTCCAGGTCCTGTGCATGCAGGTGCGCGCTCAGCGGCAGGAAGCTGGCGGCGTTGTCCAGCCACCCATGCAGGGCCAGCACCCGGCGCGGGCCACGGTCCGGGTTGCGCAGTCCGGTGACCCGGCCGATCGCCAGGTCGCACGCAAACGGCTCCAACCTCACGCGCGCCGCGCCACGGCGGCCAGTGCCTGCGCATGTGCCGGGCTGGCATTGAGGCAGGGGATGTAACTCAGGGTGGCGCCGCGTTCGGCCAGCGTTTCGGCAAAGCCCAGCGCCACTTCCTCCAGGGTTTCCAGGCAATCGGTGGCAAAACCCGGGCAGACCAGGTCGAAGCTGCGCACGCCGCCTTCGGCCAGTTTCCACAAGGTCGGTTCGGCGTAGGGCTGCAGCCAACGCTCCGAGCCGAAGCGCGACTGGTAGCCCATCTGCCATTCGTCCGCGCCCAGGCCCAGCGCGGCGACGATGGCCTGCGCGCTGCGCTCGCATTGCTGCGGATACGGATCGCCGGCATTGGCCACGCGCTGCGGCAGGCCGTGGAAGGAGAACATCAGCTTCTCGCTGCGCCCGTGCGCCTGCCAGTGCGCGCGGATCGAATCGGCGATCGCCGCGACCCAGCCGGCGTCTTCGCAATACTCCTGGATCACCTCCACCGCGATCTCCGGTGCGCCCGGGCGCCAGGCGTCGATCACGTCCTGGATCGATGCGGTCGTCGTGGTCGAATACTGCGGATACAGCGGCAGCACCACGATGCGCCGGATGCCGCGCGCACGCAGGCCGTCCAGCGTCTTGCGCAGCGCCGGGGCGCCATAGCGCATGGCCCATTCCACGTGCCAGTCCGGCATGACCTCCTTCAGGCCTTCGGCCAGCCGGCGCGTGTACACCGCCAGTGGCGAGCCGTCCGGCAGCCAGACCTTGGCGTATTTCTCGGCCGACTTGGGCCCGCGGATGGGCAGGATCACCCCGTACAGCAGCGGCTTCCAGAACAGCGGCGGGATCGCGACCACGCGGCGGTCGCTGAGGAACTCGGCCAGGTAGCGGCGCACGGCCGGGGCGGTGGGCGACTCGGGGGTGCCGAGATTGACGACCAGCAGGGCGGTATCGGGGGTGGTGTTCATGCGCGCCATTCTGGCAGAGCGCGGCAGTGCTGCCGAGGACAGCGCATCGATCGCCTCCATTGACCGCCTCTGGCACCCGCTTGCGCTCACCACCGATTCATTGCGCCACCACTAACGTCGCGCCATTGCTATCTTTGACGGATCGTCCCCTGGAGCTTGTCATGCCTCGTCTGTCGCGCCTGGCCCTGTTGTTGTCGCTGACCTTCGCCGCCGGCCATGCCGTCGCCGGCCCGGAAGAGGACCAGCGCGCGCGTAACGCGGTGCGGGTGCTCAACGAGATCATGAAGATTCCCGAGCAGGCCATCCCGGACAAGCTGCTCGACGAGGCGCGTGCCATCGTGGTCATCCCCGATACGCTCAAGGCCGGGTTGGTGATCGGCGGCCGGCGCGGCCATGGCCTGATGTCGATGAAGAATGCCGACGGCAGCTGGTCGCAGCCGGTCTTCGTCAAGCTCACCGGCGGCAGCATCGGCTTCCAGGCCGGCGTGCAGTCCTCCGACGTGGTGCTGGTGTTCCGCAACGACCGCAGCCTGGACAACATCGTCAACGGCAAGTTCACCCTCGGTGCCGATGCCGGCGTGGCCGCCGGCCCGGTCGGCCGCAATGCCGCCGCCGCCACCGATGGCCAGCTCAAGGCCGAAATCTGGTCGTGGTCGCGCGCCCGTGGCCTGTTCGCCGGCGTGGCGCTGGACGGTGCGGTGCTGCAGATCGACGATGCCGCCGACCTCAACGCCTACGGCGGCGGCGCCACCCCGCGGATGATCTTCGAAGGCCGTACCAACGAGCGTGCCTCCACCGACGTGATCGCC
The DNA here is from genome assembly GCF_003993495.1 of Xanthomonas sp. BRIP62418. Classification (NCBI taxonomy): domain Bacteria; kingdom Pseudomonadati; phylum Pseudomonadota; class Gammaproteobacteria; order Lysobacterales; family Lysobacteraceae; genus Xanthomonas; species Xanthomonas sp. BRIP62418. Next base: position 7,460 of record NZ_QEZG01000051.1, read on the forward strand.
TTCCGCGACCGCCTGGAAGAGGCGACCTACACCGCACGCGCCAATCGCGGTACCGATGGCAGCGCCGACGACAGCGCCAGCGCGCCGCGTCCGGCAACGCCGCCACCGGCACAGGCGGCCACCACACCGCCGCCTGCGGTCAACGAAGCCAGCACCGTGCCGATGCAGCCCAGCACCACCCCACCGCCGCAGCAGGGTTTCCAGCCGGTGTCCGATGGCGAAATCCGCACCGAATCGCTGGACGGCAACCGCTGACGCGCTGTCATCCCCCTGCGCGGTGCGCTGGGGTATCCTGCGCCTTCCTTCTTCTTCAGCAAGCGAGCAGATCATGGGCGGTTTCAGCATTTGGCACTGGCTGATCGTGCTGGTGATCGTGTTGCTGGTGTTCGGTACCAAGCGGCTCACCAGCGGTGCCAAGGATCTCGGCAGCGCGGTCAAGGAATTCAAGAAAGGCATGCACGACGAGGACAAGCCGGCAGGCAAGCTCGGCGACGACAGCCGCACGGCCGAGCAGGCACGTGAGGCGCAGGCCGAGCGCGATCGCGACGCGCGTTGATCCGGAGCGGCGTCGGTGTTTGACATAGGTGTTGGCGAACTGACGCTGATTGCGATCGTCGCCCTGGTGGTGCTCGGTCCCGAGCGCCTGCCCAAGGCGGCCCGGTTCGCCGGATTGTGGGTGCGCCGCGCGCGCATGCAATGGGACTCGGTCAAGCAGGAACTGGAACGCGAGCTGGAAGCCGAAGAGCTCAAGCGCAGTCTGCAGGACGTGCAGGCCTCGCTGCGCGAGGCCGAGGACCAGTTGCGCAACAAGCAGCAGCATCTGGAGCAGGGCGCCCGCGCGCTGCACGACGAGGTCGGGCGCGATATCGATATCCGCAGCACCACGACACCGGTGGCGACGCCGCTGGAGCTGGCGCATGCGGACCTGTCGGCTGGGGCCAATGCCGCGCCGGCAGCGGGCGCCGCCGATGCGCCTGAACATGCGGCGGCCGCAGCGGTCATCGCCCAGGCACGGCCCATGGCGCCGGCACCCCATCAGACATTGGTGCCGGCCCCCCATGCCCCGGTGGTGCCGGCGCCGCATGCAGCGCACCTGGGCAATGCCAGCGCGCAGACGCCGGTTGCCTCGCCAATGGAGCCGGGCATGCCAGAGGCGCTGATCGATCCGACCGAGCCGGGCAAGCTCCAGGAGAAGCGGCCGTGAGCCTGTTCGACGACGCACAGGCCGAAAGCAGTCTGATCGAGCATCTGGTCGAGCTGCGCGCACGCCTGGTGCGCGCCCTGATCGGCCTGGGCGTGGTGCTGCTGGCGCTGTTGCCGTTTTCCCGCGCAATCTACTCGTGGCTGGCCGCGCCGCTGATTTCGCAGCTGCCGCTGGGGCAGACGATGATCGCGATGAACCCGGCCGGCGCGTTCTTCGCCCCGCTCAAGCTGACCTTCTTCGTGGCGGTGTTCTTCAGCGTGCCGTGGCTGCTGTATCAGGCCTGGGCCTTCGTGGCGCCGGGCCTGTACCAGCGCGAGAAGAAACTCGCATTCCCGTTGCTAGCCTCGGCGGTGGCACTGTTCTACATCGGCTGCGCGTTCGCGTATTTCCTGGTGCTGCCGGCGGTGTTCCACTTCCTGACCACGTTCAAGCCGGACGTGATCGCCATTACTCCGGACGCCAATTCCTACCTGGATTTCGTGCTGGCGATCTTCTTCGCCTTCGGTGCCAGCTTCGAGCTGCCGGTGGCGCTGGTGATCCTGGTGCTGCTGGGCTGGGTCAGCCCCAAGCAGCTGAGCGAAGGCCGCGGCTATGCCATCGTCGGCATCTTCATCCTGGCCGCCGTGCTCACCCCGCCGGACGTGGTCTCGCAGCTGATGCTGGCCATCCCGATGTGCCTGCTCTACGAGCTGGGCATCATCGCCTCGCGCGCGGTGGGGCCGAAGAGCGCCTAGCGCGCGGACGGGGCCAGCATCGCCCCAGACGCCAATCACCCACGTAGGAGCGCACCCGGGCGCGACTGGGGCTTCCTGGCGAACGCTTCGTCGCGCCCAGGTGCGCTCCTACGGGTTGGGATGGTCTGGCGGCGACCCCGTTCGCGCGCGATCGGGGCTCTCCCGACGAATGCTTTGTCGCGCCCGGGTGCGCTCCTACGGGTTGGGATGGTCTGGTGACGACCCCGTTCGCGCGCGACCGGGGCTCTCCCGGCGAACGCTTCGTCGCGCCCTGGTGCGCTCCTACGGGGCGCGGGTCTGAGGCGGCAAGCACATCCGCAGGTCAGGGGCTCAGGCCGCAAACACATCCGGTCGTGAGGGCGCCGTCGGCTGGGCAGAAGCGCCTTGGTGCGTGAACATCTGCTTCCAGGCCGCGTAGACCGAGCCGGCGAACACCGGCATCAGCACCGCCATCAGCAGCAGCTGGGCCAGCCACATCGCCACGGTCTGGCCGGCGACCAGGCCGACGATCAGCGCCACGATCATCACCGCGAAATAGATCGCGAAGATGGCGATAAAGGCCAGCACGAAGAACACCAGCATCGCCGGCAGGTTGTGCAGGCTTGCCCGCAGGCTCTCGCGCAGCGCGTGGCCGCCGGTGCTGCGGTCGAACATCACCTGCGGCGGCATCACGAACAGTGCCAGGGTCATCGCCGCGAAGGTGGCGATGGTCAGCAGCAGCCACAGCAGGATGCGGCCGGCCGGCAGGCTGGCGGCCAGTTGCTCGATCTGCACCGGGTCCGGCTGCGCGCCGGACTGGCTGATCTGGTTGATCTTGATCATCACCTCGGACAGCTGCTGCAGCCCGCTGGCGCCGATCATCACCAGCAGCAGCACGCCCAGCAGCAGGCCGGCGATCAGCTGCGGCAGCAGCGACACCAGCAGGTGCGGCGCGCGGCCGTCCTGCAGGCCGTGCAGCAGATGCGACGGCTTGGCGATGCGGCCTTCGTCGACCTCGCGGATCGCCCACAGCAGGCCGCCCATGAACAGCGGGCCGGCCAGCACCAGCAGGAACTGCAGGGCCGGGCCCAGCAGCGGCACCAGCACCGACAGCGACACCACCAGGGTGGCGGCCACGCTCCAGATCACCCCCAGCGAGCCAAGCGCCAGCGGCGCCCGCTTCAACAGCGAGAAACCGGTCAACAGCCATTCTGCGCCGGCAGACGCCGGCACCTTGCGGATTTCGCTCATTCCCATTCCGGATCGATACGCACCGGACCATCCGGCGTGGCGCGATTATCGCTGCTTTTGCGTGTGTGCGGCGGGATGAGTGCTCACTGTTTGCAGGCCGCGTGCGTGATGCACGAACCGGCGCAGCAGCTTGCGCGCGATCGGCGCGGCGGTGACCTCCCGGGCGACCGTGCGGGCGCAGTGGCCGTGGCGGGCGATGCACTCGGCGCGCGCCTGCACATAGCCGCGCATGTGGTGGGTGGCGAACTCGGGGTGGAACTGCACGCCCCAGGTGGCCTGGCCCCAGCGGAAGGCATGGCAACGGTCCTGCCGCGAATGCGCCAGCACGATGGCCCCGTCCGGGGCGCGCACCACGGTCTGCATGTGCGTGGCGTGCGCCGGGAAATGCGCCGGCAGGCCTGCAAACAAAGGGTCCTGCTCGGCTGGCGGGTGCAGTTCCAGCGCGATCGTGCCGGATTCGCGTCCGGCCGGGTTGTAGTCGACCTCGCCGCCCAGCGCGTGCGCCAGCAGCTGGTGCCCGTAGCAGATGCCCAGCAGCGGCATGCCCTGGTGGGCGGCATCGCGCAGCCAGGCGGCACTGCGTTCGCTCCAGTCGGCGCGGTCGGTGACATAGGCGGCCGAGCCACTGACGATGGTGCCGGCAAAGCCGGCGCGGTCGGGCAGGCGGCCGCCGTTGGCGACATCGATGGCGACGGTTTCGTGTTCGGCCAGCCCGGCCGCAACGCGGATCCAGTGCCGAAAGCGGCCGTATCGCTTCATCTCCGGCACGGGATGCCCGGTTTCGATGATCAGGAACGGCAAGGCGGACATGCGGACGAGCATCCAGCAGCGACTGATGTGCCCGATTGTAGGCAGCTCCCGCCGGTTTTTTTCAATTGGCGTGCCAATACATGCAGCTAAGGTTATGCCGGATGGCTATGTGCTGATGGCTGGGGATGGTGGTGAAACGATCGGCGCTCGGGGGATGGGGGAATGGCGGCAGTGGACCAGGCAGCGTGGTGTGGTGCGCTGGACCGCTAGCGTCAGGAAGGCATGTGCCTGTGCTGACGTCCCCGCATCCGCCCTTCGGCACCTTCTCCCGGTGGGAGAAGGGGGCAAGCGAGGCCAGACAACCGGCCTGTTCCCGGGGCAAACGTGGATCGGGTAGCGTGGTGCCGCGCGCTGGACCGCGAGTGTCAGGAAGGCATGTGCCTGTGCTGGCATCCCCGCATCCGCCCTTCGGGCACCTTCTCCCGGTGGGAGAAGGGGGCAAGCGAGACCGGACAACCGGCCTTTTCCCGGAAGCAAGCCAGCCAGGCGATCCGCCTAGTCCCGCGGCGGCAGGACCGACAACACCTCTTCCACCGTGGTCAGCCCGGCGGCGACTTTCTCCAGGCCGGTGCGGCGCAGCGTGCGCAGGCCTTCGCCGTGGGCGGCGTGGCTGAAGCTGGCCAGGTCGGTGTCGGCGCGGATCAGGCTGCGCAAACGCGGTGTCACCGGCAGCAGCTCGTACAGGCCGACACGGCCCAGGTAGCCGGTGCGGCGGCATTCCAGGCAGCCGACCGGCGCGTGCACGTTGAGCACCTCCGGCAGCGCTTCGCCCGGCTCGCGGATCGCCGACCAGTCGTCGTCGCTGAGCGTGTGCGGGCGCTTGCAGTGCACGCACAGGGTGCGCACTAGCCGCTGCGCCAGCACGCCGTTGAGCGTGGAGGCCACCAGGTAGTGCGGCACGCCCAGGTCCAGCAAACGGGTGATCGCCGAGGCGGCGTCGTTGGTGTGCAGCGTGGACAGCACCAGATGCCCGGTCAGCGAGGCCTGCACCGCCATCTGCGCGGTTTCCAGGTCGCGGATTTCGCCGATCATGATGATGTCCGGGTCCTGGCGCAGCAGCGTGCGCACGCCGCTGGCGAAATCCAGGTCGATGTTCTGCTGGACCTGCATCTGGTTGAATTCCGGCGCGATCATTTCGATCGGATCTTCCACGCTGCACACGTTCACATCCGGCGTGGCCAGGCGCTTGAGCGTGGAATACAGCGTGGTGGTCTTGCCCGAGCCGGTGGGGCCGGTGACCAGCACGATGCCATGCGGGCGCTCGACCAGCGCGCTCCAGCCGGCGGCTTCTTCCGGGCTGAAGCCGAGTTGCTCGATGCTCTTGAACGCCGAATCCGGGTCGAAAATGCGCATCACGCACTTCTCGCCGAACGCGGTGGGCATCGTGGACAGGCGCATTTCCACCTCGCGCCCACCCGGCGACCGGGTCTTGATGCGGCCGTCTTGCGGGCGGCGGCGTTCGGCCAGGTCCATGCGGCCGAGCACCTTGATGCGGCTGACCACCGCGGTCATCACCGACGGCGGCACTTCCAGCACCTTGTGCAGCACCCCGTCGATACGGAAACGCATGCGCCCGGCCTCGCGACGCGGCTCCAGATGGATGTCGCTTGCCCGCTGTTCGTAGGCGTACTGCAGCAGCCAGTCGACGATATGCACGATGTGGTGGTCGTCGGCATTGACGTCGCCGGCGCGGCCCAGTTCCACCAGCTGCTCGAAACTGGGCAGGCCGGCACCGGGTTCGGCGCTGCGCACATCGCCGCGCGCGCCGCGCACCGACTGGGTCACGCCGAAGAACTCCATCGTGTAGCGGTGCAGGTCCAGCGGGTTGATCAGCGCCAGTTCGATGCGGCGCCGGCTCAGGTGCTGCACGTCGGCCAGCCAGTCCAGCGCCAGCGGCTCGCTGGTGGCGATCAGCACGCGCTCGGCATCCAGCGCCAGCGGCAGGATGCGGTGGCGGCGTGCGTAGGCATGCGAGACCACGCCGGTGACCGCGGCCACATCGATACGGGTCGGGTCGATGCGCAGATAGCGCAGGCCGGTGCGGGTGGCCAGCCATTCGGTCAGCCGTTCCAGCCCGAGTTCGCCGGCCGGCGGCTGCGCGGCATGCAGCTTGAGATTGGCCAGCAGCACCAGCGGATGCACCTCGCTGGCATTGCGCACGCCGGCGGCAGAGAACTGCACGCGCTCATGTTCGTGCGGCACCACCATGCCGTCTGCAAGCAGGGCGGCGGCCACCGGGTCGAACATCAGGCGGCCGCGCGGCAACAGTGCCGCTGCGCTTTCAGTATCGGCCGTACGCCGCTGTTCCATGCTCGAGGTTCCCCTGCAGCGGTGCTCCGCGGCAAAGCGCTGCGGGTCGGCCGGTATACTAGCGCACCCCTTCCGCACGGCCTTTGCTGCATGTCCGATTCCCGGCGCGTTCCAATCACTTTCCAGGGCCTGATCCAGACCCTCAACCAGTACTGGGCCGAGCAAGGCTGCGTGCTGATCCAGCCGCTGGACCTGGAAGTGGGCGCAGGCACGTTCCATCCGGCCACCTTCCTGCGCGCGCTGGGACCGGAGCCGTGGAATGCGGCCTACGTGCAGCCCTCGCGCCGCCCCACCGACGGCCGCTACGGCGAAAATCCCAACCGCCTGCAGCGCTACTACCAGTACCAGGTGGCGATGAAGCCCAGCCCGGACAATATCCAGGACCTGTACCTGGGCTCGCTCAAGGCGCTGGGCATCGACCCGCTGGTGCACGACCTGCGCTTTGTCGAGGACAACTGGGAATCGCCCACCCTGGGCGCCTGGGGCCTGGGCTGGGAAGTCTGGCTCAACGGCATGGAGGTGACCCAGTTCACCTACTTCCAGCAGGCCGGCGGACTGGAGTGCAAGCCGGTACTGGGCGAGATCACCTACGGGCTGGAACGGCTGTGCATGTACCTGCAGAGCTGCGACAACGTCTACGACCTGGTGTGGACCTACGGCCCGGATGGCACGCCGGTGAGCTATGGCGATGTGTACCACCAGAACGAGGTGGAGCAGAGCGCCTACAACTTCGAGCATGCCAATGTGGCCGAGCTGTTCCATCGGTTCGACGCCTGCGAGGCCGAGGCCAAGCACCTGGTCGAGGTCGGCCTGCCGTTGCCGGCGTACGAGCAGGTCACCAAGGCCAGCCACGCGTTCAACCTGCTGGATGCGCGCCGCGCGATCAGCGTGACCGAACGCCAGCGCTACATCCTGCGCGTGCGCGCGCTGGCGCAGGGCGTGGCGCAGGCGTATTACGCACAACGCGAGAAGCTGGGCTTTCCCGGAGTCAAGCGCTGATGCTGTGTCCTTCCCCCGCCAGCGGGGGAAGGTGCCCGCAGGGCGGATGGGGGCAGTACGTCTCCGCCGCCTCGGCACGACCCTCATCCGGCGCGGCGCGCCACCTTCTCCCGCTAGCGGGAGAAGGACATTCTCCAGTCACCTTCGTCCGTTGATGGCAGAAGGGACATAAGCCAAGGTTCACCTGACATGAGCGAACAACTTCCCCTGCTGATCGAACTGGGCACCGAAGAGCTGCCGGTCAAGGCGCTCCCGGGTCTGGCGCAGGCCTTCTTCGATGGCGTGCTGGCCGGTCTGGAAAAGCGCGGCGTTGCCGTCACCCGTGGCGATGCCAAGCCGCTGTCCACGCCGCGCCGCCTGGCGGTGCTGCTGCCGGGCGTGGCCACCGAGCAGCCCGAGCAGCGCTCCGAAGTGCTGGGCCCGTATCTCACCATCGCGCTGGATGCCGAGGGCAAGCCGACCAAGGCGCTGGCCGGCTTCGCCGCCAAGGCCAGCATCGACTGGACCGCGCTGGAGCGCACCAGCGACGCCAAGGGCGAGCGCTTCGTGCACCGCGCGGTGACGCCGGGCGCGCGCACCGCCGACCTGCTGCCCGACATCCTGCGTGAAGCCATTGCCGCGATGCCAATCCCCAAGCCAATGCGCTGGGGCGCACACGAGTACGCCTTCGCGCGGCCGGTGCAGTGGCTGGTGCTGCTGTTCGGCGATGCGGTGATTCCGGCCGAGCTGCTGGGCGTGCGTGGCGATCGCCTCAGCCGCGGGCATCGCTTCATGCATCAGGGCGAGGTGTCGCTGGCGGCGCCGGGCGATTACATCGAGGCCTTGCGCGCGGCGCATGTGCTGGTGGATGCCGACGCACGCCGCGCATGCATCGTCGAGGAAGTCGAAGCTGCCGCCAGGCAGGCCGGTGGCAGCGCGCGCATCAGCGACGACAACCTGGAACAGGTGGTCAACCTGGTCGAATGGCCGTCGGCGGTGCTGTGCAGTTTCGAGCGCGACTTCCTGGCGGTGCCGCAGGAAGCGCTGATCGAAACCATGGAGGTCAACCAGAAATTCTTCCCGGTGCTGGACGACGGCGGCAAGTTGACCGAGCAGTTCATCGGCATCGCCAATATCGTCTCCAAGGACGTGGCTGAAGTCGCCAAGGGCTACGAGCGGGTGATCCGTCCACGGTTTGCCGATGCCAAGTTCTTCTTCGACGAAGACCTCAAGCAGGGGCTGGAGGCGATGGGCGCCGGTCTGGCCAGCGTGACCTACCAGGCCAAGCTCGGTAACCTGGCCGAGAAGGTGGAGCGCGTGGCCAAGCTGGCCGAAGCGATTGCGCCGCAAGTCGGTGCCGATCCGGCGCAGGCGCGTCGCGCTGCGCAGCTGGCCAAGAACGACCTGCAATCGCGCATGGTCAACGAATTCCCGGAGCTGCAGGGCATTGCCGGGCGTCATTACGCCAAGGCCGCCGGCGAGCCCGGCGAGATTGCGCTGGCGATCGACGAGGCATACCAGCCGCGTTTTGCCGGCGACGACATCGCACTGTCGCCACTGGGCAAGGTGCTGGCGATTGCAGAACGGCTGGATACCCTGGCCGGTGGCTTTGCGGCCGGTTTGAAGCCGACCGGCAACAAGGACCCGTTTGCGCTGCGGCGTAATGCCTTGGGGTTGGCGCGGACGGTGATCGAGAGTGGGTTTGAGCTGGATCTGAAGGATTTGCTCTATCACGCATACAGCTGTGCAAAACAGTCGATGTCTGAAGTTGTGCTGCGACAGAAAAAGGATGTGGCGGACAAAGCACGTGCGTCAGGTGTAGATGCCCCCACGTCACATGCGAATCAGCGATCGCTGCATTTGGAAGAATTGACTGAGCTCTTCGAATTCATCCTGGACCGTCTGCGCGGCTACTACGCAGACAAGGGCGTTGCTGCCACCCACTTCAATGCGGTCGCCGCACTGTTCTCGGTCGCGCCCGAGGGCGCTCCTGCATCGGCCAGCGTAGGAGCGCACCCGGGCGCGACCCACGGTTCTCTCTACGACTTCGACCGCCGCATCGAGGCGATCGGCATCTTCGCCACGCTGCCCGAAGCCGAAGCCCTGGCCGCAGCCAACAAGCGCATCCGCAACATCCTGCGCAAGGTCGAGGGCGAGATTCCCGGCGATATCGACACCAGCCTGCTGCGCGAGCCGGCCGAAGAAGCCCTGGCCGAAGCGGTGGAAGCGGCCATCGGCGATACCGGTGATGCACTGCACCGGCACGACTACGTCGCCGTGCTTGCGCGCCTGGCGCGCCTGCGCCCGCAGGTCGACGCCTTCTTCGACGGCGTCATGGTCAACGCCGAAGACCCGCAACTGCGCGCCAACCGCCTGGCCCTGCTGAAGAAGCTCGGCGACCGCCTCGGCAGCGTCGCCGCCATCGAGCATCTGTCCAGCTGATGGCCGCGTCCGCCGGCGCGGTGCACTGGCAGACCGCGCAGGCCGCGTTGGCACGTCGCGAGCTGGGGGTGGCCGCGTCTGCGCTGCAGGCGTTGCTGGAGGTGGAGCCCACGCACGTGTCGGCCCGCGTGCTGCTGGCCGGCACCGTGCTGGCCAACGGCAGGATGCGCGAGGCGGTGGCGCAGTTGCGGCTGGCCGCAGGCGATCTGGGTGACGACGTGGCGATGCGTTGCCGCGTGGCGCAAGCCTTGCTGCGTGTCGGTGAGCATCGCGCGCTGCATGCCTTGCTGCGGCATCCGTCGGTGATGCAGTGCAACGATGGCCCGACCCTGGCCTTGCTCGCGCATGTGCATCAATCCCTCGGCGAACATGGCGACGCGCTGGCGATGATGAGGCGCGCGCAGGCCTGCGGATTCGATGGTGCGGATTTCCGTTTCTTTCTTGCGGTGCAGCTGCAGTTCAATGGTCGCCTCGATGAAGCGGCGCAGGCGCTGGAGCATGCGCTGGCGCAAAAGCCCGGCTATGGCCGCGCGGCGTTGACGCGTGCGCGCCTGCGCCGTCAGACCACCAGCAGCAACCATGTCGAGCAACTGCGTGAGCAACTGCAACGTGCCAAGCCCGACAGCGAGGACCGCGCCGGGCTGGCATTCGCGCTGTACAAGGAGCTGGAAGACCTCGGCCAGACCGGGGCTGCCTGGGACGCGCTGCAGCATGGCAATGCGGTGATGCATGCGCGCCTGCGTCACGACGCCGATGCAGAAGCTGCGCTCTATACGCAGCTGGGAGCATTGGCCCAGCAAGGCGTGTTCGCCCCGCAGCAAGCCCCCGCCGCGCACGGCCCGCAACCGATCTTCGTGCTCGGTTTGCCACGCTCGGGCACCACGGTGCTGGAGCGGATGCTGGGCAATCATTCCCAGATCGTGTCGGCTGGCGAGTTGAACGACGTTGGCCATCAACTGCGTTGGGGCGCCGACCAGGCCGGCCGCAGTCTGCTGGATGCGCGTGTGCTGCAGGCGCTGCCGACGCTGGACTACGCGCAGGTCGGCGCGCGTTACCTGGAACAGACGCAATGGCGCGCCGGATCTGCGCGTTGGTATATCGACAAGCTACCGGCCAACGCGGTGGCGATCGGCCCGATCGCACGTGCCTTGCCGGGTGCAGTGATCGTGCATCTGGTGCGCGAGCCGATGGCGGTGTGTTTTTCCAATTACCGCGCGTTGTTCGGCGACTCCTACGCCTACAGCTACGACCTGCACACGCTGGCGCGTCACTATCAGGCGTATCACGGCTTGATGGCGCAGTGGCGCGCGGCATTGCCGGGCCGGGTGATCGATGTGGACTATGCGCAGATGGTGCGTGATCCATCCACGGTCCTTGAGCAGCTGATGGCGCGCTGCGGGCTGGAGATCGAGCCCGGTCAGATCGATATCACCCGCAATGCAGCTGCATCGGCCACGCTGAGCAGCGTGCAGGTGCGCGAAGGTGTGCATGGGCGCAACGTGGACGAGTGGCGGCGCTACGCCACGCAGCTGGAGCCGCTGCGGCTGGATTTGTTGCATGCCGGCCTGATCCAGGCCGACGCACGCTGACAACGGCCAGCACGACGACGCGAGGCTGCTGCATCGGTGCGTGCAGCGTGCCCGCAGCCGACATGCCTGCATGTCGCCAGTTTGGGCTGCGCACCTTTCGGCTACACCAAACTCGCTTAATCGCAGTAGCGGCGATCCCCGAGCGCTTGATTCAAAAACGCTTGCCCTAATGCCTGGCCAAAAACGCCAGCGGCAGCCCCATGGCTGCCGCTGGACGCTACCGCCTTGAATCACTCAGTGCGCGCCGAAACGCCAGTTCAGCTCCAGCATGTAGGAGCGGCCGTAGCCGGTGTAGTTGAAGATGTTGTAGTACGGGTAGCTGGTGTAGGTGCGGTCGCGCGGCGGCCGGGTGTCGGCAAGGTTGTTGACCGTGGCCGTCAGCGAGATGTCATCGTTGAGCGCATAGTCCAGCGTGGCATTGAGCGTGGTCCACGCCCCGACCTTGCGGGCGCCTTCCACCGCATACCCATCGGTGCTTTGTTGCGCCACCAAGTTGGGCGTGCGGCCATTGCGTTGACCGAACAACGTGGTGGTCCAGGCGTCTTTCTGCCAGGTCACCGAGGCGTTGACGATGCTGCGGAACTCGGAGGAGAAGAACGGTTCGCTGAGCAGGTCGCGTACCGGATCCTGCGGGAACTGCTGGCTTTCGTGCTTGAGCGTGAGGTTGTATTGCGCGTCGAAGACGAACAGCCCCCAGGATTCGGTCGCCAGGTTGTACGTCGCCTTGCTGAGCACGCCGGAGATCTCCTCGTTGGAGATATTGATCGGGTTGATGCGGATGTCGCTCAGGCGATTGGGTACCGGTGCATCGGCTGCGGTGCGATCGATACGCGACAGTGCATCCACGCAGGTGGGCGAGCTGATATCCAGGCTGCCGAGGCGGCAGGCCGATTCGGTCTGCAGCAGGTTGTCGGTGCTCAGGTCGCTGACTTTCTGGTCGATCTTGATGTTGTAGTAATCGGCGTTGACGCTGAAGCGCGCACTCGGCGACCACACCACGCCATAGCCCCAGGACTTTGCCGTGATCGACTGCAGGTCCCGATTGCCGGCGCGGCGTCCGGCGATCGAGGTACCCGCATAGGTGCAGTCGGCGATCGGCACGTTGGGTTCTTCGAGTGCGCACCGGTAGTAATCGTTGACGCCCTGGAAGAAGCCGCTGTCGCCAGCGAAGGAAAACGCCATGTCCGGTGCCTTGAAGGCGGTGGCATAGTTGCCGCGGAACAGCAGCGAATCGATCGGGCGGAATTCCAGCGCGGCCTTGTAGGTGAACTTGGAATCGCCACCGCCGCCCTGGTTCTTGTAGTCGTCGAAACGGCCGGACAGGTTGGCCGTCAACGTCGAGAGGATCGGCAGGCGCATCTCGAATGCCGCCGCCCAGTTCTCGCGCTTGCCGCTGCCCTGGGTGCCGGTCAGCTGGTAGAAGTCACCGGCGATCACGCGTTGATCGGTCGGGTTTTCCCAGTACTGGTTGCCCGCCTGCAGCACGCCGGCCACGCCGACGGCACCGGCCGGCAGGTTGAACAACTCGGTGTTGGTGAGCTGCAGGTTGACGTTCTGGGTCCAGGTCCTGGACTTGGTGCGGATCTCGTCGTTGAAGCTGCGGTATTGCGCCGGCGTCAATGCGCGATAGAAGTCGGCGTCGTTGGGCGAATAGATCGGGTAGCCGTAGTACTCGCCTTGCTGGGGCCCCAGGAACTGCTCGCGGAAGAAATCCTCGATGCGATCGGCCAACGGCCATTGCTGGCGGCTGTCGATGCGGTATTCGGCGCGTGCGTAGTACGCATCGTAGGTCCAGTTGCTGGCGCCCAGCCCGCCCTTGATGCCGGCGGCGATGTTGTAGGAATCGGCGGTCTGGCGATTGTTGTTGAAGTCCAGGTTGCCGGTCTCTTCAGGCGCGAAGATGCGCTGGTAGCCTTCCAGTTGCTGGCTGTCCTGGTTGTAGAACAAGCCGCCGGTATCGGACGAGGTCTGCCAGAAGCGTGAGCCGCTGTTGACCTCCACCTTGGTGCGATTGAGCAGCAGCGTCGCGTAGCCCTGGGTGTTGTCGTTGAAGGCGTAGGTCAAGTTGGCGTAGCCGCTGGCGCTGCGTTCCTTGTTGAGGATGCTGGCGTAACCGGGCTCGGTGCGGCTGCTGCAGAAATTGCCGCGATTGGCGCGGTTGTCGTATTGCACCGTGCCGTTGAACAGCGGGCCCAGTGCATCGCAGTTGGCGGCGCCGGGGTCGATGTAGGTGGTTGGCGTGTTGTGCAGCGCGATGCGCGAGCCGTAGCGCAGGGTGGGGTCCGGATTGTCGGAGGTGGAATCGAAATCGCGCCGCTGGGAGCCGTAGATCGGATCCTGGTTGTTGAGCTGCAGGCCCCAGACGATATCGGCCTTGCCGAGGGTAGTGCCGCCGGTAAGCTGGAAGCGCTGGTTGTTGCCGCCACCGCCGTCGTAGGTGCCCATGCGGTAATTCATCTGCACGCCATCGACGTGCTTCTTCAGGATGATGTTGACCACGCCGGCAATGGCGCTGGAGCCGTAGATCGAGGACTGGTTGCCGGGCGCCACATCGATGCGTTCGACCATGCCCACCGGCACGCTGGCCAGGTCGACGAAGTTGCTCTGGCCGTTGTAGAGCAGCGGGTAATCGGCCATCGGCCGGCCGTCGATCAGCACCAGGGTGAAGCCGGGATCCAGGCCGAGCAGGCTCAGCGATTTGGCGCCGGCGGTGAAGCCGCCACTGAACTGGCCGTCCTGCACCGAGCCGGTGGCCATCGGCTGCGAGCGCAGCACATCGTAGACATCCTTGAAGCCGCGGCGCTGGATGTCCTGGGCGGTGATGGAGAACACCGGTGTGGCTGTCTCGACCTGCGACCGCGGAATCAACGAGCCTGTCACGGTGACCTTGTTCAATTCAGTCACTGCGTCCTGGTTCTGGGCCATCGCAAGCGATGGCATGGCCAGGGCGGCGCATACGGCGTTGACCAACAAATGGCGCTTCATGGAAACCTCTCTCTCCAAAGGCATGGAACAGGGCGCGACGACCGGGGAGGCCGCGCGGCATCGCTGTCAACGAAACGTTAACAACAGTTCGACTCTAACCAGCCCCTGCGCCTGCGGATAGTCGAGATTGTTTAGATTTTTTGTCCCTTCACGCCTAGGCTAGGTATCCTTTGTAGATGCTTAAAGTCGCGTTTGCTCTCTCCCTGCTGTGCACTCTGCTCGTTCCGCTGCAAGCGGTTGCCCGGGCCACCATCGACAAGATCGAAATCAAGGGCCTGGACGACGACGCCGACGCCGAGATGATCGAGAACATCGAGGTCTCCCTGTCTCTGTATGAGGCCGTGGGCAAGGAGCAGGGCGAGTCGCGACTGGAGTATCTGCTGGCGCAGGCCGAACGGCAGACGCGCGAGGCGCTGGAACCGTTCGGCTACTACTCGCCGACCATCGATCTGGCCGCGCCGCGCAGCGGCGACAAGGTGACGGTAGTGATCACCGTGGAGCGCGGCGAGCCGGTGCGCGTGCGGCAGTCGCATATCTCCATCACCGGCTGGGCCGAGCAGGACCGTTACCTGGGCCAGGATCTCAAGCAGTTCGAACCGCGCGAAGGCCAGGTCTTCAGCCACCCGCAATACGAAGCGAGCAAGGTGCGCATCACCCGTCGGCTGGCCGAGCGTGGCTACTTCGATGCCGACTTCACCCAGCGCCGCGTCGCGGTGACGCGCGCCGAGCACGCTGCCGATATCGATCTGAACTGGGATAGCGGCCGCCGCTACGACATGGGCAAGGTGCGCTTCGACTACGACTACTTCCGTCCGGGCCTGTTCGAGCCGTTGGTGTATTGGGACGAGGGCAGCTACTACCACGAAGGCAAGCTGGATCGCCTGCGCGAGTCGCTGACCAAGCTGGATTACTTCAGCACCATCGATATCCAGCCCAAGCCGGAAGAAGCCGACGACCAGGGCCGGGTGCCGGTGGATGTGAAGCTCACCCGCGCCAAGCGCACCGTCTACACCTCCGGCCTGAGCTACGGCAGCGAGAGCGGTGCCGGTGTGCGTGGCGGGGTGGAGCGGCGTTATGTCAATTCGCGCGGCCACAAGATGGACACGCAGCTGGATTACGCGCAAAACCGAAAGAGCCTGACCACCAGCTATCGCGTGCCGGCGTTCCGCTGGCTGGATGGCTGGTACACCGCCTCGGCGCGGCTCTATGACGAGCAGACCGAATACATCGACCTGCGCAACGTCAAACTCACCGGCAGCCGCAGCGGCCAGATCAACGAGCGCTGGAGTGCGATCGCTTCGATCAATGCCTTGCGCGAGCGCTGGCGTTTCAGCAGCGGTGACGACTTCGAAGGCGCGGTGTATGAAACCTCCACGCTGATCTATCCGCAGTTGCAAGTGAACTACGTCAATGTCGACGACCGCCTGTTCCCGCGCAGCGGCGTGTCCGGGCAGGCCTTCATCCGCGGCGGTGCCGAAGGCGCCGGCTCGGACACCAATTTCGGCCAGCTCTATGGCCAGCTGCGCTGGTTCCTGGGCGCCGGCGACAATGGCCGGGTGATCCTGCGCGGCGAAGGCGGCACCACCTGGACCAGCGATCTGGTGGCGATGCCGCCGAGCCTGCGCTTCTTTGCCGGTGGCGCCAACAGCATCCGCGGCTATGCCTTCCGCGAAGTCGGCCCGCGCACGCCCAAGCCGGACGAATTCGCGCTCGGTGCCAAGAACGTGGTCACCGCCAGCGCCGAATACGAGCATTACCTCAAGGGCGGCCCCTGGGGCGGCGCGGTGTTCGTCGATAGCGGCAGCGCGTTCGACGACACGCCCGACTGGCACACAGGCATCGGCTTCGGTCTGCGCTGGCGCTCGCCGGTGGGCCCGGTGCGCGTGGACATCGCGCATGGCTTGAACGATCCCGACTCGCAGTTCCAGCTCTATATCGATATCGGGGCCAACCTGTGAGCACACCGACGCCGCCCCCCGCACCGCGCCGCGCGCGTTTCTACCGCCGCCGCCGGTTCTGGGTCGGCTCCGGGCTGACCTTGCTGGGGCTGGTGTTGCTGGCCCTGATCGCGGTGTACTGGCTGCTGCAGACCGTGGCCGGGCGCGATGTATTGCTCGCCCAGGTCACCGCGCGCCTGCCGGTCGGTGCCAGCTTCACCTACGGCAAGGTCGAAGGCCCGGTGGCCGGCCCGCTGACCTTGCGCGATGTCGATTTCCGGTATCAGGACATCCACTTCACCGCCGAGCGCGTGTATCTGGAACCGGACCTGCGCCCATTGCTCGGGCGCAAGCTGCAGCTGGATGCCGTGCAGGTCAGCAATGCCACCTTGAATCTGGGTAAGAGCGATGAGCCGTTCACCCTGCCGAGCTGGCCCGAGTCGCTGCCGCAGATCAACGTGCCGCTGGCGATCCAGGCCGACAAGATCGACGTGGAGAACCTGCGCATCACCCAGCTGCAGCAGCCGATGATCGTCCTGCACAAGGTGCAGGGCGGGCTGGAAGTGGCCACCGGCGAACTGCGCACGCGCAATCTGGTGGTCGATACCGACATGGGCGACTTCCGCCTGCACGGCGACTACGTGCCCAACGACGATTACCGCGCCGACCTCACCGCCACCGCGGTGCTGCCGGCCGCACGTGGGCGCACCCCGGCCAGCCTGGGGCTGGTGGCACGCGGCGATCTGGACAAGATGGAAGTGGCCATCGCCGGCCGCGCGCCGGCACCACTGCAGGCCAGCCTGGTGTTCACCGGGCGCGATGATCCGACCTGGACCTTCAAGGCCGTCACCGAGGCGCTGGATACCTCGCTGCTGATGCCGGCCACCAATGGGCAGTACGCCGCCCCGGCCACACCGATCGCGCTGAACCTGCAGGCCTCCGGCAAGGGCGGCAACGCCGACCTGCAAGGCAGCGTCAAGCAGGGCGAGTTGAGCGCCAGCTTGCAGCCCTCGCATATCAGCCTGCTGGACCAGGTCATCACCGTCGAGCCGTTGGTGATCGATGCCTTCGAAGGCCGCGCGCAGTTGCGTGGCACTGCCGATTTCCGCGATACGCAGAATCCGAGCTTCCGCTTCGCGGTCAATGCCAGCGGCCTGCGCTTCACCCCGACGCAGGACCCGGCCACCCCCGATGCGCCGGTGGTGCCGGTGGAACTGGTCGATGCGCGTCTGGGCGTGGCCGGCACCCTGAAGGCATGGGCGGCGATCGGCCGCGCCACGCTGGAGCGCGACGGGCAGCAGGCCGCGCTGGTGTTCGACAGCCGCGGCAACGATCAGCGCGCCCAGCTCAAGCAGGTGCAGGCCAAGACCCCGGGCGGCTCGCTGGATCTCACCGGCGAAGTGGGCTGGACCCCGGAGCTGGAATGGGATGTCACCGCCCAGCTGGCCAAGTTCGACCCGGGCTATTTTGCGCCGGGCTGGAACGGCAATCTCTCCGGCAAGGTCGCTTCCAAGGGCCGCCAGCTGCCGGCGCCGGCCGGCGGCGTATCGCCGGGCTTCGAAGCCACGGCGGATATCCCGACCCTGAGCGGCCAGTTGCGTCAGCGCGCGCTGTCGGCCAACGGCAAGTTCGCCTTGCGTGGCGAACAGGGCGAAGGCGAATTGCAGCTGTCGCTGGGCAATAGCCGCATCAACGCCAAGGGCAAGGTCGGCGACCAGCTCGATATTGCCGCGCAACTGCAGCCGCTGCAGCTGGACGATGTCCTGCCCGGCGCCACCGGCACGGTGCGCGGGCAGCTGCAGGTCAGCGGCAAGCGCGATGCCCCGGACATCACCGCAGACATCGCCGGCAGTGGCCTGCGCTGGAACGACTACAGCGCGCAGAGCATCAGCCTGCGTGGACGCCTGCCGTGGCGCGGCAGCGACGGGCAACTGGCCCTGCAGGGCACGGCGATCGAAGCCGGCGTGGTGCTGGACAGCGTGCGCGTGCAGGCACGCGGCGCGGTGGAAGCGCTGCGCCTGGATGCCGAGATCGCCAACAGCATGGCCAACCTCGCGCTGCAGGGCGATGTCCGTCGCAATGGCGAGCGTTGGCAGGGCCAGGTCGCCACGCTGCGGATCGCACCGGCCAAGGGCGATGCCTGGGCGTTGCGCCAGCCGGCGCAGTTCAGCACCGATGGCGCCGCGTTTACGCTGTCAGACACCTGCCTGGGCGCAGCCACCGGTGGCGCGCTGTGCGCCAGCGCCAACTGGCCGCGCGAGGGCATGGTGGTGCACGGCGATGCACTGCCGCTGTCGCTGGTGCAGCCGTGGCTGCCCAAGCAGGAGGGGCGGCAGATCTATCTGCGCGGCGAGCTGGCGCTCGATGGCAGCTTCAAGCCGCGCGGCAATGCCTGGGAAGGCTCGTTCCGCATCGCCTCGCCCGAAGGCGGCATCCGCCTGGGCGAAACCCGCTACGCGGCGGTGGCCGGCAATCCCAACCGCGGCGAGTTGCTGCGCTACGACCAGTTCAGCGTGCAGGCCGATTTCACCCCGCAGCAGATCCAGGCCAAGCTGGGTATCGGCTTCCAGGGCGCCGGCTTTGTCGATGCCAAGTTCAACACCGGCTGGGATGCGTACGCGCCGCTCAACGGCGAGCTGTATCTCAATATGTCGCGACTGTACTGGCTGGAGCTGGTGGTGGCCGATGTGGTGCAGCCCAAGGGCCTGGTCGAAGGCCATGTGAGCCTGCGCGGCACCCGCGACAAACCGCTGCTGGGCGGCGATGCCACCTTGAGCAACTTCACGGCCGAATATCCGTCGATGGGCCTGACCCTGAGCGAGGGCAAGGGCCGCTTCGACGCGCTACCGGATGGCTCGGCCAAGATCACCGCATCGGCCAAGTCCGGCGAAGGCACACTCAACATCGATGGCGGGCTGTCGTGGTTCGGCACCAGCACGCCGTTGCTGCTCAATATCCGCGGCCAGAACGTGCTGGCCTACAACACCAGCGAGTTGCGCATCATCGCCAACCCGGACATGCAGTTCGGCATCACCGACAACACCATGCAACTGCGCGGCAAGGTCACCGTGCCCGAAGCCGATATCGACCTGGAACGCCTGGATCGCGGCACCTCGGTGTCCGAGGACGTGGTGGTGCTGGACCCGGTGGACCCGGAAGAAGCGCCGGCCTCACCGCTGGATATGGACCTGGCCATCGTGCTGGGCGACAAGGTCAACATGAGCGGCTTCGGCCTGAAGGGCGGACTGAGCGGGCAGATGCAGATCCGCGCGCGCCCGGGCCGCGAGATGACCGCCAACGGCGGGCTGGACGTGCGCGGCCGCTACAAGGCCTATGGCCAGGATCTGACCATCAGCCGCGGCCAGCTGACCTGGAACAACAACATCGTCTCCGACCCGCGCGTGAGCCTGCGCGCCGAACGCAAGGTCGGCGATGTCACCGCCGGTATCGACGTCAGCGGCCGCGCCGAATCGCCGCGTGCCGACGTGTGGTCCGAGCCGGCGATGTCGCAATCCGAAGCGCTGTCCTACCTGGTGCTCGGCCGCGGCCTGTCCACTGCCAGTAGCGACGAAACCCAGCAGGTCAGCGCCGCCTCGGCCGCCTTGTCGGCCGGCAGCAGCCTGATCGCCTCGCAGATCGGCGCCAAGCTCGGCCTGGACGAAGCCGGCGTGAGCGAATCCAGCACCGTCGGCTCGGTGGTGGGCTTCGGCAAGTACCTCTCGCCGAAACTCTACGTCGGCTACGGCGTCTCGATGGTCGGCAGCGGCTCGGTCCTGACGCTGAAATACCTGCTCAGCCGCGGCTTCGACATCGAAGCCGAATCCAGCACGGTGGAGACCAAGGGCTCGGTGAACTGGCGGCGGGAGAAGTAACAGCCAATCGCGCACCAGTGCATCACGTGGTGCGCGTGGCGCCGCATGTGTCAGGTTTGGGCTTGGCGCAATGCGGATATCGAGGGATGTTCGGCCATGCGTGAGGCATCGCCAGGTTGAGCGCTGCAGTTTTATCTACAACCTCTTCTGCCGCGTCGCCGGGCGCGGCACACCGGCATCGCGCAGGCATTACGCACTTTTTATGCCGGCGCACCAGCGCGCAAATAGCCCCTTTATGCCCGGCAGGCCTACCTTGGCACTCCCGCACTGTGGTGCGTTGAGTCCAACACGATGTGTATCCTGATTTTGCAAGGTCCGCAGGCCGATCCGGCGCAGCTGGCGCCGCTGCAGCTGCCCGAGTGTGCCGGCCGTGCGTTGCGCACGCTGGCGTGCGCCGATGTCGACGGCTTGATTGCCGGCTTGCAGGCGGCCGGTGGCGACGCCGAGGTGGAGCTGGTGCTGCTGGATTCGGGTGATCTGGCGCCGTCCGCGCGTGCGCAGGTGCATGCGACGGCATTGCGTGCGGCATTGGATGCGCTGCACACGCCCTACATCGAGCTGCATACCGATGCCGACCAGGAGCTGGAGCCGTGGCTGCATCCGCAGCATGCGCCGCTGGCGGTGGTGATCACGCCGCGCGACGCGCCGCGCGCCTATGCGATGTCGTTGGGGATTGCCGCGCGCTGCCTGCCGTCCCTGTGCGCGCCGTTGCGCGCCGCTGCCTGAGGAGGCCGCCATGTCGATCATGATCGTGCGTGGTCCGGAGGCATCGTTGCCGCTGGTGCGTGGGCCGCAGCCGTTGCCGCGGGCGGTGATCCGCCAACTGGTGGCGTGCGCGGGCGATGCGGGCAAGACCGTGGCGCTGCGTGCCTGCGGGTCGGAGCAGGAGCTGCTGGATGCCCTGCGGGTGGCCGGGCAGGCGCGGATGGAAATCGCGTTGATCGATCCGGGCAGCTGCGTGGACAGTGCGCGCCTGCATCGTGTGCTGGGCGCGTTGCCGTATCCGTTCGTGGAGGCCCACGACGATAGCGTGGACCGGCCGGAGCGTTGCCTGCCGGAAGGTTTCGGGCAACGCATCGCGACGGTGCGCGGCTACTGCGCGCAGAGCTATCTGCTCGGGCTGGAGATCGCGTTGGAACATCTGGGCTGCACGGAGATCCAGGGCGATGTCCACGTCGGTACCTGAGCTACGCCAGCTGCATTACTTCGCCGACTACGAGGGCTATTGCGACGGTCGGCCGGTGCTGTGGGGGCAGCTGGCCCACAGCGTGGAGGTGCCCGCCGATGGCGTGCTGGATGCCGCCGGACTGGTCACCGCGTTGCGCCGCCGCGCGGCCGAGGCGCACGGGCTGGAAGCGGGGCAGATCCGCTTGTGCCAGGTCACGCGGCTGTAGCGGCGTGACACACAACGACGCCACCGGAAGGTGGCGTCGTTGTCCTGCGGTGATTGCGCGTCGTTCGACGCAGATCACCCGGGTTGAGGCTTACTTGGCCGGGCTGGCCTCCGGCACGAACTTGGTCAGCTGGTTGGCCGTCGCCGCCGTGCCGAAGTTGAAGCGGCCGTAGCCGGCGCCCCAGTACAGCGCACCGTCCACGATGGCCGGCGAGCTGATCACCGAGCCGGTGGCGTCGTGATTCCACAGCGTGGCGCCGGTGTCGGCATCCAGGGCGACCATGTTGCCGGCCATCGACCCGGCGTAGAGCAGGTTCGGCGACACCGTCAGCGAGCCCTGGCCACCGGCCGGGACGTTCGGATTCACGCGGTTGATGCCGGGCACCTTGACCTGCCACTTGATCTTGCCGGTGGCGGCATCCAGCGCGGCCCACGAGCCGCCATTGTGGCTCTGGGTGTTCGCCGGTCCCAGCGTATAGGTGGCGTTGGTGCTGTTGTTGATGGCCACATAGACCTGCGACTTGTACGGGTCGAACGCAGTGCCCCACTCGACGCCGCCGGTGGTGCCGCCGGGGCCGACCTGGGTCGACCACACCTTGGCACCGGTCTTGGCGTCGAAGGCCCAGTAGATGCCGCTCTTCTGCCCTGCGCCGACCAGTTGCTGCGCCTTGCCGTCGCGCCATACGGTGAACAGCTGCACGCCGGCACCGCCGAAGTCGTAATCAGGACCGGTCAGGTTGGTTGCCTGGGTGTTCGGGCACAGGCCATTGGTGGGCGCCACGATGCACGACAGGTTCCAGGCGTCGTAGCCTTGTGCACGGTCGGCCCAGACCAGCTTGCCGGTGTCCAGATTCAACGAGACCACCGAGTCGACGTAGTTGTCCGGGGCCATGCACGCCAGTTCGTCCTGCACGGTGAGTTCGCTGCCGCGGTAGGAGCGCGCGTTGGAGACGCAGTTACCCACGCTGGCGGGAATGTTGTAGTTGTTGCCGGTGCCGAAATACAGGCGGCGGCTGATCGGATCGATCGCCACCTGGCCCCACACCGATGCGCCGGTATACCCCTCGGGCACGTTGTAGAACTGCCACACCTTCTTGCCGGTACTCAGATCCAGGGCCACCACGCTGCCACGGAAACTAAAGGTGTGGGTCGAATCCAGGTTGCCCCAGTCGCCGGAGGAAATGCCCACGTAAATGCGGTTGCCGTAGATCACCGGCGAGGAGGTGATGCGCGCCTGCGGGTTGGCTTCGGCGGTGGTCTTCCACAGCAGCTTGCCGGTCTTCTTGTCGATGGCCAGCACGGTACCGGCGGCCTGGTCGCCGACGATGATGCTGTTGGCGCTGATGGCCGGAGTGTTGCGCGTCACCGAGTTGGCATTGCCGGTGTAGTCGGACAGCTTGGCCTGCCAGTTCGGCTTGCCGGTCTGGGTGTCGACGCTATACAGCGTGCCGCCCCAGTCGGGCACGTACAACGTGCCACCTTCCACGCTCGGCGTGGCCGAGATGTCGCCGGTGGTGGTCAGGGTCCACGCCGGGACGAGGCCCTTGACGGTGGTGCGGTTGATCTTCCACTCGCCCGGCGCGAAGCGCTGGTTCAAGTAGCCGCCGCCGGCGGTGGTCCAGCTGGTGGGGCTGGCGAACGGAAGGTCTTTGCCGAAGCTGCGCCAGATCTGGCTGGAGCCTGCGAAGGCCTGGGTATCCAGGGACGACACCGGCTGTTGTGCGGTTGCGGGGCCGGGCTGGGCGAAAGCCACTGCGCTGGCAAGCAGGCAGGGAACGAGCGTCAAACTGCGAAATCGCAAGCGGCGAATTGAATGTGTCATCACGGCATGTCCATAGATGGAAGGAAGCGCTGGATCCCCCCGGATCTGCCGAGTGAAGATGGCCGATCGGCGAGACCATGCAACACACGCATGTCGCTGCATTCATTCAACGGTCGGGTCCGTTCGCATCTGGTACGACCAGCTCGCAAAATTTGCGTTCAGCCTGTTCGGTATTCGCACAAATACTGATGATTCATCACTATCTGCATCAGCCGCGATAGGAAAAATGATTGGCCGCCAGACCGGCGTATCGCCTGCAAATCAATGGTCTGCAAAAAGTAACCAGGAAATTTTGCGCCACCTTGTCAGGTTGGTCACGGTGTTGAACAGCGCCCCTCCCCCTGGGGGCGAGAAGGCATTGCTTGCGCGCCACTGGCGCGCGTGCCTTGGAGCGCCCGCGTCGCAAACGCGGGCCGGGGCGCGGAGCAGGGATTGGGGTGAGGGTACGGGGCGATGCCACACGAGAGACTGAATTGCGTGGCTTCGCAGCTACCCTCATCCGCCCCTTCGGGGCACCTTCTCCCGGAGGGAGAAGGGAACAGCCATGCAGGGCTGCGTTATCTTTTACGTCAGGCGCTTTGAGGCGAGGGCGCGACGCTGTGCGCCGCATTGGGAGCGATCAGCGCCAACTGCGCGATCGCATCCTGCACCACCTCCGCCACCGTGGCGTCCACATCCACCGATACCACGTCGGCTTCGTCCAGCGGCAATTCCAGTGTCTGCAACTGGCTGTCGAGCAGGCTGGCCGGCATGAAATGGCCGGCGCGCGCGCTCAGGCGTGCGGCGATCACATGCGGGGCCGCGTGCAGGAACACGAAGCGCAGCGGAATGCCGCTGCGGCGCAGCAATTGACGATGCGTGCCGCGCAAGCCCGAGAACGCGAGCACCACCGACTCGCCGGCCTGGACGCAGTCGCGCAAGGTGGCCGCCAGCAACTCCACCCACGGCAAGCGCATCGCATCGGTGAGCGGTTGGCCTGCGGCCATCTGCGCGCGTGCGGCCACGCTGTGGTAATCGTCGGCGTCCAGAAAACGGTAGCCGTAATGCGCTGCCAGGGCCTGCGCGATGGTGGTCTTGCCGCTGCCGGAAACGCCCATCACCACGATGGCCAGGGGCGAAGCGGACGCGGGTGTAGCGGGGGCTGCGGTGTCCATCACGTCAGGTTATATCTCCGGAGCGATTCGGCATTTTGCCGGATTTCACGTTGGCGGCAGCCGATGCGTGGTGTAGCGTCGGCGCTCCTCGCCAGGTGAGCGGGCCGCCCAGCGTAACGGCGCGCTCGGCCGGGTTCAACGCACTCCAGGGTCTGCCGATGCCGTCATCGCCTGCACCGTCTCCTGCATCGGCGCGCCTGCGCTGGCGCGAAAAGCTGGGCTACGGCGCCGGCGATCTGGGCCTGAATCTGTACTGGGCCAACATCTCCGCGTTCTTGCTGATCTTCTACACCGACACCATGCATCTGCCGGCAGCGGCCGTGGGCACGATGATCCTGTTGACCAAGATCGCCGATGCGATCGCCGATCCGGCGATGGGGGCATTGGCCGATCGCACGCGCAGCCGCTGGGGCAAGTTCCGCCCGTATCTGTTGTGGGGCGCGGTGCCGATGGCGGTGACCGGTGTGCTGGCCTACACCACGCCTGCGCTGGACCAGAACGGGCGCATGTGGTGGGCCACGATCAGCTTCCTGGTGATGATGCTGGCCTACACCGTGGTGAGCATTCCGTACTCGGCATTGTCGGGCGTGATCACCGCCGACAGCAGCCAGCGCACCAGCTTGATCAGCCTGCGCTTCATCGCCGCGTTCGCCGGCACCACGCTGGTCAATTACTGCACCCTGGACCTGGTGGCGTGGCTCGGTGCCGGCAACGATGCGCTGGGCTGGCAGCGCACGATGATGCTGTACGGCGCGGTGGCGGTGGCGCTGTTCGTGACCGTGGCGCTGACCACGCGCGAGCGCGTGCAGCCACCGCCGCAACAGCGCACGCCGGTCCGCCGGGACATCGCCGACCTGCTGCAGAACAAACCCTGGTGCGTGCTGTTCGTGCTGTCGTTGATCATCATGATCACCATTGTCATGCGCGGCGGTGCGGGCGTGTATTACCTCAAGTACTACGTGCAGCGGCCGGAGCTGACCGGGCTGTTCCTGGGCGGCTATTCGGTGTCCTTGGCGGTGGGCGCGGCAATCACGCCGCTGCTGACACGGCATTGGGACAAGCGCCAGTTGATGACCGCGCTGATGGCGATGGTGGGCGTGTTGAGCTGCCTGATGTTCTTCATTCCTGCCGATGCGGTGTGGGCGATCTTCGGGTTGAACATGTTGATCGGGCTGGCGCTGGGGCCGAAGTCGCCGCTGGCCTTTTCGATGTATGCCGACAGCGCCGACTACACCGAGTGGCGCACCGGCCGGCGCGCCACCGCGATGACCTTTGCCGCCGCAACCTTCTCGCAAAAGCTCGGTGGCGCGCTGGCGTCGGCCGGCATCGCCTGGGTGCTGGCGGGCATGGGCTATGTGGCCAACAGCGCACAGTCGGCCGGGTCGTTGACCGGCATCGTGCTGCTGCTGACGGTGATCCCGGGCGCGGTGGCGCTGCTGGCGGCCTGGACCATGCGTTTCTATCCACTCGATGACGGCTTGTTGCGCCGCATCCAACACGAACTGGCCGCGCGCAAGCGCGACGAACAGGAGCACCGCTGACCGTGTCCGCACTTTGCCAGGCTGATTCCAGCACCACGTCCAACGACGATCTGTCCGCGTTGCTGGCGCCCAGCGCCGACGGCACGCGGTATGCGCTCTACAGCCCCACTGCGATGCCGAACGCGGGCGCATTCCTGTGGAACCGCCGCATGATGCTGCAGCTCACCTGCCGTGGTTACGCCACCGGGCAGTTCATGCAGCCGGAGCCGGCCAAGTACGCCCATGCGCCACTGCTGGAGGCGCGCAACTTCATGATGCCCGAGCAGCCCTACTACGCGCATCATCCCGGGCGCTTCTTCTATCTCAAGGACGAAGACAGCGGCGCATTGTATTCGGTGCCGCACGAACCGGTACGCGCGCCGCCGGAGCAGTTCGCGTTTTCCGCCGGCAAGCACGATGTGCGCTGGCGGGTGCGCCATGACGGCATCGTGGTGGAGCTGTGCGTGGCGTTGCCCACCGACGATGCGGTGGAGCTGTGGGAGTGCCGCGTGCATAACCTGTCCGGCCGCACGCGCCGGCTCAGCCTGTATCCGTATTTTCCCATCGGCTACATGTCGTGGATGCATCAGGGCGGCGCCTACGAGCCGGCGCTGGGCGGCATCGTCTGCCGTAGCGTGACGCCGTATCAGAAGGTGCAGGATTATTTCCGCCAGCGTGATTTCAAGGACTGCACCTTCCTGCTGCACGAGCAGCCGCCGGTGGCCTGGGACGCGCAGCAGGCGGCCTTCGAAGGCGAGGGTGGCCTGCATGCGCCCTCGGCCATCCAGGCCGAGCAGCTGGGCAATAGCCAGGCGCACTACGAGAACCCGGCCGCCGCGTTGCAGTACCGGCTGACGTTGGATGCCGATGCGGCCAGCGTGTATCGCTTCGCGTTCGGGCCGGCCAAGGACGATGCGGAGATCGCCGCGCTGCGTGCGCGCTATCTGTCCGAAGCCGGCTTTGCTGCCGCCGCGCGCGACTACGCGCAGTATCTGCAGGGTGGGCAGGGCTGCGTGCAGATCGCCACGCCCGATCCGGCCCTGGACAACCTGGTCAATCATTGGTTGCCGCGGCAGGTGTTCTATCACGGCGACGTCAATCGCCTGACCACCGATCCGCAGACGCGCAACTATCTGCAGGACCACATGGGCATGGCCTACCTGCAGCCGGCCACCGCACGCGCGGCGTTGCTGCACGCGCTCTCGCAGCAGGAACCCAGCGGTGCGATGCCGGACGGCATCCTGCTGGTGGAAGGCGCCGAGCTGAAATACATCAACCAGGTGCCGCATACCGATCACTGCGTGTGGTTGCCGATCTTCCTGAGCGCCTATCTGGCCGAAACCGGCGATGCCAGCGTGCTCGACGCGGTGGTCCGCACGCAGGACGGGCAGGCGCTGAGTGTGGCCGAGCGCCTGGATGCGGCCATGCAATGGTTGCTGGACGCACGCGACGCCCGCGGCCTGAGTTTCATCGCCCAGGGTGACTGGAACGACCCGATGAACATGGTCGGCTGGCGCGGAAAGGGTGTGTCCGGCTGGCTCACCGTGGCCACCGCGTATGCACTGCGGCTGTGGTCGGGCATCTGTGCAGCGCATGGGCGAAGCGCGCAGGCAGAAACGTTTGCGCAGGCCGTGCAGACGGTCAATGCCGATGCCAATCGGGAATTGTGGGACGGCAACTGGTATGCGCGCGGCATCACCGACGACGGCGTGCGCTTCGGCATCGCCGACGATGTGGAAGGACGCATCTATCTCAATCCGCAGAGCTTTGCGCTGCTGGCCGGCACCGCCGATGCCGCGCAGCGCGACGCCTTGCTGGAGGCGGTGCGCGAACAGCTGCATACGCCGTACGGGCCGGTGATGCTGGCCCCGGCGTACACGCATATGCGCGACGACGTGGGCCGGTTGACGCAGAAGTGGCCGGGCGCCGCGGAAAATGGCGCGGTCTACAACCATGCGGTGGCGTTCTACCTGTACAGCCTGTACCAGATTGGCGAAGCCGACCGTGCCTGGGAGATCCTGCGCGCAATGCTGCCCGGCCCCACCCGCGAGGACGTGCTGCAGCGCGGCCATCTGCCGGTGTCGTTGCCCAATTACTATCGCGGCGCCTGGCATCAATATCCGCGCACGGCCGGGCGGTCCAGCCAGCTGTTCAACACCGGCACGGTGGCCTGGGTGTATCGCTGCGTGCTCGAAGGTCTGTTCGGCCTGGTCGGCGAGGGCGATGCATTGGCGATCCGCCCGCAGCTGCCCACGCACTGGCCGCACGCGCAGGTGACGCGCCAGTTCCGCGGCGCGCAGTTCGAGGTGACGCTGACACGTGAGCCGGGACGCACGCAGGTAGACGTTGACGTGGATGGAGCTGCTTGCCCGGACCAGCGTGTGCACGGCATCGTCGCCGGCCGTACGTATCGGGTGCAGGTGCGCCTGCCGGGCTGACGGCCCTCACCCGCCCTTCGGGCACCCTCTCCCGCAGGCGGGAGAGGGGAGCATTGACCGGCCGGACTGCGATCTGGCCGGAACGGCTCAGCCACTCATGTGGGCGCTTTTTTGGATCTGAAGCTTCGGCGTGGCGGAATCGGCCTGGCGGAACAACAAACGGCTGACCGGTAGCGCACTGCAGACGCCCAGCAGGGGGACGTGGTCCAGGCGGACACACCACGCCTGAGCCAACGCGGATCACTCCCTTCTCCCGCGTGCGGGAGAAGGTGCCCGCAGGGCGGATGAGGGGCGTCTGACGCTTAACTCTCCGCCAACCAGTCCGGCACGAACCCCCAACCCCCAATCCCGATTCCCCACTGCGTAAACTCCCAGGCTCGCCTCGCGCCGCCTAGGAACGCCCCTTGGTCTCAAGCTGGATCCTGCTGCTGGTTTCCGTCGGCTATGCCGCGCTGCTGTTCGGCGTGGCGTGGTGGGGTGACCGTCGTCCGCTGTACCCGGAGCGGCCGTGGCTGCGGCCAGCGGTCTACAGCCTGGCGCTGGCGGTGTACTGCTCGTCGTGGACCTTCTACGGCGCGGTCGGCTCGGCGGTGCGCAACGGCATCGGCTATCTGCCGATCTACCTGGGCCCGCTGCTGTTGCTGCTGTTCGGCTGGCGCATCATCGAGCGGCTGGCGCTGATCGCACGCGCCGAGAACACCGTTTCCATCGCCGATTTCATTTCGTCGCGCTATGGCCGTTCGCGGCGGCTGGCGGCGCTGGTGGCGGTGATCGCGCTGGTCGGCATCGTTCCGTATCTGGCCCTGCAGTACAAGGCAGTGGCGATGAGCCTGGAGGTGCTGACCGGGCATAGCAGTGCCGGGCGCGGCATCTTTGCCGATCCGGCGCTGTACGTGGCGCTGTTGATGGCCTTGTTTGCGACCTTGTTCGGCACCCGCCAGGTCGATGCCACCGAACACCACCGCGGCATGATGCTGGCGATCGCGCTGGAGTCGGTGATCAAGTTGATCGCCATCGTCGCGGTGGGCCTGTTCGCCTGGGTGTGGCTGAGCGATCACCAGGTGCCCATCGCCGACTCGGCGCGCACCTTGTTCGAGCACACCCCGTCGGTGGGATTCATTTCGCAGACCTTGCTGAGCTTCCTGGCGGTGATCTGCCTGCCGCGCCAGTTCCATGTGGCCGTGGTGGAATGCAGCGACGTCGGCGACATCCGACGCGCACGCTGGTTGTTCGGCGCCTACCTGGTGATCATCTCGGCAATGGTGGTGCCGATCGCATCGGCCGGCGTGGCCTTGTTCGGCAAGGGCAGCACGGTGGTCGACGATGCGGTGGTGCTGGCGCTGCCGCTGAGCCAGGGCAACACCGTGCTGGCGCTGGTGGCGTATGTGGGCGGGTTTTCCGCCGCCACCGGCATGGTGATCGTGGCCAGCATCGCGTTGGCCACGATGGTCAGCAACGACCTGGTGATGCCGGTGCTGCTGCGCCGCCGTGGCAGCGCCGATGCGCGCGCGGCGGTGGCCTCGCGGGTGTTGTGGATCCGCCGCGTCGCCATCCTGCTGCTGGCGCTGATCGCCTACGGCTACCACCGCAGCGTGGCCAACGACACCACCTTGGCCGCCTACGGCCTGATGGCCTTTGCGGCAGTGGCGCAGTTCGCGCCGGGGGTGATCGGTGGGCTGTACTGGCGCGGCGCCAGCCGCAAGGGCGTGGAGACCGGCATGGTGCTGGGCTTCATGACCTGGATCTACACGCTGCTGCTGCCGGCCGCCACGCGCGCGGGGTGGCTGCAGCCGGACTGGCTGGTGGACGGGCCGTTCGGCATCGCCTGGTTGCAGCCGCAGCAACTGTTCGGCATGCATGGCTGGGACCCGCTGGCGCATGGCACGTTCTGGTCGCTGCTGATCAATGTCGGCGCGATGATGCTGGTCTCCGCACGCTGGCGCCCCGGGGTGGACGAGCGCCTGCGCGCCGCGCCATTCCTGGACCCGTACGCGCAGCGCCCGGCGGTGGCCGGCGACTGGCCCGGGCATGTGCGCGTGGCCGACCTGCAGGCCCTGGCCGAGCGCGTGGTGGGCGAGCGGCATGCGCATCGCGCCTTCGTCGACCAGGCGGTGCTGCTGGAGCGCGAGCTGCAGCCCACCGTCGTGGCTGATCGCGCCTGGGTACAGTTCACCGAGCGCCTGCTGGCCGCCTCGATCGGCGCGGCCTCCGCACGCCTGGTGCTGACCAGCCTGTTGCGCGGCTCGGGCATGGACCTGGGCGAGGTGGTGGCGGTGCTGGACGAAGCCGGCCAGGAGCTGCGCTTCAACCGCGAGATCCTGTCCACCACGCTGGAAAACATCAGCGCTGCGGTCAGCGTGGTCGACCCGGAAATGCGCCTGACCGCGTGGAATCGCCGCTACCAGCAGCTGTTCGGCTATCCGGACGGCATGCTGTATGTCGGCCGCCCGGTGGCCGACCTGATCCGCTACAACGCCGAGCGTGGCGAGCTGGGCGAGGGCGATATCGAAGACCAGATCGATCGCCG
The DNA here is from genome assembly GCF_003993495.1 of Xanthomonas sp. BRIP62418. Classification (NCBI taxonomy): domain Bacteria; kingdom Pseudomonadati; phylum Pseudomonadota; class Gammaproteobacteria; order Lysobacterales; family Lysobacteraceae; genus Xanthomonas; species Xanthomonas sp. BRIP62418. The sequence goes on from NZ_QEZG01000051.1 coordinate 38,405, forward strand.
TATCCGCCATATGCGCGCCGGCTCGCCGCATGTGTTCGAGCGCACCCGCAGCGACGGCAAGGTGATCGAGATGCGTGGCCAGGCGCTGCCCGGCGGCGGCTATGTCACCAGCTACAACGACATCACCGACTACAAGCGTGCCGAACGTGCGCTGCTGGACGCCAACGAGAACCTGGAACAGCGCGTGGCCGATCGCTCGCGCGAGGCCGAGCTGGCCCAGCAATCCAAGACGCGTTTTCTGGCCGCCATCAGCCACGACGTGTTGCAGCCGCTCAATGCCGCGCGGCTGTTTGCTTCGGCCTTGCGCGAGAGCCACCAGAACAACGAGGAGCAACGCCATCTGGCCGAGCGCGTGGATGCCTCGCTGCGCGCGGCCGAGGAGTTGCTCGATGGCCTGCTCGACGTCTCGCGGCTGGATGCCGGCGGCCTGCGGCCCACGGTCGAGGACTTCGATGCCAGCGCGCTGATGCACGAACTGGCCGCGCAATACGCGCCGGTGGCGTCCAGCCGCGGCCTGCAGCTGCAGGTGCACAGCCGCCCGCTGTGGGTGCGCAGCGACCGCCGTCTGCTTCGCCGGGTGATGCAGAACTTCCTGGCCAATGCGCTGCGCTACACGCGCCAGGGCCGCATCGTGCTGGGCATGCGCGGCCGCGGCGACCAGGTGGAGCTGCAGGTGTGGGATACCGGCCCGGGCATTCCCGAGCACCACATGCGGCAGATCTTCGAAGAGTTCCGCCGCTATCAGCAGCCGTTCGACTGGGGCGAGCAGGGCCTGGGGCTGGGCCTGTCGATCTGCCAGCGCATCTCGCGCCTGCTCGACCATGACCTGAGCGCGCGCAGCCAGGTCGGCCGCGGCAGCATGTTCTCGATCCTGCTGCCGCGCGTGGCGGCAGTGCCGCTGCCACCGGTGCTGCCGGCGGCGGTGGCGCGCGCGCTGCCCAGCGGCGATTCGCTGGCGGGCCTGCGCGTGCTGTGCGTGGACAACGACCGCGAGATCCTCGACGGCATGCGCGCCTTGCTCGGTCGCTGGCAGGTGGAGGTGATCACCGCCAGCACGGTGGATCAGGCGCTGGAACGCGCGCGCGAGCAACCGGACCTGATGCTGGTGGATTACCACCTGCACGACCGGCTCGATGGCCTGGACACGCTGGATGCGCTGCAGGCCGCTGCCCCTGCACCGATTGCCGGCGCCCTGCTCACCGCCGATGGCCGCGATGAACTCAAGCAGCTCGCGCGCGAGCGTGGCTATCGCCTGCTGACCAAGCCGGTAAAACCGGCCTCGTTACGCGCGTTCCTGAGTGCGCATCACGATGCGAAAACGCGCTGACGGGTGCATCCCTGCCATCACCGCGACAGGCGGCGATGCAGGCGGCATCGAGTAAACATCCACGATGCCGACGCGCGCGGAGCGCATGCCCTGCATCGTAGGAGCGCACCCGGGCGCGAGGGGCTTTACCGATAACGCCTGTCGCGCCCAGGTGCGCTCCTACCGGAGACCGCTGCGTGCTACGCGGCGCCGCTGAGGTGTTCGTAGAGGATGACGCTGCCGACGATCACCAGGATCACGCCGCCGAGGATCTCGGCGCGCTTGCCGATCAGGTTGCCGAGCGCGCGGCCCAGCACGCGGTCTAATACGCGGCCCAGCTTGACGCCTGCGGTGGTCATGCACGGAGCGCACTGCCCTGCATCGTAGGAGCGCACCCGGGCGCGAGGGGCTTTATCGATAACGCCTCGTCGCGCCCAGGTGCGCTCCTACGGCAGACCGCTGCGTGCTACGCGGCACCGCTGAGGTGTTCGTAGAGGATGACGCTGCCGACGATCACCAGGATCACGCCACCGAGGATCTCGGCGCGCTTGCCGATCAGGTTGCCCAGCACGCGGCCCAGCACGCGGTCTAATACGCGGCCCAGCTTGACGCCCGCGGTGGTCATGCACGGAGCGCACTGCCATGCATCGTAGGAGCGCACCTGGGCGCGAGGGGCTTTACCGATAACGCCTGTCGCGCCCGGGTGCGCTCCTACGGCAGACTGCTGCGTGCTACGCGGCGCCGCTGAGGTGTTCGTAGAGGATGACGCTGCCGACGATCACCAGGATCACGCCACCGAGGATCTCGGCGCGCTTGCCGATCAGGTTGCCGAGCACGCGACCCAGCATGACGCCTGCGGTGACCATGCTGAAGGTGCACAGCCCGACCACCACCGCCACCACGCCGATATGCACGTCCAGAAACGCCAGGCTCACGCCGACCGCCATCGCATCGATGCTGGTGGCAAACCCGGTGGTGGCCAGGGCGAGCAGGCCGTGCCGTTTTGGCGTGTCGGCAGCTGCATCTTCGATCTCGTCGGCTTCGTTGCGCAGGCCGGCCACAATCATGTGCACACCCAGGCCGCCGAGCAGCACGAAGGCAATCCAGTGATCGAACACACGCAGGTGGCTGGACGCGGCGCGCCCCAGCAGCCAGCCGATCACCGGGGTGATCGCCTCGATGCTGCCGAAGATCAGACCGGCGCGTAGCGCATCGCGCCACTGCGGCTTGCGCATGGCCGCGCCCTTGCCGATCGCTGCGGCAAACGCATCGGTGGACATCGCAAAACCGATCAACACAATGGAAAACGGGGACATCGACATTCTCGGGTTGGGCACGATCGCAACGACATGCGCCCGCGCCAACCGTTGTTGTGCGCGCATGCCGCTGGTCTCGCCAAACCACGATTGGTTGCCTGCACCACGGCGCAATGGCCGAGTATGTTGATGCAGGCGCTTTCGATGGACGAAAGCAGGCTACTCCCCAAGGGGCGCGCAGTGTAGCAACGCATGGCCGCGTTCGGTGCGCCTGCACTGCACGCGAAGGTCGGTCTGATCTTTATAGCCGTGGCTATTGCGACCGGGGATTTACGCGGGTTTTTGCCTTGTTTCCAGGCGTCAGGGCCCGGACGGCAGGCCACCCACCGGTCGGATGTGGTGCCCGATTGCCTTGGCTATGATGAAAAACGGTCTCCCTGCCGATGAAGCAGGCAGCGAAAAACGCGGGAAAAAGCCGCTGATGTGGGATGTGCTGCAGGCAGTGCGATGGAACTTCGTGGCTGGACGTGCGTGCATGCGCCGACGCCGGCTTGCCGCTGTCTTTCTGGACGCCGATGCAGGCATGCAGCGATCAGCAACATGCAGCGATGCGCCGCTTTCCGGAACACTGCGATGTGCGCGGCCTGCGACGCCGCAGCGGGTGCAGGCGACACCGGTCGGATGAAGTGCGATGACCAGGCTGCCATCGCAGCCGCAGCACTCCGGAAAAATCACCCAGCGCTACACGCACAGGCTCAGCCGCGCAGCGGGTAGACGCCAGAGCCAACCGCCGGCAGCGCGCAGCGGGGAGCCACCAGCACCGACGCAAACAAACGCCCGGCCCGAGCCGCGGCTACAGCAACGCTGCGGAGATCTCCGCCGTCGCCGCACACAAGGCCTGCAGTGCCGCGTGCGGGCCGACCAGCTCCGGGCGGCGCGCGATGAACGGGACGGTCAGCGTATAGGTCGCGCTGCCGCGTTGCAGGATCGGTGCGGTCAGGTCGACCACGCCCACCACCGCTTCGCTGGGCTGCATGGCATAGCCGTCGTCGCGCGCCTGCGCGGCGGCCGCCAGGAACTGCGCACGCTCGAACGGCACCTCGCTGGCGTCGAGCATGTCCAGCCAGCGCGCCTGCACCTCCGGCTGCTGGAACGCGAACAGCACCAGCCCGGAACTGGAATGGGTCAGCGGGCGGCGATGGCCGGGGCGTACCACCAGGCCCAGGTCGCTGGGCACGTCCATCTGCGCGATCACCACGATCTGGTCGCCGGACGGTGCCACCAGGTGGCAGGGCTGATAGATCGCATCGGCCAGCCGCCGCATCACCGGCAACGCCGTTTCGCTGATGCTCTGCACCTGCGGCTGCTGCATGCCGAGCATGAACAGCCGATTGGTCAACACATAGTCGCCTTCGCCGTCGCGGGTGAGATAACCGCGCTCCTCCAGCACCTGCAGCATGCGGAAGATTTCCCCGCGCGAGCGGCCGATACCTTGCGAGATCGCGCCCATGCTCATCGGCTGCGCCTGGCGGGCGAGCAGTTCGAGGATGTCCAGGCCCTTGTCCAGGGCGGGGGCGCGGTACTTGGCGGGTTCGGTGCTCATCCGTCTGCGGCTCCAGGCAAGGCTGCGGCGCGCCAGGGTACAGGCATCGCGGGCAGCGGTGAGGGTCGGCCCTCGCGTGCAAATATAAACAAAGTTTTTATATTTGCATGGTGCTGGCCTGCGCAGTACGCTCGCCGCACAGCAACGCAAGCGCCACAGCCTTGGGAGGGGATCGGTCGCATGCATCACAGTGACATTGCCGCGTCACCGCGCGGCAACCTGGCGCGTACCGCCATGGTTCCCCTGTTGTTGATCGTCAGCCTGTTCTTTTTATGGGGCATGGCCAACAACCTCAACGACATCCTGATCAAGCAGTTCAAGAAGGCCTTCGAGCTGACCGACCTGCAGGCAGGCCTGGTGCAGAGCGCGTTCTACCTGGGCTATTTCGTGTTCGCGATGCCGGCGGCGATGTTCATGCGCCGCTACAGCTACAAGGCGGCGGTGGTGCTGGGCCTGCTGCTGTATGCGTGCGGCGCGTTCCTGTTCTATCCGGCCGCGCAGGTGCATACCTACTGGCTGTTCCTGCTGGCCTTGTTCGTGATCGCCAGCGGCCTGGCGTTCCTGGAAACCACCGCCAACCCGCTGGTGACCGTGCTCGGCCCGGCAGAAGGCGCGGCGCGGCGGTTGAACCTGGCGCAGGCATTCAACCCATTGGGCTCGATCACCGGCGTGCTGGTCGGCCAGCACTTCATCTTCTCCGGGGTGGAGCACACCCCGGCCGAGCTGGCGGCGATGACGCCGGCCGCGCGCGCGGCGTTCTTCGCCACCGAATCGGCGGCGGTGCAGACGCCTTACCTGGTGATCGGCGCGGTGGTGGTGGTGTGGGCGATCCTGATCGCGCTGGTGCGCTTTCCCACCGGCGATGCCGGCCCGGGCGAGGCTGCGCCCAGGCGCGCACGCTTCAGCGAATTGCTGCGCAACCGGCTGTTCGTGTTTTCGGTGGTGGCGCAGTTCTTCTACGTGGGCGCGCAGGTTGGCATCTGGAGTTATCTGATCCGCTATCTGCAGGACGCGGTGCCGGGCACGCCGGAAAAAAGCGCGGCCACCTATCTGACCATCTCGCTGGTGCTGTTCATGGCCGGCCGCTTCATCGGCACCGCGCTGTTGCGCTATCTGGCGCCGGCCAGGTTGCTGGCGAGCTTTGCCACGATCAATCTGGTCTTGTGTGCGGTGGCGATCGCCTTCCCCGGTTGGACCGGCCTGTACGCGCTGGTGGCCGCAAGCGTGTTCATGTCGGTGATGTTTCCGACCATCTTTGCGCTGGGCCTGGACGGCATGCATGACGATGCGCGCAAGCTGGGCTCGTCCTTGCTGGTGATGTCGATCATCGGTGGTGCGCTGCTCACCGCGGTGATGGGCGCGGTGTCGGACCTGGCCGGTATCCACTGGGCGATGGTGGTGCCGGGTGGGTGCTTTGCGGTGATCCTGCTGTTCGCGTTGCGCGCACGGCGCGCGGCGCCGGTGATTGCTGGGGCGGGCGCATGAGCACGCGGCGGCTGTGCTACGTGCTGGATCTGCACGACGATGCGCAGTTGATCGCCGAGTACGAGCGTTGGCATCGGCCCAGCGAGGTCTGGCCGGAAGTGGTGGCCTCGTTGCAGCAGGCCGGCATCCTGGAGCTGGAGATCTTTCGCAGCGGCGATCGGCTGGTGATGCTGATGGAGGTCGGCGACACCTACGATCCGGCGGCCAAGGCGGCGCGGGATGCGGCCGATCCGCGGATCCAGGCCTGGGAAGACCTGATGTGGCGGTTCCAGAAACCGCTGCCGGGCAGCGCGCCTGGAGAGAAGTGGCGCGAGGCGGGGCGGATCTTTGCGTTGAGTGCGGCGATCGACGCGCAGCGCTAGCGGTGCCCTCATCCGCCCTTCGGGCACCTTCTCCCGCTTGCGGGAGAAGGGAGCATTCGCTTGGCGGGGCTGCGGTCCGGCCGGCCTGGCAATACCGGGTGGGGCGCTTGTGGGTCTGCGTCTTCGGCCGGGCGAACGGCTGACCGGCAGCATGCTGCAGACGCCCGACGGTGGGGACATGGCGCAGACGCCTACCCCACCTGAGCCAACGCCGACCACGCCCTTCTCCCGGGTGCGGGAGAAGGTGCCCGCAGGGCGGATGAGGGGTTGCGCGCTCAGTCCTCGCCGTTGCCGGCCAGATCTACGACCCGGAAACGTTCACCTGGATGGCTGAGCCGTTTCGTCCGGATTCCAGTCTAGGCCGGACAACCGCTTCCTTCTCCCGCAGGCGGGAGAAGGTGCCCGCAGGGCGGATGAGGGGTTGCGTGCTCAGTCCTCGCCGTTGCCGGCCAGATCTACGACCCGGAAACGTTCACCTGGATGGCTGAGCCGTTCCGGTCGCATCGCAGTCCCGGCCGGACAACCGCTTCCTTCTCCCGCGCGCGGGAGAAGGTGCCCGCAGGGCGGATGAGGGGCTGGGTGCTCAGTCCTCGTCGTTGCCGGCCAGATCTTCGACCCAGAAACGTTCACCTGGATGGCTGAGCCGTTCCGGTCGCATCGCAGTCCCGGCCGGACAACCGCTTCCTTCTCCCGCAGGCGGGAGAAGGTGCCCGCAGGGCGGATGAGGGGTTGCGTGCTCAGTCCTCGCCGTTGCCGGCCAGATCTACGACCCGGAAACGTTCACCTGGATAGCTGAGCCGTTTCGTCCGGATTCCAGTCTAGGCCGGCCAACTGCTTCCTTCTCCCGCGCGCGGGAGAAGGTGCCCGCAGGGCGGATGAGGGGCTGCGTGCTCAGTCCTTGGCGTTGCCGGCCAGATCTACGACCCGGAAACGTTCACCTGGATGGCGGAGCCGTTCCGGTCGCATCGCAGTCCTGGCCGGACAACTGCTTCCTTCTCCCGCGCGCGGGAGAAGGTGCCCGCAGGGCGGATGAGGGGTTGCGTGCTCAGTCCTCGCCGTTGCCGGGCAGATCTTCGACCCAGAAACGTTCACCTGGATGGCGGCTGTTCCGGCCGCATCGCAGTCCCGGCCGGACAACCGCTTCCTTCTCCCGCAGGCGGGAGAAGGTGCCCGCAGGGCGGATGAGGGGTTGCGTGCTCAGTCCTTGGCGTTGCCGGCCAGATCTTCGACCCAGAAACGTCCTTCCGGATAGCTGAACTCCGCGATCGAGGACGCATGCATTTCCGCCGAGAAACCCGCTGCCTCCGGGGCCAGGTAGCGGCCGTGCCGGATGCGCACCGGGTCGAGGAAATGCTGGTGCAGGTGGTCGACGAATTCGATCGCGCGGTCTTCCATCTTGCCGGTGATGGCGACGAAGTCGGCCATGGCCAGGTGTTGCACCAGCTCGCACAGGCCGACGCCGCCGGCGTGCGGGAACACGCGCACATTGAACTTGGCGGCCAGCAGCAGGATGGCGAGGTTTTCGTTGACCCCGCCCACGCGCGCGGCGTCGATCTGGATCAGGTCCACCGCGCCGGCTTGCAATAGCTGCTTGAACACCACCCGGTTCTGAGTGTGCTCGCCGGTGGACACCGGTACCGGCGTGATGCCCTGGCGGATCGCGGCGTGGCCGAGCACATCGTCCGGACTGGTGGGTTCCTCGATCCAGGCGATGTCGAATTCGGCCAGCTGGCGCATCCAGTCGATCGCCGGGCCCACGTCCCAGCGCTGGTTGGCGTCCACCGCCATGGCGATGTCCGGGCCGATCGCCTCGCGCGCCAGGCGGCAGCGGCGGATGTCGTCCTGCACGTTGGCGCCGACCTTGAGCTTGATGGTGCGGAAGCCGTCGGCCACCGCTTCCTTGGCCAGGCGCACCAGCTTCTCGTCCGAGTAGCCGAGCCAGCCGGGCGAGGTGGTGTAGGCCGGATAGCCCTGTTCGATCAGCGTGGCGATGCGTTGCGCGCGCTGCGGTTGCGCCGCGCGCAGGATCGCCAGCGCTTCGTCGCGGGTGAGCGCGTCGGTGAGGTAGCGGAAGTCGATGGTATCGACCAGCTGCTCGGGCGTGAGTTCGGCGATGTAGCGCCACAGCGGTTTTTTCGCCGCGCGCGCGGCCAGATCCCAGGCGGCGTTGATCACCGCGCCGATCGCCATGTGCATCACGCCCTTTTCCGGGCCCAGCCAGCGCAGCTGCGAGTCGTTGGTGAGCCGGCGCGCGAACGCACCCAGATTGGCGATGACCTCCTCGACCGACAGGCCGACCACGTGCTCGGCCAGTGCGGCCACTGCGGCGGTCTGCACATCGTTGCCGCGGCCGATGGTGAACACCAGGCCGTAGCCGGCCAGGTCATCCGGCGCATCGGTGCGCAGCACGACGTAGGCGGCCGAGTAATCCGGATCCGGATTCATCGCATCCGACCCATCGAGCTCGCGCGAGGTGGGGAAGCGGACATCGTGGGTGTCGAGGGCGATGATGGTGCGCATGGAGGTCCTAGGCGATGGAAACGAAAATTAGAAACGCGCGGAGTAAGACGGAAACGGAGCAGGACGCCAGAGCCTCTCTCCCACCGGGAGAGGGGCTTCGGGCTGCATCGTGCCGGATGTATTACGACTTGCCTTGACCGCTATCTCTTTCCAATGCGGAAAAAGGTGCTGAGGAAAGAGGCCTCAAGCCGCATCGCGCGGATGCGCCACCACCGGCTGGCGCTGGCGACCCAGCCCTTCGATCTCCAGCTCCATCACGTCGCCCGGCTTCAGGTACACCGGCGGCTTCTGGCCCAGGCCCACGCCCGGGGGGGTGCCGGTGCTGATCACATCGCCCGGCATCAGCGTCATGTAGCGGCTGATGTGGCTGACCAGTTCGGCCACGCCGAACACCATCGTGCGGGTGCTGCCGTTCTGGTAGCGGTGGCCGTTGACCTCCAGCCACATCGACAGGTTCTGCGGGTCGGCGATTTCATCGCGGGTGACCAGCCACGGGCCGATCGGGCCGAAGGTGTCGGCGCTCTTGCCCTTGACCCACTGGCCGCCGTGTTCGAGCTGGAATTCGCGCTCGGACAGGTCGTTGATCACCGCGTAGCCGGCGACATGGTTCAGCGCCTCGTCCACCGTGACATCGCGCGCCACATCGCCGATCACCACGCCCAGTTCCACTTCCCAATCGCTCTTGACCGAGCCGCGCGGGATGATCACGGTGTCGTTGGGGCCGCACACGGCAGTGGTGGCCTTCATGAACAGGATCGGCATCTTGGGCACGTCCATGCCCGATTCGGCGGCGTGGTCGGCGTAGTTCAAGCCCACGCAGATGAACTTGCCGATCTGCCCCACGGCGGCGCCATAGCGCAGCTCGCCTTCGAGCAGCGGCAGCGTGGCCACATCCAGCGCACGCAGTTTGTCCAGGCCGGCATTGGTGATGTGCTCGCCGGCCACATCGTCGATCACACCGCTCAGATCGCGGATGCGGCCTTGGTCATCGATCAGGCCGGGACGTTCCTGGCCGGGGGCGCCAACGCGTACGAGTTTCATGCAGTCTTCCTTTGCAGGTGAGGAATGGAGCGGCCAGCAACGCTGGCGCGCGTGCATCGGGTGGGTAAGGGCAGCGGGCGCAAACCGAGGCGGACGAGCGGGACGCATCGCATCTGGCAGTGGTGCGCGGCGCCGCGATCCATCGTCGTACTCAGTTCGACCAGCCGCCATCGATGATATGGGTCTGGCCGGTGGTGAACGACGATTCGTCCGAGGCCAGGTACACCACCAGCTGCGCGATTTCGCGCGGGTCGCCCAGGCGGCCCATCGGCTGGCGGTCGGTGAAGCTCTTCCACACGGCCTGTTCGTCGCCGCCCAGCGCCTTGACGCGCTGGCCCAGCGACGGCGTCTTGATGGTGCCGGGGCAGATTGCGTTGCAGCGCACGCCCTGGGCCACGTAATCGGCGGCAATGGCCTTGCTCAGGCCGATCACCGCCGCCTTGGTGACGCCGTAGACGAAGCGGTTCGGCACGCCCTTGATGCTGGAGGCCACCGAGGACATGTTGATGATGCTGCCGCGGCCGCGCTCGAGCATGCCCGGCAGCACCGCCTTGCAGGTGTAGTACATCGCATCGACGTTGATCGAGAACGAGCGGCGCCAGGCCGGCTCGTCGCAATCGAGGATGCTGCCCTGGTGCACGAAGCCGGCACAGTTGAACAACACATCGAACGGGCCGTGCGCGGCGACCAGGTCGGCAACCGCCGATGCATCGGTGACATCCAGCAGCTGGGTGGTGATGGCATCGGATTCGGCTGCCAGCGCCTGCAAGGCTGCGGCGTCGATATCGGTGGCGATCACCTGCGCACCGGCACGCGCGCAGGCCAGCGCGCTTTCGCGGCCGATGCCGGCGCCGGCGGCGGTGATCAGGCAGCGCTTGCCATGCAGGCGGTCGTTGGGAGTTGCAGGGATCGAGACAGTCATACCGAAGAGGTTCCGTGGGTGGGGGCCGCCGGCCGTGGCAGACGATAGAACGTGCGTGCGTTGTCGCCGAACACCGCTTTGGCATGGCCGTCGGCGTGTGTGGCGACCAGGTGCTGTGCGATCTCAAGCCACTGCGCATACTCGGCGCGCTGGGTCAGCACCGGCCAGTCGCTGCCCCACAGCATGCGCTGCGGGCCGAAGCGTGCGAACAGATGCGCGACATACGGCTCCAGCGCCTCCACGCCGGCGCCGCGCGCTGCTTCGGTGAGCAGGCCGGAGAGCTTGCAGTGCACGTTGGGATGCTGCGCCAGCGCGGCCATGCCGGCCGCCCAGGCGACGAATTCGCCCGCGGCGATCTGCGGCTTGCCGCCGTGATCGACGACCACGCGCAACTGCGAATGGCGCTTCAGGCGCGCCTGCAGTGCCGGCACATGCACGCTGCGGATCAGGGCGTCGAAGGCCAGGTCGTGCGCGAGCAGGGCGTCGAAGGCGGCATACAGCGCGGGACTGGCCAGCCACTGCGCATCGGCGATGTCCTGCACCATCGGGCGCAGGCCCTTGAGCACACCGTCGCCGGCCTGCACCAGCGCATCGATGCGCGCGGCGGCATCGGGCGCGGCGAAATCGACCCAGCCCACCACGCCGGCGATGCGCGCATCGGCGCGCGCCAGCTCGAACAGGTAGTGCGTTTCGGCCTCGGTCGCGGCGGCCTGCACCACCACCACGCCATCGATATCGGCAGCGTCCAGCGCCTGGCCGATATCGGCGGGGCCGAAGTCGCGATACAGCGGCGCCAGTTCGGGCGTCAGCCAGTGGTAATCGCCACGGGCCAGCTGCCAGAAATGCAGATGCGCGTCGATGCGGCTCATGGCGTGGGCAGGTCCGCGTCGAGCAGGCCGTCATCGCGCAGGCGCTGCCACAGCGCAGGCGGAATCGCCGCCTGCAACCGCGTGGCGGCCGAGTGCACCTCGGCCACCGTCCGCATGCCGGCCACCACCGTGGTCACCGCCGGATGCGCCAGCGGGAACTGCAACGCGGCCGCGCCGATATCCACCCCGAACGCCGCGCAGGCTGCATACAGGCGCTGCGCATGTTGCAGGGTGGCGGTGTCGACCGGGGCATAGTTGTAGGTCGCGCCGGGGCCATGTGCGTCGCTGAGCAGGCCGGAGCTGTACGGGCCAGCCGACAGGATCGCCACGTTGCGTTGCTGCGCCTGCTCGAGCAGGGCGCGTGCGCCGTGCTGTTCCAGCAGCGTGTAGCGGCCGGCCAGCATCACGCAGTCGAGCGGAAAGCGTGGCAGCACCTCCAGCGCCACCTCCTGCTCGTTGACCCCCAGCCCGATCGCCCCGCAGGCACCGGCCGCCTTCAGCTCCGCCATCGCCGGCAAGGCCTCCTCCAAGGCCTGGCGCAGCACGTTGGCGTGGTTGTCGCCGTGGGTCAGCGCACCGATGTCGTGCAGCAGCAGCACGTCGATGTAGTCGGTGCCCAGGCGCTCCAGGCTGGAGGCAAACGCGCGCCGCACGCCGTCGGCGCTGTAGTCGAACTCGGCGCGCCGGCCCGCTACCGCAAAGCCGTCGCGCCCGGCGGTGGCCTGCGCGTCGTCGTGGATGCAGCGGCCGACCTTGGTCGACAGCGTGTATGCGCTGCGCGGCACGCCGGCCAAACCACGGCCCAGGCGCGTCTCACTCAGCCCGTAGCCGTAGTACGGCGCGGTGTCAAAGTGCCGGATGCCGGCCTGGTACGCAGCCGCCACCGCGGCCAGCGCCTGGCCGTCATCGACCTCGGTATACAGATTGCCGATCGGCGCGGCGCCAAACCCCAGTGCCGACAGCTGCACATCGGTGCCGCCCAGACGCTGCCGCGCAACGCTCACGCCGCACACTCCGCGCGCAGGGCGGCTGCGGGGCAGGTGCACACGGAATCTGGGAAGCAGGAGCTGGGCATCGCGACATCCACCAGCCGGCCGATGCCGGTCTGTTCGCATATGAATATCGCAATCATGAGTAAACAGATCACGCTGCAGTGCAGCATCGCAGGTGGTGGCGGTTCAGCACGGGCGTTGCGCAGCGCTGCGGTGAGTTTCCCGGCATCTTTGCCTGCTGGCCGGCCCGGCATGTGGTGGTCGCCGATCTATGTCGAAATCCGCAGCTGTCATGAGCGCTTCCTATAACGCCGTCTATGCGGTTGCCTCGGTCCGAGGCCTGGGGCTAGATACCAGCCCGACCGCACGAAAGCCCACCCATGCCAACCACCACCCGCCGCGACCTGTTCAAGGTGCTCGCCGCAGGCGCCATCGTCGCGCCGTTGTCGCCGAGCGCACCGGCGGGCGACGCAAACGCGGCCTGCACCGGCACCCCGCAGTGGGCGCGCGGCATCGAAGGCCAGCGCAAGGCGGATCTGGGCAACGGCAGCTACCTCAATCCCATCGTGGCCGGCGATCATCCGGACCCCACCATCCTCAAGGATGGCGACGACTACTACATGACGTTTTCGTCGTTCCTTTCCTATCCGGGCATCGTGCTGTGGCATTCCACCGACCTGGTCAACTGGACATCGCTCGGCCCGGCGCTGCGCAAGCAGCTGGGCACGATCTGGGCACTGGACCTGTGCAAGCACGCTGGCCGCTATTTCATCTACATTCCGGCCAATCCCGACGACAAGGGCTGGTCGATCTTCGTGATCTGGGCCGACGACATCCGCGGACCGTGGAGCGACCCGATCGATCTGCAGATCGCCGGCTGCATCGATCCCGGCCATGTGGTGGGCGAGGACGGCAAGCGCTATCTGTTCGTCAATGGCATCCGCAAGGTGCGCCTGCGCGACGACGGACTGGCCACCGACGGGCAGGTGGAGCCGGCATACGCGCCGTGGCGCTATCCCGACGACTGGATCGTGGAGAACTTCGCCCCCGAAGGCCCCAAGCTGACCTGGCACAACGGCTGGCTGTATCTGGTCACCGCGGTCGGCGGCACTGCCGGGCCGGTGACCGGGCACATGGTCATCGCCGCGCGTTCGCGCTCGGTGCATGGGCCGTGGGAGCACTGCCCGCGCAACCCGCTGGTGCGCACGCAATCCGAACAGGAGCCATGGTGGTCGCGCGGGCATGCCACGCTGGTGGAAGGCCCGCGCGGTGACTGGTGGATGGTCTATCACGGCTACGAGAACGGCTTCCGCACGCTGGGCCGGCAGACGCTGCTGGAGCCGATCGAATGGACCGCCGATGGCTGGTTCCGCGCCACCGGCAGCGATCTGTCCAAGCCGTTGCGCACGCCTGCACGTGGACACGCCACGGGTAATGCGGCGCCCAGCGGTTTCGCCTTATCGGACGATTTTTCCAGCGACAGGTTCGGCACCCAATGGAGCCTGCATGCGCCCAGGCCCGGCGAGCAGGCGCGGGTGCAACGGGCGAATCGGTCGCTGACGCTGGCTTGCTCCGGCAGCTCGCCGGCCGACAGCTCGCCGTTGACCTGTGGCGTGCCCGATCGCGGCTACGTCGCCGAGGTCACGCTGGAGCTCACCGGCAATGCCGAGGGCGGCCTGTTGCTGTTCTACAACCACAAGGCCTTCGTCGGCATCGGCGTTACGCCCGATACCATCAAGACCTACGAATACTCCGAAGAACTGGTGTGGGCACGCGCGCCCAATACGCACCGACGCATCCGCCTGCGTCTGAGCAACGATGCGCATGTGGTGACCTTCGACTATTGCTTCGACGATGGCCGGCAGTGGATTCGCCACCCCACGCGCATGGAAATGTCAGGCTTTCACCACAACGTGTTCGGCGGCTTCCTGAGCCTGCAGCTCGGCATCTACGCTGCGCAGCAAGGCGCAGTGGTGTTGCGTGATTTCAGTTACCGCGTGCTGCGCTGAGCGCGGTCTGCAGCATCCAGCGATGCGGCTAAACGGCGGGGTCCGGGGGGACCCCGCCGTCAGACCTGGCGTGGCTAACAAAACGTAGCTGCACAGGCGTTTCGCTCGCCGCTCCTAGCCGCAGCAGTAGCAGACGTTGCCTTGCCCCAGGTCGCCGCCAAACTCCGGACACTCGGCTTTGCAGGCCCACGCACTACACGATTCGGTTTTCGGCTGTGCGTTATCCACCGCCATGACCTGGAACGCACCGAAACCGGTACTGGCCAGGAACGTGGCCGCCATCAACGCCGTCCGCAAAGTACCCCAACGCTTCTTCATGCATCACTCCTTCACCGTTGCCAAAGCCGCTGGCGCATCCGTGCGGCGCAACGCGGCGACCAGGTCCTGCACCTGCTCCGTGGTATCGAAGACGCCAAGACGGGAATGGCGCACGCGCCCCTGCCCATCGATGGCCATCAGCAGTGGCACGTTGCGCGCGCGAAACAGCATCAATGCGCGACGATCGGTCAACGTGACCACCGGAAAATCGAAGCCATGCACATGCGCATAGCGCGCAGCCTGCGCCGCATCGCACTGGCATACGCCGAGCAATTGCGGACGGCCGGGCAGATTGGCCTGCAACTGCCTTGCCGCACGCAGCACGGTGGGTGCCGAGCGCTGGCAATACGGGCAGGTGGTGGTGAAGAAGAACAGCACCTGCGCCTGTCCCTGCGGCACGCCGAGCAGATGGCGTTGGCCCTGGGTATCGGTGACCGCGATGCGCGGCACGTACATGCCGTCATACGGAGCGCTGATGCGGGTCTGCAACATCTGCTGCTGCGCGCGCAGCTGCTTGTTCTGCCATGCGAGCACCGCGATCAATGCACAGGCAACCAGCAGCCCGATCCAGAGCCAGGGAAAACGTCGCGCCATGCCAGCTCCAGTAGCGTCATCAAGCCCGAGCCTTGCCCAGGCATGAGCTGATGGTCAATGGTGATATCGACAACTGCGATGTCGCGCGGTGCGGGGTTGTGGAGGCGGTCACGCCGCTGCGCTCGGGCTTGCCAGTCTCGCAGCGGTTGGCAGGGGTCGATTGCGCAACTGTGGTGTGTCGATCAACAGCAGTGCGCCGTGTCTGCGTGGCGCGCAGCACCATCCGAAAGATCGATGAAACAGTGCCTGCAATGACTGCGCGTGTTCCTGCGATCAGTGGCTGCGAGCGTTGCCGCCGTCATCTGATCCTTGCCGCTGGCACCGACCATTGCCGACCGATGACGCGGCGCCCTGTCGCCAGGCGAACACAGGCGGTTGCGCGATCAATCAGCGCTGATCTGCAGCGCGTCTGCAACGCGCTGGCAGCAGGCAGACGCGCGTTCGGCCAGCGGGTGCTGGCCCCGCCGGTCACTCGATGCCGCGCACGAATAGCAGCTCCAGATCGCGCATCGGCACGAAGTCGGCCTGCCTGAACTGGAAGGTCAGCGGATCGATCTTCTTCAGTGCGCCGTCGAAGCACAGGCTGAGGATGTCGCTGGCGTTCTGCTTGCGGATGGTCAGCTGGAAGTCCTTGATCGGGCCGTTCCAGTTCTTGCCGGTGGTCAGCACATAACGCAGGTTGGCCCAGCCCAGGCCGTGCGCACCCTCGCGCCGCTGCATGCTGGCCTTGGTGGCTGGTTCGATGCAGGTGCGCTTTGCATACGACTCCAGCAGGAACGCGCTGCCCTGCGGCACGCCGGTGGACAGGCTGGGCGCGTAGGCATGCCGGATCTGCACGCTGCCCCGTGCCGGGAAGACCTGTTGCCAGACGAAGTACTCGCTGAGCGTGAAGCGCGGTTGCTGGTCCCGGTCGATCCAGCGCGCCGGCAACGGCGTGCGCCCGGTCGGCACGTTGCCCGATTCGGCGAACGCGGCGATATCGTCGGTGCTCCAGCCGGTGGCGGCGAATGCCTTGGAGATGTCGCTGCCATCGTCCAGCAACACCACCAGCTTGCGCGTGGTGGTCACCGGTTTGCCGTCCACCCACAGGTTGAAATCGGTCAGTTCGCTGTGATCGGCCATGCCGAAATACATCGGCGGCATCGGGAAGGCGATCGGCACGCTCAATGCGCGCGCGCTGTGGTTGGTGAACACGTAGTCCACTTGCACGCGCTCCTCGCTGAGCAGCAGCGCTTCCTTGTCCATGCTGATATCGGGCTGATGCAACAGCCGGATGGTGCCGTTGTCGTCGCCGAAGCTGCTGTCGTTGGCCTGCGCACTGCCGCAGCCGAGTGCGGCCAGCGCAAGGAGCAGCCCGAGCGGGCCGCGCGGAAAAGAGAGTGGCTGCATGGATCCCCTGGCACCGGCACGCACCGACGCGCCGCAGGCGCACAGCATGCCACGCACCTGCCGATGCCGCAGCGCGGGCATGCATGGCATCAACTGCGCATGGCGTACAGTCGCACGCCCTGCGCACTCCAACCCCACGCTCCGATGCCTTCCTACGTTTCCCTGCTGGCTGTCGCCGCCTGCCTGTTGCTGTCACTGCAAGACAGCCTCGCTGCTGCGCCCGATCGCAGCCAGCCCGCTGCCGTGGTCTCAAGCTGTACCGCCGATGCGTACAGCAGCTGCCCGTCCTGGATGCCGTCGCAGCGTGAGATGCGCACGGTGCTTGCCGATTACTTCTGCGAGGCCGCCGATCGCGGGCTGGTCCGGCCACGCGTGAGTCGCGTGGTGCGCGCGGAGACCTCGCAGGTCACCTGCGCTGCCCTGGGGCCGGAAACCAATTCCAATATCGTGTGCGGAGGCGACATGCATTTCATCGGCCCCGACGGCCGCACCGATTTCGTCACCTTCAGCCCCACCATGCATCGCCAGGACGATGGGCGCTATGCGATCTATGAAGGCGAGGACGAAAACGAAAACGCGGTGTGGCATGTGCCCTCGCCGCAAAGCGCGTCGAAGGTCTGCACGGGCCAGCCGTTGCGTTGATTGTCCCCTGCGGTGGTGACCTCACGCGGCGCTTCGCTGCGGCGATCGGCCTTCGTTTTCGCAGGCCGGTCGACGAGCGCGCTCAGTCTTCTTCAGGCGGCGGCAGTACGATGCCGTCGGCATCGATGGCGAGCTTGCCGGCCATCAGCACCGCCTGGGTGCGGTTGGTGACGCCGAGCTTGCGCAGGATCGCGGTGACATGCGCCTTGATGGTGGCCTCGGACACGCCCAGATCGTAGGCGATCTGCTTGTTGAGCCGCCCGGCGCCGAGCATCTGCAGCACGCGGAACTGTTGCGGGGTGAGATCGCGCAGGCGCTGGCCCACTTCGCGTTCTTCGCTGTCGGTCGGCGGCAGGTTCTGCGCCTCTGCCGGGATCCAGCGCTCGCCATCGAGCACCGTGGCCAGGGCGCGGCCGATGGTGTCCGAATCGGCGGATTTGGGAATGAACCCGAACGCACCATGGTCGATCGCACGCCGCATCACCGTCGGCTCCTCGCGCGCCGACACCACCACCACCGGCAGCTGCGGATGCAGCGAACGCATGTGCACCAGCGCGCTGAATCCCTGCGCGCCCGGCATGTTGAGATCCATCAACAACAGGTCGGCATCCGGTTGCGCATCGGCCAGGGTGTACAGCGCATCCACCGTGTCGGCCTCGAACAACTGCACGCCCGGCATCACGCGCTGCACAGCCCCGCGCAAGGCCTCACGGAACAGGGGATGGTCGTCGGCGATCAGCAGGGTGGTCATTGAGGGGCCGGGATTGGGGATTGGGGATTCGGGATTCGCAAAAGCATGGGATGTCGGGACTGGGGAGTCGGGATTCATGAACGCAGGGATGCCGGAATTCGTGCACCGGAGTTCGCAACAGCCGGTCTGAGCAGGCCATCCGCTTCCCGATTGCCGCTTGATGCTGGATCGAGGAGGGGAATGACGAAGGAGTGGGAACCCGCTTCTGCGAATCCCCGCTCTCCAATCCCCAATCCGCGCCCCTCATCCACCAATCCCCAATCCCGAATGCCTAATCCCCGCCTCTCAGCGCGCCAACCGCTCATTGACCAACGAATCCACCACCGACGGGTCGGCCAGGGTCGAGGTGTCGCCGAGTTGGTCGGGGGCGTTTTCGGCGATCTTGCGCAGGATGCGGCGCATGATCTTGCCCGAGCGGGTCTTGGGCAGGCCCGGTGCCCACTGCAGGTGATCGGGCGAGGCGATCGGGCCGATTTCCTTGCGCACCCAGGTCACCAGTTCCTTGTGCAGTTCCTCGCTCGGGATTTCGCCGGCGATCAAGGTCACGTAGGCATAGATGCCCTGGCCCTTGACGTCGTGCGGGAAGCCGACCACCGCCGCTTCGGCGACCTTCGGGTGCGAGACCAGCGCGCTTTCCACTTCGGCGGTGCCGATGCGGTGGCCGGACACGTTGATCACGTCGTCCACGCGGCCGGTGATCCAGTAATAGCCATCGGCATCGCGGCGGCAACCGTCGCCGGTGAAGTAGCTGCCCGGATAGGTGCGGAAGTAGGTGTCGATGAAGCGCTGGTGGTCGCCGTACACCGAGCGCATCTGGCCCGGCCACGAATCCAGCAGCACCAGGTTGCCTTCGGTGGCGCCTTCCAGGACCTTGCCTTCGGCATCCACCAGTGCCGGCTGCACGCCGAAGAACGGCAGGGTGGCCGAGCCGGGCTTGAGATCGACCGCGCCGGCCAGCGGCGAGATCAGGATGCCGCCGGTTTCGGTCTGCCACCAGGTGTCCACGATCGGGCAGCGGCTGTCGCCGACCACTTCGTAGTACCAGCGCCAGGCTTCCGGATTGATCGGCTCGCCGACGCTGCCGAGCAGACGCAGGCTCTTGCGCGAGGTCTTCTTGACCGGCTCCTCGCCATCGCGCATCAGCGCGCGGATCGCGGTGGGCGCGGTGTAGAAGATGCTGACCTTGTGCTTGTCGATCACTTCCCAGAAGCGCGACACGGTCGGATAGTTCGGCACGCCTTCGAACATCACCGCGGTGGCGCCGTTGGCGAGCGGGCCGTAGACGATGTAGCTGTGGCCGGTGACCCAGCCCACGTCGGCGGTGCACCAGTAGATGTCGTCCTCGCGCAGGTCGAACACCACTTCGTGCGTGTAGCTGGCAAACAGCAGGTAGCCGGCGGTGGTGTGCAGCACGCCCTTGGGCTTGCCGGTGGACCCGGAGGTGTAGAGGATGAACAACGGGTCTTCCGCGTTCATGCGCTCGGGTTCGCACGCGGCCGGCTGGCCGTCGACCACATCATGGAACCAGCGATCGCGCGGTGCCTGCATCTCGACCGCACCACCGGTGTGACGCACGACGAGCACCGTTTCCACGGTGTTGGTGCCGGGCAGTTTCAGTGCCGCATCCACGTTGGCCTTGAGCGGAATCTTCTTGCCGCCGCGCAGGCCTTCGTCGGCGGTGATGATCAGCTTGCTCTGGCAATCGATCACGCGGTCGGCGATCGAATTGGCCGCAAACCCGCCGAACACCACCGAGTGCACCGCACCGATGCGTGCACAGGCGAGCATGGCCACGGCGGCATCGACGATCATCGGCAGGTAGATGGTGACCCGGTCGCCCTTCTTGACGCCCAGGTTGCGCAGCGCATTGCCGAGCTTGCAGACGCGCTCGTACAGCTCGCGATAGGTGACCGGATAGGACTGCGCATCCGGGCTGTCGGGCTCGAACAACAGCGCGGTCTTGTCGCCGCGCGTGGCCAGCTGGCGGTCCAGGCAGTTGACGCTGGCATTGAGCTCGCCATCGCCGAACCAGCGGATGTGGAAATCCTCCAGCGCGTAGCTGACGTCCTTCACCTGGGTGGGTTGCTTGAACCATTCCAGCCGCTGTGCGGCCTTGCCCCAGAATTGCTCGGGGTGTTCGATCGATTCGCGATACAGCGTTGCGTACTGCTCGCGCGTAATGCGCGCATTGGCGGCGAACGCGGGATCGACGGGATAAACCTCAGCCATGGCACCCTCACTTGCGATGAACTTGTCGGAAGAGGACGTTGCGGCTGCCCTCGGTAGACAATCAGTGTGCCGTATCCATTCTGTCCCGGCGTTCAACCGGGCCTTAGACCTTGGTCTTACCTGCCGCAGCCGGTGATCCGCAATCCGTTGCCGGCCCTGGTGCAACGATCGGCCACCTTGTGGAATGCTGCGCTGCAGCTACGACCAAAGGCGAATAGGCTGCAAAGCGCGGACTGCCTCACGCTCCGCACAGCATCGCCATCAAGCGCGAGGCCATATCGGGGAGAGGGGTCCATGACACACCGTACTGCACCGTTAGTGCGCCATCCGCTGGCGGCTGCCTTGTTGGTGGCCACCATCCTGCCGGGCGTGGCGTTCGCGCAGACCGCCAAGGAAAAGGCGCTGGAAGCGCGCATCGCCGAGCTCGAGCGTCAGGTCCAGCTGCTGGTGTCTGCGCAACAACAGCAGCAGGGCCAGATCACGCAGACGCAGACCCAGGTGACCGAGGTGCGTGCCGCACAGGCGCAGGCACCTGCCGCGCCGGCGGTGCCGGCCGGCAAGCGGCCGATCCAGCTGACCAGCATCACACCCAATGCAGCGGCGGGGACGACGTTCCGCTACGGTGGTTTCATCAAGGCCGACTTCATGACCACCCGCACCTCCGACGGCGCATTGCCCGAAGGCGCGGTGGGGCGCTACCTGTACATCCCGACCCAGACGCCGGTCGGTGGCCAGGCCTCGAGCACCGACACCGACTTCCACGCCAAGTTCTCGCGCTTCAACCTGGGCGTGGACACGGTCACCGAAAACGGCGACAAGATCACCGGCTTCATCGAGCTGGATTTCTTCGGCAACGCGCTGGCCAACCAGGTCAACAATCTATACGGCGGCACCCTGCGCCACGCCTACGTGAGCTGGAACAACTGGCTGGCCGGCCAGACCTGGTCCAACTTCATCGATTCCACGATCCTGCCCGAGGCGGCCGACATCGTCGGGCCGACCGACGGCGCGCTGTTCAGCCGCCAGACCCAGATCCGCTACACCCGCGGCGCCTTCAGCGTGTCGGCGGAAAATCCCGAGACACTGACCACGCCCTACCAGGGCGGCAACACCATCCTGGCCTCGGACCACGGCGCGATGCCGGACCTGACCGCGCGCTACAACTGGAAGGGCACCTGGGGCACGTTCGGCCTGTCGGCGATCGCGCGCCAGTACCGCACGCGTAGCGCGCTCACCAACGACACCGACTTCGGCGGCGCGATCGCCGGCGGCGGCCGCTGGATCATCAACGCCAATAACGATCTGCGTTACCAGCTCAGCTACGGCGAAGGCCTGGGGCGCTATCTGGGCCTGGGCAACGGCTCGGATGTGGAGATCGACATCGACGGCAACATCCAGACCGTCAGCACGATCGCCGGCTGGGTGGCCTGGCGCCACGACTACAACGCCAAGCTGCGCAGCACCATCATGTATTCGCGCGTGAACTACGACCACGACATCGCCAACACCGGCGCGCTCGCGAGCAAGTCGCAGCAGAGCATTCGCGCCAACGTGTTCTATTCGCCGCTGCCCAAGGTCGATGTGGGTGCGGAGCTGATGTACGGCCGCCGCGAAGCCGAGAACGGCGACAGCGGCGACATTTCGCGCCTGCAATTCACCACCAAGTACAGCTTCTAGTTTTTGCCACTGGCGGCCCGCTCCACTGCGGTGGAACGGGCAAGGCCACCGTCGTTTTACCAGCGCTCTACCAGGAGACAGACAATGACCGTCTCGAATGACGCACTGATCGCCAAGATCGATGCCAATCCGAAGTACCACGCACTCAAGCGCCAGCGCAACACGCTGGGCTGGACCCTCACCGTGCTGATGTTGCTGGCCTATTACGGCTACATCGGCCTGATCGCCTTCGACAAGGAATTCCTCGCCAAGCCGATGGGTGAAGGCGTGACCTCGATCGGCATCCCGATCGCGATCGGGGTGATGGTGTTCACCATCGCCATCACCGCCATCTACGTGCGCCGCGCCAACAACACCTACGACCAGCTGACCGCGCAGATCCTCGAGGACGCCCGCAAATGAGCAAGTATTCGCGTCTTCTCCTGATCCTGGCCGGGCTGCTGCCGGCCGGCATCGCGCTGGCCGCCGGCGGCGACATGGGCCAGGTCGACAAGCAGCCCACCAACTGGGTGGCGATCGGCATGTTCGCCTTCTTCGTGCTGGGCACCTTGTGGATCACCAAGTGGGCGGCGGCCAAGACCAAGTCGGCCTCCGACTTCTACACCGCCGGCGGCGGCATCACCGGCTTCCAGAACGGCCTGGCGATCGCCGGCGACTTCATGTCGGCGGCCTCGTTCCTGGGTATCACCGCGGCGGTGATGGCCAATGGCTACGACGGCCTGATCTATGCGATCGGCTTTCTGGTCGGCTGGCCGATCCTGACCTTCCTGATGGCCGAACGGCTGCGCAACCTCGGCAAGTACACCTTCGCCGACGTGGCCGGCTATCGCTTCGCGCCGACTGCCATCCGCAGCTTTGCCGCGTCGGGCACGCTGGTGGTGGTGCTGTTCTATCTGATCGCACAGATGGTCGGCGCCGGCGCGTTGATCAAGCTGCTGTTCGGGCTGGACTACTGGGTGGCGGTGACCCTGGTCGGCGTGCTGATGATGGTCTACGTGCTGTTCGGCGGCATGACCGCCACCACCTGGGTGCAGATCATCAAGGCGGTGCTGCTGCTGACCGGCGTGACCTTCATGGCCGTGGCGATCATGTGGCACTTCAACTTCAGCTTCGAGGCGCTGTTTGCCGAGGGCGTGCGGGTGAAGACGGCGATCGCGGCCAATGGCGGTGCATCGCCCGAGGATGCGGCCAAGGCGGGCCTGTCGATCATGGGGCCGGGCGGTTTCGTGAAGGACCCGATCTCGGCGATCTCCTTCGGCATGGCGCTGATGTTCGGCACCGCCGGCCTGCCGCATATCCTGATGCGCTTCTTCACCGTTCCCGATGCCAAGCAGGCGCGCAAGTCGGTGCTGTGGGCCACCACTTGGATCGGCTACTTCTACATCCTGATCTTCATCATCGGCTTCGGTGCGATCGCGCTGGTGCTGACCAACCCGCAGTTCGCCGATGTCACCACCGGCACCATCCACGGCGGCAAGGGCGCGGCCAACATGGCGGCGGTGCTGGTCGGCAACGCGGTCGGCGGCAACGTGTTCATGGGCTTCATCTCGGCGGTGGCCTTCGCCACCATCCTGGCGGTGGTCGCAGGCCTGACCCTGTCCGGTGCCTCGGCGGTGTCGCATGACCTGTATGCCACGGTGATCAAGAAGGGCAACCCGGCGCCGGGTTCGGAGCTGAAGGTCTCGCGCGCCACCACCCTGGTGCTGGGCGTGATCGCGGTGCTGCTGGGCATCGTGTTCGAGAAGCAGAACGTGGCCTTCATGGTGTCGCTGGCATTCGCCATCGCCGCCTCGGCCAACTTCCCAGTGCTGATCCTGTCGTTGTTGTGGAAGAACTGCACCACCCGCGGTGCGGTGGTCGGTGGCTTCCTGGGCCTGATCTCCTCGCTGGTGCTGACGGTGCTGTCGCCGTCGGTGTGGGTGGACACGCTGGGCAATGCAGCCGGCTCGGCGCCGTTCCCGTACACCTCGCCGGCGCTGTTCTCGATGACCATTGGCTTTGTCGGCATCTGGCTGTTCTCGATCCTGGATCACAGCCCGCAGGCCGCCAACGAACGTGCCGCGTTCAAGGCGCAGCAGATCCGTGCCGAAACCGGCCTGGGTGCCAGCGGCGCGTCGGGTCACTGACGTACAGTCACTGAGCAGTCGCAAAACGCCGGCCTAGTGCCGGCGTTTTGCGTTTTGGCCAAGGCTGGCAGCGGGCAGCGCCTGTGTTGCCACGTCCCTACGATCGTCTTCTGACGCGAAAGGCGGGGGTATCGGTCGACCGCGCGCACCGCGCCGGTGCCGGCAGCGATCCAGCATCGTGACGACCCGTGCGCAACGCCCCGTCAGACCTCGGTGCGCTGGCGTCCGACGCGCTGCGCGCGCATGCACGACAGCGCTGCGTCCTCGCGTGGCATCGATGCGATCGCATCGTCCGCTTCGTTTTCCACGCAATGCCTGCGCGATCGCGAACAACCGCAACACCAGCGAAGAAATTAAGTCATCTAGGGTGACTAAATTGGCGCACAAGCCGAACGCTGATCACGCACGGCTTGGCCTCACCCCCGGTATCGACCGGCTGGCGAGTGCGCTGCAAGCGAGTCCGCCGATTGCGTCGACCTGTCGGCTCTCGTCCATCCCTTGCCCTTGCTGCACCTACGAACCGGGACACAGAGACCATGCCGACCACCCTCGTTCCACATCCCCTGGCCCGTGCCTGCCGCCTGCTCGGCGTGCTGGCCGTGCTGGCGGCCATGCCGCAACTTGCTGCGGCATCCTGTGGCAATACCGCCAACAAGATGGCGGAGATCCTCAACGACAAGTTCACCGCCGATACCCTGGTGCTGGCCCACCGCGGCCTGTGGGGCAAATACTCGGGCGATCCGGCGATTCCGGAAAACTCCAGCCGCGCCGTGCTCAATGCCGACGTGCAGTGCATGGACGGCGTCGAGCTGGACGTCAAGGTGACCCAGGACGGCATGCCGGTGCTGAGCCACGACTTCAATCTTGGGCGCACCACCGACGTGTACACCGTCGTCGGGGGTGCCAAGTACAACCCGAGAACCAACCAGGGCGCCAACCCGCTGGTCAGCAGCCTGTCGTTGGCCAACATCAAGCGACTGCACCTGCTCACGCCGGACCGTGGCACCGTCACCGGGTGGGAGATGTACAGCCTGGACGAGTTGTTTGCGTACTGGAAGCGCAACAACATGCAGCTGCCGCTGATCTTCGACGTCAAGTCGGCCGATGGCGTGCGCGCGGTACACACCGCTGCCCTGAAGGCGTTTCCCGATCATCCCGAGCAGGTCGTGGCGATGAAGGTCAACGCCACGTTGTTCCCGCACCCGGCCGCCTTTGTCGGCAACTCCCGGTATGTGCATGCCATCCCGGTCTACACCACCAACATGCTGGCGAAGATCGATGTGCCGGCCAGTCGCGTCGAATGGCAGCGTTATGCCCACACGCTGGAAATCAACGTCAAGCAGGACGATGGCCTGTTGCAGGGCCAGAAGAACGCAGCGCGTGCCGAGGGCAAGCGCATTGCCATCTTCCAGGCCATTCCCGATGGCCCGGGTGCCGGCGAGTTCATCAGCAACAACGGTTCGTGCTGCTACCGATTGTCGCAACTGTATTCCTCGTACCAGGGCAAATCCGATACCGCAGACCACCGCGGCGATATCGGTTTCCTGATGTCGCAGCGGTTCGGGCTGATTACCACCGACGACCCGAAGTCGACCATGCGCACGCTGAAGATCAACGGGCGGCGCATTTCGCATTACGCCCCGTAACGCCTTGACGGCATCCGGTGCGGCCGAGGTTGCCGCACCGGATGGCTGGCAAGCGTCAATCGCCGCTGTTTCGGAGGGAGATGTCATGTCCAGGTCATTCAACGTTTCTGTGGGTCCTGCACGCGCGAGGCGCTGCGTCTTGCTGCTGCTGGCTGCCTGCATGATCACGCAGGCTGCCATTGCGTCGCCGGCAGACGCAGATGCGGGCAAAGAGGCTGCGCCAGCGGAACAGGCACGCCGCGACAATGCGGACAGCGCCGCTGCGTCCATCGAACGCGCGGTCCTGGCCGAACACGCAAGGCGCCAAGGCCTTGCCGATGATCCGCAAACCGCGGCCCTGCTGCGCGAGGCGGCCGATACCGTGCTTGCGCAGGCCGAGCGCGACCACCTGCTGCAGAGCGTGACGGTGTCGCAGGCCGCTATCGCAAGGCGTTTTGCCGAACGGCCGGGCGACTTCGACGAATTCCGGCTCAGCCATGTCTTCATCGCCGAACAGCCCGAGTCGGCGCCGCGGCGCAGTCATCCATTGAGTCAGGCGCAGGCCCTGGAGCGTGCGCAGATGCTGCGCCGTCGTATCGCGCGTGGAGGCGATTTCGCCCGACTGGCCGCCGAGGAATCCGACGATGGTGCCACTGCCGCCGACGGGGGGCAGCTGTCGTCGATGTTCGGCCTGTACCTGGACACCCCTTTCGCGGCGCCGGTGCGTGCGCTGGCGGTGGGCGAAGTGTCCGGCCCCGTGCGCGGCCCCGGCGGCTATCACCTGATCCGCCTGGAGGAAAAGCACACCGCCACCCTCGACACCGTGGGCGGGATGATCGAAGCGCAGCTGCGCGAAGAACTGCGCGATCGCGCCATCGCCCAGCTGGTGCGGGACCGCTCTGCGCAAGCGGCGGGTCTGGCGTCCTCGGAGCAGGGCCAGCGCAGCGCCGAGGCGGATGCACCGCGGATCCGGCAATGAGCGGGAGCGGCGCGCCGTTCCGATGGCTGCTCCTCGTGGCGCAGGCGCTGGCCTTGTCAGCCTGTGGTACCGGAGCGCGGCAGGACTTCCAGGCCGAAGCGACGCTGCAGGCCAGCGCTGCAGGAACGGGGCGCAGCAGCGCCGCTGCCGCGCCAGGCGCGCTTGCCGCGGCGTCGTATGCGCGCGCGCAGGCCTATCGCCGCTGCGCCATGCTTGCCGAAGCGCCGGCGGCGCCGTCCGTTGGCGATGCGGACCCGGCGGAGCCTGGCGCGCGCGCGGCGGTGTCGCAACGCGCACGCGACCATGCTGCCCGGCTGAAGGCGTGCCAGCACGTGGGCGAAGGCGAGTACGCGCAGGTGGACCAACTGCTGCGTCAGGCTGCCGCCGGCGGCAATACCGACGCGCAGCTGGAATTGCTGCGTCGACGCGCCGGCCTGCTGCTGGAGCGCCAACCCGCCATCGCCGAAGACGGCAGGCCGCAACCGCTCTCCCGGTCCGATCGTGCCGAGGCCGAGCAGGTGCTGGCCGACCTGGAGACGATGGCGATGCAGGGCAACCGGGCGGCGATGCCGGTGCTGGATCAGTTCGTGTCCTCGCCGCTGCTGGCGAGCGCCGAGCCGCTGTACGGCGATGCCTGGCGACTGGTGGCCCAGCAGCCGTTCGGACATCCGCTGCCACCTGCCGCCCCGCTGCGCGGCGAGGAGATGTTCGAGGAGATGGATGCCGCCACCGAGCAGCAGGTGGTGATGCTTGCACGGGAGCTGCATGCCAGCTGCTGCGCGCGCTGACGCAGCCTCCGCGCCGGGCAGGCTGCCGTAGCGCCAGCGGCAGGGCGAGGACGCACGGCGTGCACGGCAGGCAGCGTCGCTGCCGGCGCGCGCACTAACGGAAGTAGCGCGCCTTCAGTGGCAGCGTGGCTGCCCCGATCGCGCAGGCGTCGGCCGGTGCCTCGGCCGGCAGCAGCACGGGCATCGGCCTGGCCTGGCCGCGGCGCGGCAGGTTGTCGATCTGTACGGCGGCGATCAGGCGCCGGGCCAGGTCGGCCGGCAGGCGGCCGCCGAACACGATCGCTTCCGGGTCGCACACCGCAGTGATCGCCGAGACGATCAACGACACCCCCGGCGCACTGCGTGCGATCCAGCGTTCGATCGCCGGCCAGCGCGGGTCGTAGGCGGCCAGCAGGCTGCGTACATCGGCAAACACCACGCCGTCGTCGGCCAGCAGTTCGCGCAGCAATTCCAGCGTGGCGCGTTCGAGCTTCTGCGCCGGCAGCATGCCGGCGAATTCACCGGCATTGCCGCGCGCACCGCGCATGACCTGGCCGTCGATGACCAGGCCACCACCGAACCCGTAGCTGAGATAGAGATAGGCAAAATCGCGGTGGCGACGGCCCACGCCCAGCATCGCTTCGCCGGCGGCGGCCACGCTGCCGTCGTTGTCCATCCACACCGGCTGCGCGCAGGCCTGCGCCAGCCAGGGCGCCAACGCGAACTCGCCAAGCGCGCGCAGCGGTTCGGGCGGATTGATGCGCCCGTCCTCCCCGGTGAAAAACCCGCTCATGGCCAGCCCGATGCCCAGCCGCGGCCCCGCCGCGTGCTCCAGGCCTGCCAGCAGCGCCGCATCGCCGGCCTGCAGCTGCAGCAACACCGCATCCGCACTGCGTGCGTCCAGCGGCAGCTCGCTGACCGCCAGCACCTGGCCGGTGAAATCCACCAGCGCCAGGGTCAGCGCATCGGTGGCGATGGACACGCCCAGGGTGTGGCCATGCGCCGGATTCAACGACACCGCCACCCCCGGCTTGCCGCGCCCGGCACGTGCCACGCCGCTGCCCATGTGGACCATGCCGCGCGCCTGCAGGCCTTCGATCAGGCGCACCGCGGTCTGCACGGTCAGCCCGGTGCCGCGGCTGAGGTCGGCGCGGGTGAGCACACCGGCCAGGCGCAGGCGGTCGAGCATGTCGCGCTCATTGCGGCTCAGGACGGGGAAATGCGGCGAATGCGGCGGCAATGCGACAGCAGCAGTGGACGGCATGGCGAGCGGTGGCACGGGGGACGCGCCAGTCTACCCGCTTCGGCTGAAATAATTAATTCACAGTAAGTTATTAAATTGGCGGCCTCTGCCATCTGCGGTCATCCCATGTCACGTTTGCGTACCCGCCCATGTCCCCGCCTCGGCCTGCTGGCCCTGTGCATGAACGCCAGCCTGGGCGCCCATGCTGCCGCGCCGGCCAGCGACACCACCCCGGTGCAGCTGGACGCGGTGCAGGTCTCCGGCCAGCATCTGTCGATCCGCCAGGCGATCGGCGCCAAGCGCGAGGCCGCCGTGGTGTCCGACGGCGTGGCCGCCGACGATATCGGCTCGATCCCCGACTTCGGCCTGGGCGAGGCCCTGCAGCGGGTGCCGGGCGTGTCAATGGTGGTCAACAACGGCCGCGGCGAGGCGCAGTTCATGAGCCTGCGCGGCTTCAACCCCGACTACAACAACGTGCTGATCGACGGGGTGGCGCTGCCGTCCACCGAAACCAGCCGGCGCGTGCAATCGCTGGACGTGATCCCCGCCTCACTGGCGCAACAGGTGGACATCTACAAGAGCTTCAACGCCGACATGGACAGCAATGCCATCGGCGGCATCGCCGCGCTGCGCACACGCAGCGCCTTCGATCACGACGGCCGCTTTGCCACCGTGCGCGCCAACCTGGCCGATTGGGAAAACCGCCGGCAGCTGCAGGGCAGCACCCCATCGGGCCAGGTGCAGGGCAGTTTCAGCGACACCTTCGGGCCGGACCAGCGCTTCGGCGTGGTGCTGTCTGCCGACTACTTCCGGCGCGATTCGGCGTCGTTGAATACTGCCATCGACAGCTACAGCTATTACGCCAACGGTGTGCGACAGACCCTCACGCCCGGTCTGGATCCGGACGGCCTGGCGATCGCACCGGACCGCTTCCGCCCGCTCAGCTACGACAACCTGCGCCAGCGTCGCAGCGTGTTCGGCAAGCTCGAATACGACGACGGCCAGGACGTGAGGCTGGCCTTCAGCGCCGGCACCTTCGAGCACGGCAACGACGAGCAGCGTCGCTCGCAGTGGATCAACCGCGTCGGCAATGCCACGATCACCGACGCCGGCAACGGCCGCTACGCGCAGGGCAGCGCGCAGGTGGATGCCAACCATTTCGACCAGACCCGCACGCTGCGCTACGCGCAACTGGGCGGCAGCTTCCGGCTCAATCCGGAAGGGCATGTAGACGCATTGCTCAACCGCGCCACCGGCAAGTACCGGCAGGACACCCGCGAGGACGTGTTCAGCGCCGCCGCTTCCCCGCGGCTGGGCTTTGCGTATGCGCTCGGCGACGACACGCGCCCGCGCATCGCCCCGGTCGACCCGGGGTACTACGGCAATGCGGCCAACTACACCCAGCAGTATTTCTTGACCCGCGTGGAAAAGAGCAGCACCGACACGACGACGTTCAAGCTGGACTACAGCCAGAACGCCGATGCCGATGCGCGCGGCTGGGGCATTCGTGGCGGCCTGCAGTACCGCGACCTGCAGCAGCGCTACAACCTGGATGAAGTCCGCCGCAATCCGGCCGGCCGCGTGAGCCTGGCGACGATCGGCACCGACGATGCGCGCATCTGCCCCTACGCCGAAGTGGGCTGCCTGTTGTTGATCGACCCGGCCAGGGTCGCCGCCTTCGCCGCCGCCTCGCCAGGCGCCTACGTGCCGGCCAGCACCAATGCCCGCAACAGCGCGATCAGCGATTTCGGCATTGACGAGCGCAGTGGCGCCGCCTATGTCATGGGCACCTGGCATGGCGAGCGCACGCTGGCCACGGTCGGCCTGCGCAACGAATACCTGCAGCGCGCCGTACGCAGCGCGGTGCCGCAGCCCTTGAACAGCACCAGCAACTACGTGCAGCAATCGGCCGACAGCGACCGCCGCTTCCTGCTGCCTTCGGCGAACCTGGCCTGGGACATCACCCCGGCAGTGAAACTGCGCGTGGCCGGCAGCCGCACCATCGGTCTGCCCACCTACGCCGACATCGGCCAGAACAGCAGCCCGGTGGTCGATGCCACCGGCTTGGCCATCAATCGCAGCATCGCCAACCCGCTGCTAAGCCCCCGTCGCGCCGACAACCGGGACCTGTCGCTGGAATGGTACCCGGACCGCGATTCACAGCTGTCGTTGGCGCTGTTCC
The DNA here is from genome assembly GCF_003993495.1 of Xanthomonas sp. BRIP62418. Taxonomy (NCBI): domain Bacteria; kingdom Pseudomonadati; phylum Pseudomonadota; class Gammaproteobacteria; order Lysobacterales; family Lysobacteraceae; genus Xanthomonas; species Xanthomonas sp. BRIP62418. Next base: position 69,292 of record NZ_QEZG01000051.1, read on the forward strand.
ACAAGCGCATCGGCGATGAAATCGTGCGCCTGACCAGCACCGACACCCAGCGCGACCCCGGCGGCCTGGTCGGCAGCTATCAGGTCACCACCACCCAGGCGATCAATACCGGCGATGCGCAGGTGCAGGGCATCGAATTGACCGCCATCGACACACGCTTCGATTTCCTGCCCGGCGCCTGGTCCAACCTGGGCGCGATGTTCAACGCGACCCTGCTCGACCCGCGTACCGCCGATGTGCAGATGGCCGACGGCACGCGCCGCGCGCTGCCCGGCCTGATGGAATCGCCCAGGCGCAGCGCCAATGCCTCGCTGCTGTACGACATCGGCCGGTTCAGTGCGCGCGTCAGCGCCAACTACACCGGCCAGCAGCTGCTTTCGGCCGCCACCGACAACCGCGTCAACGACCGCTATTACGACGCGATCACCAGTTACGACGCGCAGCTGGCCTGGAACTTCAGCAAGCAACTGCGCCTGACCGTGCAGGGCCGCAATCTCGCCAACGCGCGGCTGACGCGGGTGATCGGTGCCGACCGACAACTGATGCGCGAGCAGCTCGACAACGGCCGCGCCTATTACCTGGGAGTGGACTATGCGTTCTGACCGCCGCGGCGCATCGGCGCCATTGCTGGCAGTGCTGGCAGTGCTGGCAACACTGGCCGGCAGCGCCAGTGCCGACGATGCCGCAACTCCATCGGCAGCCACGCCCTTCGTGCCGATGGAGACCCTCGTCAGCGGCGACTGCTGGGGCCAATGGCCGGACGATGTGCTGGCGGCGGCGAGCCGCTGCAAACCGGCCGAACACAATCGCATCGCCTTGCAGGTACCAGACGATGCCGATGGCCCGGCACGCGTCGGCATCGATGCCAGTGCCTGCCGCGGCGCGCGCTGCGCCGGCCTGGCGCAGGTGCTGCAGGCCGCGCCCACCCAACGGCTGCTGCTGCGCACGCCACCTGCACGCATCGACGCAGTGCTGGCCGCCTTGGATCACGCCCATGCACGCGAACGCGTCAGCATCGAACCGCTGGTGCAGCCGGTGCCGGCGCCTGGCGCGCCGATCACGCTGGCGCCGGGCATCCGCTACTGGCGGCAGGCCATGCGCGCACCGCAACCGGTGATGCTGCATATCGCCGAGATCGATCTTGCCACCCCCGGGCTGCAACTGGTCGGCACCTCTGGCGAGCGCAGCGGGGGCGGCGAGTTCCTGGCCAAGCCGACCACCGCGTTCGTGCGCGACCGCGGCCTGGCGCTGGCGATCAATGCCGATTACTTCCTGCCGTTCGAGGGCGGGCAGTTGTTCGACAAGGCCTTCGTGCCGGCGGCAGGGCAGGGCGTCACTGCCGAAGGCCTGGCGATCGAGGCAGGGCATCTGGATTCGGCCGCCGCCACCAGCGATGCACGCGTCAATGCGGCGTTGTGCGTGAGCGCGCGCAATGCGGTCAGCATCGTGCATGGCAGCTGCCCGCCGGGCACCCGCCTGGGGGTGGGGGCCGGCCCGCTGCTGCTGCGCGACGGCAAGCGCCAGCGGCGCGAGGCCAGCCGCGCCGAGTACTACGACGGCCCCGAGCCGCGCAGCGCGCTGGGACTGGATCGCGCGCGCAGGACGCTGTGGATGGTGGTCGCCGACGGCCGCCAGCCGGGCTATAGCGCCGGCATCACCCTGGACGCGCTGACCACGGTGCTGCAGCAGCTTGGCGCCACGTCCGCCATCAACCTGGACGGCGGCGGCTCCAGCACCCTGGCCGCGCGGGTGGATGGGCGCGTGCGCGCACTCAATCGCCCCATCCATACCGGCATCCCGGGGCGCGAACGCCCGGTCGCCAACCAGCTCGGGGTACGCATCGCGCCACGGCCCTGAGCGCACGCGGGCGGCGCGGTACCATTGGCGGTTTGAACCACGGTCCGCGCCATGAAGATTGCCTCCTGGAACGTCAACTCGCTTAACGTGCGCCTGCCGCACCTGCAACAGTGGCTGGCGGACTTCGCGCCGGACGTCGTGGGCATCCAGGAAACCAAGCTGGAAGACCACAAATTCCCGGATGCGGCCCTGGCCGCGCTGGGCTACCGCAGCGTGTTCTGCGGGCAGAAGACCTACAACGGCGTGGCGATCCTGTCGCGCTCGCCGGCACTGGAGGTGCAGATGGGCATCCCCGGCTTCGATGACGTGCAGCAGCGTGTGATCGCCGCCACCGTCGATGGCGTGCGCATCATCAATCTGTATGTGGTCAACGGCCAGGATGTGGGCACCGACAAGTACGCCTACAAGCTGCGCTGGCTTGAGGCGGTGCACGACTGGATCGCGCAGGAACTGCAACGCCACCCGCAGCTGGTGGTGCTGGGCGACTTCAACATCGCCCCGGATGCGCGCGACGTCTACGCGCCGGAAGTGTGGAGCGACAACCACATCCTCACCTCCACCGCCGAGCGCGGCGCCCTCAACAAGCTGCTGGCGCTGGGGCTGCACGATGCGTTTCGCCAGCATCACGACGATGCCGGCCATTTCAGCTGGTGGGATTACCGCCAGGCCGCCTACCGCCGCAACCTGGGGCTGCGCATCGACCTGACCCTGGTGTCGGATGCATTGCGCGCCCGCGCGGTGGAAGCGGGCATCGATCGCGAACCACGCACCTGGGAGCGCCCCAGCGACCACGCGCCGGCCTGGGTGCGGCTTGCCGAGGCCAGCTCATGAGCGAGCGGCATCTGCGGCGTAGCACGCACAAGGTTGGCGAGGTCACGCTCGGGCCGGTGCACCGGCTGAGCTGTCACTGTGGCGCGGTGCAGATCGATCTGGACCTGCCGCACGGGCTGCTCGATCCGCGCCGTTGCGATTGTTCGATGTGCCGCCGCCGCGGCGCCATCGTCGCCTCGGTCACGCTCGATGGCCTGCATGTGTTGCAGGGCGAAGACGTGCTGCGGCTGTATCAGTTCAACACGCATACCGCGGCGCATTATTTCTGCGGCGTGTGCGGGATCTATACGCATCATCGGCGGCGCTCCAACCCCAACGAATACGGCTATAACGTCGGTTGCCTGGAAGGCGTCAATCCGTATGCGCTGAACATCGCCGTGCCGGTGGAAGACGGGGTTCACCATCCGGCCGATCGGGTTGCGGTCGATGGCTGAAACGGCAACGCCCGGGCAAGCCCGGGCGTTGGGTTCTGCAGCGTTGCGTGTACGTTGTTTAACGCACGCGGCCACGTGTAAACAGGTTGACGATTGCCAGCAGGATCACCGCACCGACCAGCGACCACACGAAGGTCCACAGGGTGATGGCCTGATTGATGCCGCCACCGAACAGGAAACCGGCAATCAGCGCGCCGACGATGCCGACCACGATATTGAGGATGATGCCTTGCTGCGCATCGCGACGCATGATGATGCTGGCCAGCCAACCCACGATGCCGCCGACGATCAACCAGATGATGATGCCCATGTTGCCGAACTCCTCATTCGATTGCACCGGAAGTAGTGCATGGGCGCCATTCAACGCAGACAGGCGTGAAGTGACTGTCGAGCGCGATCACACGCCGCTGCGGGCGTTGTGCTTGGTGCATGCAGCGTGACAGCGTACGCGAGCTGGCACATCGGACCGGTGCAACTGTGGCTGCGTCCGCACCGGCATGGCGAGCGCGGCGAGCCACAGGCGCGCGAGTTGCTGGGCCAGGCGCTGGCGTTGGAACCTGCCCGGGTACCGCTGCTGCGTGACGCGCGCGGGCGCCCGTCGCTGCAACCGGCCTTGCCCGACTGGGACGCCGGCTGGAGCCATAGTGGCGATTATCTGTTGGTCGGCCTGGGCAACCGCGTGCGGCTGGGCGTGGACCTGGAACGCATCCGCGCGCGCCCGCGGCTGCTGGAGATCGCGCAGCGATTCTTCCATGCCGACGAGATCGCACTGCTGGCCGGGCTGGAGCCGGACGCGCAGCAGGCGCTGTTTTTCCGCCTGTGGTGCGCCAAGGAAGCGCTGCTCAAGGCGTATGGGCATGGTCTGTCGTTCGGCCTGCATCGGCTCGCCTACGCGGTGGCACCCGACGGCGCATTGCAGTTGCAATGGTGCGACCCGGCGCTGGGCCAGGCCGCACACTGGCGGCTGCACGAGTGGTGGGCGGCGCCGGACTGCCGCGCCGCACTGGCGTTCCATCCATTGCCGGCCGACTAGGCGCGGCGATCAACGCACTGCATCTCTGCACCGCAGCGCCAGCGCGTTGTCTTGATCGGGCTGCAGCACGTGCAGGCCGTGGATCTGTGCCGTGGCGGCCCGACCACTGTCTCAGGCAGGTTCCGGCCACGCCGCGGCATGCGGCAGGATTGGCTGACGGAACTGCGCCACCCCGTCCAGATCGCGCAAGGTCACCGTCAGCACGCCGGTGCGCGCATCGATCTCCACTTCGCCAAAGAATTGAAATCCTGCCAGCGGCGACAGGTTCGGCGCCGGCGGGGCTTTCTGGAAGATCACCGTCGGCCCGAACGTGGCATCGAGGGCATTGGGGCCGAAGCTGCCGGCATTGAGCGGGCCGGCCACGAATTCCCAGAACGGCTCGAACTGCTGGAACGCCGCGCGGTCCGGGTGGTAGTAATGCGCCGCGCAATAATGCACATCGGCGGTCAGCCACAGCGTGTTGCGAATGCGCGCTGTGCTGATGAAACGCAGCAGCGTGGCGATCTCCTGTTCGCGCCCACGCGGCACGCCCGGATCGCCGTTGGCGACCGCCTCCCAGCGCGCGCGGCCCGCTGCGTCCTGCCCATCGGGGACCTGCAGGCCGATCGGCATGTCGGCGGCGATCACCTTCCATTGCGCGCGTGAACCGGCCAGTTCGCGCTGCAGCCAGGCCAGCTGCTGCGTACCGAGAAACGCTGCGTCCGCGCCCGGCTGCGGCTGCAGGTTGTCGCTGTTGGCGCCGCGATAGCTGCGCATGTCCAGCACGAACACATCCAGCAGCGGGCCGTAACTGATCTTGCGGTAGATGCGACCGTCGCCATCGGCACGCACGCCGCGCATCGGTGCGTATTCCAGGAATGCCTGGCGCGCACGACCGGCCAGCATCCGGATATCGCGCACCTGATAGCGCGCGTCCAGCTGCTTGCCGGGCGACCAGTTGTTGGTGGTTTCGTGATCGTCCCATTGCCAGAGCTGTGCGACCTCGGCATTGAAGCGGCGCACATGCTCATCGAGCAGGTTGTAGCGGTAATTGCCGCGGAATTCGTCCAGCGTTTCGGCCACCTTGCTCTTGGCCGCGGTGGTGAGGTTGCGCCAGCGCCTGCCTTCTTCGACGACCAGCTCGGCCGGGACGGGGCCGTCGGCATAGATGGTGTCGCCGCTGTGCAGGAAGAAGTCCGGGTTGCGCTCGCGCATCGCGCTGTAGATGCGCATGCCGCCGATGTCCGGATTGATGCCGAAGCCCTGGCCGACGGTGTCGCCGCTCCAGACAAAGCGCACATCGCCACGTGCCTGCGGCGCACTGCGCAGATGGCCATGCACCGGCGCGCTCAAGGCGCCGTTGTCGGCATCTTCGAAACGCACCCGGTAGAAGATGTCCTGATCGCGCGGCAACGCGCCCAGATCCACCCGCGCAGTGAAATCGTGCGCCGGCAAGGCCACCGGCCCATCCACGCGACGCGCCTGCCGCAGGCTCGGGCGCGTATCCCATTCCACCCGTAGCCGCGCCGGCCGATCACAGCGGCTCCACAGCATGGCCCGGCCATCCACGACATCGCCGCTCTGCACTCCATCGGTGATCAGCGGCCGCCCGGACGGCGCAGCCAGGCTGCGCGTGGACCAAGCGGTAGTGGCCGGCAGCAACAAACCGGCACCCAAACCTTGCAACACGCGGCGGCGGGCGGGATCGGCGGTGGGCATGGCATCCTCGATGCGTCTGGCAGCGGGCATCCAGATATAGCGCCGCTGTCTTACCGGGGCGTGTCCATGGCGCTGCATGACGCAGCAGGCCAGGCGGCGAGAGGCCGTCACCTCGTTGCGCAGCACGCAGGTGATGGGGTGCGTGGCGAGGGCGTGGAATGGCGGTTCACGCGTGCTGCCGCTGTCGTGGAAGCTCGGCGCAGGGCTGCCGTGGCGGATGGGTGGCGCATGCCGTTGCCATGCTCCGCAGCACACCGCAGGCTCATGCCTCCACTGCGCCGGCCTTGCCGTCTTCGACCACGAAGCGTTTCAACGTCGAGACCGTGGCATCGCGGTCGCGGCGGTCGGAGATGCCTTGCAGGCGGGTTTCCATCCGCCCCGGCGTCAGCGTCACCGAGACATAGCCGCGGGTTTCGCCTTCGGCGTAGTGCACATGCGGATTGAGCGCCATGGTGGCGTGCAGTTCGGCGTTGCTCTGGCCGTCGGAGGTGATCGAGGTGCCGACGAATTCGGTGGCCAGCGTCGCTGAGTCCGGGTCGGCCGGATCTTTCTTCAGGTCGTTCACCCAGTACGAGTGGATGTCGCCGCCCCAGAACACCGGATTGCGCAGCCGGGTCTTGGCGATTGCGTCGAGCATGCGGGTGCGCGTGGCCGGGTAGCCGTCCCAGCCGTCGGTCCAGTGGCCGAATACGCCGTCGCGGCCATGCTGGTTCAGCGGTGCCACCAGCAGATCCTGCGCGATCACGTTCCAGCGCGCGGGCGATCGTGCGAAGGCGCCATGCAGCCAGCGCTCCTGTTCCCAGCCAAGCATGCTGCGGCGTGGGTCGGTGCGTTCGCGGCAGCTGGCGTCCACCACGTGGCCGCCGCGCCAGCCGTTGGCCTGCGGGCAGGGTTGTTCGCTGCGGTACTGGCGCCCATCGAGCACGTAGAAGCGCGCCAGCTGGCCGTAGTCCAGCGCCCGGTAGATGCGCATGTTGGCGCCATGCGGGCGGCTGGCTGCGCGCAGCGGAAAGTGTTCGTAAAAGGCGCGGTAGGCGGCCGCGCGTCGGGCCAGGAAGCTGTCGACCGCAATCGAAGGGTCCTGCGACCAGCGATTGGCGTAATCGTTCTGCACCTCGTGGTCGTCCCAGGTCGCCACGCAGGCGCTGCCGGCGTGCAGCGCCTGCAGGTCGGGGTCGGTGCGGTACAGCGCGTAGCGGTTGCGGTAGCCGGCCAGATCCAGGCACTCGCCGCTGCCGTGCTGGCGCACGATCTTCTTCGCCGCCTCGCCGCGGTTGCTATATTCGTAGATGTAATCGCCGAGGAAGAACACCAGGTCCGGCTGTTCGGCGGCCAGGTGGCGGTAGGCGCTGAAATAGCCCTGCTCCCAGTGCGAACACGACACAAAGCCCAGTCGCGCCGCATCCGGCAACTGGTGCGGCGCCGGCAAGGTGCGCGCGCTGCCGACGGGGCTACGCGCGCCCAGCGCCTGGAAGCAGTACCAGTACGGGCGATCGGCGGCCAGGCCGGCCAGCTCCACATGCACCGCGTGGCCCCATTCCGGGCTGGCCACGGTCTGCCCCTGGCGCACGATGCGGCGCATGCCCGGGTCGCTGGCCACCTGCCAGCGCACCTGCACCGGGGCGCTCAATCCACCGCGTCCATCCGGCTCCAGCGGGCGCGGCGCCAGCCGGGTCCAGATGACGAAGCCGTCGGCCAAAGGGTCGCCGGCGGCCACGCCCAGGGTGAACGGGTCCGGGCTGCCGCCGGCACGTGCGAACGGGCTGAGCAGTCCGGCGGCCGCCAGCCCGGCGCCAGCGATGAGAAGACGGCGCCGGCCGTGATCCACGGCGGCAGGGGCGTCGCCGGGGCCGGGCAGGGGCGATGCGGAGGATGGGGCGATCAAGGACATGGACACAACACGCAATCAGGCGGACGCGACCATGGTGCGACGGGCGGATGTCCGTTCGATGGCAGCGGCACTGCCGTGGCTGCCGGCGCAGGCTCGCGCGCACCATCGACCATCGACCATCGACCATCGACTATCGACCGATGGCAGATGGCAGATGGCAGATGGCAGATGGCAGATGGCGGACGGCAGACGGCAGATGACGGACACGGGGTGTGCCACCGCGGCGGTTGATCCTGCCCACAGGGATGCGCATGCGCCGGTGCAGCCGCCGCTGGCGTGGCTGCAGGCCCTGCGGCATCGCCAGACCTGGACATGTGTGCTGGGCAGGTTCAAGTACGCCAGCTTCCTGCCCACGCGCCGCGTATCGCCACCATGCGCGGTACGCGTGCACCTGCACGCCGGCCAGCTGCGATAATCGCGGCATGAACGATGCCGCACTTGCCCCCGATGTAGCCGCCGCACTGGCGCATGGCCTGCAGGCCCAATCCCTGGATGCGGACTTTGCCGCGCCGTTGTTGCGCTATCTGACGCTGCTGGTGCGTTGGAACAAGACCTACAACCTCACCGCCGTGCGCGACCCGCGCGAGATGGTCACCCGCCATCTGCTCGATTCGCTGGCCATGCAGCCCTACATCGCCAGCGGCACCTTGGCCGACCTGGGCACCGGCCCCGGCCTGCCCGGCATCCCGCTGGCGATCACCCGCCCGCAGCTGCAGGTGACCCTGGTGGAAAGCAACGGCAAGAAGGCGCGCTTCATGCGCGAGGCGCTGCGCCAGCTGGCGCTGGGCAACGCACGCGTGGCCGAGTCGCGCGCCGAAGCGCTGGACGAACCGGCCGCCTACGACCACCTCACCGCGCGGGCGCTGGATACGCTGGCCGGCATCATTGAGGTCGGCGGTCACCTGCTGCGCCCGGGCGGCAGCCTGCTGGCGATGAAGGGCATCTACCCGCACGACGAGATCGCCGCGCTGCCCCCCGGCTGGACGATGGCCGAGGTGCATCCGCTGCAGGTGCCCGGCCTGGAGGGCGAGCGGCATCTGGTGGTGGTGCGCAAGGCAGGCTGAAACGGTCGGCCCGTCCGGCCGCGCGCATTCGTCCCCCAATCCCCGCGCTGGGACTTCCGGCCCATGGCAGCTGCCGTCCGGGCTGCCATGATCGAACGTTCGATCCGAACGCAGGCCGCCCGCACGTGACATCTCCTCTCGCCGCCGCACTTTCGCTCGCCCTGCTGGGCGCAAGCTTCGCCGCCACCTCGGCGCAGGCCGCCGCACCGGCACCAGTGGCGCCTGCCACGCTGACCACCGAGCGCCCCGCCGATGCGCGCTTCCGCGCCATCTACGAGAAAGAGTGGCGCTGGCGCCAGGCCGAGACCGGCCAGGCCGACGAAGACAGCGACACCACCGGCGACAACACCCATCTGCCCGATGTCGGCCCGGCCGCGCAGCAGGCGCGCCTGGCGGTATGGGACGACGTGCTCAAGCAGCTCGACGGCATCGACCCGAAACAGCTCTCGCCCAGCAACCAGGTCAACTACGCCATCTACCGCCCGCAGGTGGAAAACCTCGCCGCCGAAGTGCGCCTGCGCCTGTACGAGATGCCGTTCAACTCGGACAGCTCGTTCTGGTCCAACCTGGGCTTCATGGCGCAGCGGCCGATGAAGACTGCTGCCGAGTACCGCGCCTATATCGCGCGCCTGAACGATGTGCCGCGCTACTTCGACCAGCAGACCGCCAACATGCGCGCCGGCCTGGCGCGCGGGTTCAGCGTGCCGCGCGCGGTGCTGGATGGCCGCGACGTTTCCATCGCCACCGTGGCCGATGTCAAGGATCCCACCGTATCCAGCTTCTACGCCCCGTTCAAGCAGCTGCCGGCGCAGATCCCCGCCGCCGAACAGGCGCAGTTGCGCGAGCAGGCCAAGGCCGCGCTCAGCACGGCGGTACTGCCGGCCTACGCCAAGCTGCTGGGCTTTTTCCGCAACGAGTACATGCCCAAGGCGCGCACCACGCTGGCGGCCGAAGCGCTGCCCGACGGCAAGGCGTTCTATCGCCAGCAGATCCGCGAATACACCACGCTGGAACTGACCCCGGAGCAGATCCACCAGATCGGCCTGGATGAGGTGGCACGCATCCAGGCGCAGATGGACGCGATCATCCGGCAGGTCGGTTTCAAGGGCAGCTTCGCGCAGTTCCTGAGCTTCCTGCGCACCGACCCGCAGTTCTACGCCAAGACCCCGCAGGAACTGCTCGATCGCGCCGCGTGGATCTCCAAGCGCGTGGACGGGCAGGTCGGCAGGTTCATCGGCACGCTGCCGCGCGGGCGCTTCACCATCAAGCCGGTGCCGGACGATATCGCCCCGTTCTGGACCGCCGGCCGCGGTGGTGCCACCACTTACTGGGTCAACACCTACAACCTGCCGTCGCGGCCGTTGTACAACCTGCCGGCGCTGACCTTGCACGAATCCTCGCCCGGGCATTCGCTGCAGGGCTCACTGGCGCTGGAGCAGGGCGACCAACCGGCGTTCCGCCGCGAAAACTACATCTCCGCCTATGGCGAAGGCTGGGCGCTGTACACCGAGAAGCTCGGCCAGGAGATGGGCATCTACGAGACCCCGTACGAGGAATTCGGCCGGCTCACCTACGAGATGTGGCGCGCCTGCCGGCTGGTGATCGACACCGGCGTGCACCACGACGGCTGGAGCCGTGAGCAGGCGCTGGCCTACCTGCGCGACCGCACTGCGCTGAGCGAGCACGAGGTCACCACCGAGGTGGACCGCTACATCTCCTGGCCCGGCCAGGCGCTGAGCTACAAGCTGGGCGAGATCACCATCGTCAAGCTGCGTGCCGAGGCTGAGAAAGAACTGGGCGACCGCTTCGACATCAAGGCCTTCCACGACGCGGTGCTGAAGCAGGGGTCGGTGACCTTGCCGGTGCTGGAGCAGCAGGTGCGCGCCTTCATCGCCGAGAGCAAGTCACGCCCGGCCGCCGCCAGGCCAAACGCCGCCGCCCCCTGATCCTGCACAACGGTCCGCTCCACGTAGGAGCGGACCCGGCCGCGACGCCCGTCCCGACCCTGGCACCGCCGCGGCCTGGAACATCCAGGTGACCGCTGCCGGCGACCGGCCATCCACACGCTGTGTGCGTGCAGCCGGCATCCCGGCGTGATGCCATTGGTCCGACCCCGACCC
>NZ_QEZG01000052.1:0-71515 GCF_003993495.1 Xanthomonas sp. BRIP62418
GCCCAGGTCCGCTCCTACCGCGCTGCCGTGCCGGTGCGTGCCCGGGCCGCCCATGCGATTGTGTAACTGCACCCGCCCCGATACGCTGCGCCCATGCTGCTTCACCGCGCCCGCCTGTTGCACCCCTTGCTGCGCCTGATGGCGTTGGCGGTGCTGGTCATGGGCGTGCTGGTCGCACCGGTGGCTTGCGCGCTGGGCGATGTGCATGCACTGGCGCACGACCAGATGCACCTGGAAGACACCGCGCCGCATGGCCATGACGGCGCCGACGAAGGCGATGCCGGCGAGCGCGACGGGGCCGGCCTGATGCACGCCCTGATGCATAGCGGCTACTGCCACGGCCAGAATCCGGCGGTATTGCCGGCGCTGGCCTGGCTGCCGCTGTCCACGCACGCGCAGGCCCAACCCGTGGCCGTGTTCGCGTACTACCGCTCGCACCTGAGCGAGACCGGATTGCGTCCCCCGATCGCGGCCTGATGCATCGCCGGCGGCTGCCGGCCTGTCCATCGATCCCGATTCCGGAGACACCCTCATGTGGTTGCGACTGACGGCACTGGCCGTCTTCGCGGTCGTGCCGTGCGCCATGGCGCAGGACGCACCGCCCAAACCCGTGCTGACCCTGGACGACGCCATCGCGCGCGTCGCCCGGCAGCACCCAGACCTGCGCCTGGCCGATGGCCAGCGCGCGGTCCTCACCGCCGAGGCCGAGCGCGACGCGCTGCGTCCGCCGTTGCGCATCGGCGCCGAACTGGAAAACGTGTTCGGCACCGGCCCGACCCGCGCGCTGGACCAGGCCGAACTCACCGTTACCCTGGCTGGCGTGCTGGAACGCGGCGGCAAGCTGGACGCACGCCGCACCCTGGCCCAGGCACGCATCGACGCACTGGCCCCGCAACGCGCGCTGGCGCGCCTGGATGTGCTGGCCGAAGTGGCGCGGCGCTATCTGGCCATCGGCATGGCCGCGCAGCGGCAGGCAGTTGCGCTGGAAACGCTGGCGCAGCGGCAGCGCACCGTCAGTGCCGCGCGCCAGCGGCTGCAGGCCGGCGCCTCGCCTGAATCGGTGCTGCTGACCGCCCAGGCCCTGCAGGCGCGCGCGGAACTGGAGCGCGATCGCGCGCAGCAGGAGCTGCTGGCCGCACGCCGCCAGCTGGCGGTGTTGTGGGGGCAGCGCACGCCGGACTTCGGCGAGGTCACCGGCGACCCGCTGCAGCTGCCGGCGATTCCCGAGTTCGAGGTGCTGGCGCAACTGCTCGATGCCACTCCCGAACTGGCGCGCTTGAACGGTGAGCAGCGCGTGCGCGAGGCACGGGTGCGGCTGGCACGCAGCCAGGCGCGCCCGGATCTGGACTGGCAGGTGGGCGTGCGCCGGCTCGAAGCCAACGATGCCACCGCACTGCTGGGCAGCGTCTCGCTAGCGCTGGGCAGCGCCGCGCGTGCGCAACCGGAGATCCGCGCCGCCGAGGCGGAGCTGTCGTTGCTGGAGATCGAACGCCAATCGCAGGCACTGACGCTCTACGCCACGCTGGCCGACGCGCATGGCCGCTACCGCGCCGCGCAGCTGGAAGTGGCGCGTATGCGCAGCGATGTGCTGCCCGCACTTGCGCGTGCCGATGCCGCCGCCGAGCGCGCGTACCGCGCCGGCGCCACCAGTTATCTGGACTGGGCGCAGTTGCAGGCGCAGCGCAGCGATGCACGCCAGCAGCAGCTGGCGGCGGCGCTGGAAGCGCAGAGCGCATTGATCGAGATCCAGCGCCTGACCGGGCAGCCATTCGTGGTCGACAACGCTGCGCAGGTGCGGCCATGAGCGCGACGTCCGCTGTGCGTTTTCGCCCTGCCTGCCCGTGTGCGCCGGGATCTGCTGCGCCGGGATCGGTATCGACGTTCGCAATCGCGCCGGCATCCAGCAGTCGCCAGGTGATGCCCGCGCCCACCGCGCAGCCAGAGCGTCCGGCGTACCCCTTCTTCGTTCGTTCGCCCGGCGCAGCGCGTCGGTGCCCACCAGGATGTTCTTCGATGACACGTTTTCTGATCGCGCCGCTGTTGCTGGCGCTGCTGCTGGGCGGCTGCGGCCGCAACGGCGAAGAAGCACATGACCATGCAACGCCCGGTGCCGAGGGCGAGGCCGACGCACATGGCGAAGACGCCGAAAAAGGCGCGCACGGTGGGCGCCTGCTGCGCCAGGACGGCGACAGCGTGGAGCTGGCGATTGCTGAAGACGGCACGCCGCCGACCTATCGCGCCTGGCTGTACCACGACGGCAAGCCCTTGCCGCCCGGCGCCGGCACTGTCGAAGTGCGTTTGACCCGGCTCGGCGGCGTCCACGAAGTGCATCGATTGCGCGCGCGCGACGACGGCAGCCTGCTGGCCGACAGCACGGTCGGCGAGCCGCATTCGTTCGACGTGGAAGTGCGCGCCACCGTGCAGGGCAAGCCGCGTCGCTGGGCCTATCCCAGCTATGAAGGCCGCACCACCATCGCGGCGAAGATCGCGCAGGACGCCGGCATCCGGGTCGCGCCGGTCGGTCCCGGCAGCATCGCCGACCAGCACGAGGTGCAGGGCCTGCTGACGCCGGCAGAAGGTGCGCAGGCGCAGGCCACCGCGCGCTTTCCCGGGCCGGTGCGCAGCCTGCGCGTCAACGTCGGCGACCAGGTGCGCGCCGGCCAGGTCCTGGCCACGGTGGAGAGCAATCTGAGCCTGACCACGTATCCGGTCAGCGCGCCGATCAGCGGCACCGTGCTCGCCCGCAACGCCAGCCTGGGCAGCAACGCCAGCGAAGGCCAGGCGCTGTTCGAGATCGCCGACCTGTCGAGCCTGTGGGTGGATCTGCACATCTTCGGCGCCGATGCCGGGCACATCACTGCCGGCGCACCGGTGACGGTGACGCGCATCAGCGATGGCGTGGTGGCGCAGACCACGCTGGAGCGCGTGTTGCCGGGCACGGCCACGGCCAGTCAGAGCACGGTGGCGCGCGCGGTGCTGCGCAACAGCGACGGCTTATGGCGGCCGGGCTCTGCAGTGAAGGCGCGGGTGACGGTGGCGCAGCAGCCGGCGGCGATGGTGGTGCCGGTGGGGGCCTTGCAGCAGTTCCGCGACTGGGAGGTGGTGTTCGTGCGGGTTGGCGATGTGTACGAGGTGCGGCCGGTGACACTGGGCGCGCGCGATGCGCAGCAGGTGCAGGTGGTGTCCGGTCTGGCGTTGGGGGATGCGGTGGTGGTGGAGCAGAGCTATCTGGTCAAGGCCGACATCGAAAAGTCGGGGGCCTCGCATGATCATTGATCGCTGCGTTTACGGCTTGCTTCTTCCTCGGCCGCACGCATGGGCGTGCGAACAGCGCTTCCATGCTTCAGCGACACGCGTTTTACGGCATCGACGCGGTCGCGGCGCGGGCGATCACACCAGCAACAGCGTGAGAATCTGCGCGGCAGAGGTTGGATGCGCCGGGGGCGACCGCGATGTTGGCGGAGGTCGGGATCCTGGCTGCAGTGCCGCCGGCCGCCGGCCACCCGCTGCGATTGCACAAGCGCCGTGCGTGCGTACGCATGCACTGATCGGCGTGGCTGCGCACGCCGTTGCGCCGAGTGTGCGCGGAGGTGCGCGTCATGCTCACTAACATCATCCGGTTCGCGATCGCGCAGCGGTGGCTGATGCTGGCGTTGACGGCGGTGTTGGTTGCGATCGGCGCGTGGAGTTTTTCGCGCCTGCCGATCGATGCCACGCCCGACATCACCAATGTGCAGGTGCAGGTCAATACGGCCGCGCCGGGGTATTCGCCGTTGGAGTCGGAGCAGCGGGTGACGTTCCCGCTGGAGACGGTGCTGGCAGGATTGCCGGGGCTGGAGTCCACGCGCTCGTTGTCGCGCTACGGCTTGTCGCAGGTCACCGCCGTGTTTGCCGATGGCACCGATCTGTACTTTGCGCGGCAGCAGGTGGCCGAGCGGCTGCAGCAGGTCAAGTCGCAACTGCCGGCCGACCTGGAGCCGCAGCTGGGGCCGATCGCCACCGGCCTGGGCGAGATATTCATGTACACGGTGGAAGCCAAACCGAATGCGCGCAAACCCGATGGCAGTGCGTGGACGGCCACCGATCTACGCACCCTGCAGGATTGGGTGGTGCGCCCACAGTTGCGCAACGTGCCCGGCGTGACCGAGGTCAACACCATCGGCGGCTATGCGCGGCAGATCCATATCACCCCGGATCCGGCACGCCTGGTCGCACTGGGCTTCACGCTGGACGATGTGGCGCGCGCGGTGGACGCGAACAATCGCAACATCGGCGCCGGCTATATCGAACGCAACGGCCAGCAGTTCCTGGTGCGGGTGCCGGGGCAGGTGGATGACATCGCCCAGATCGGCGCGATCGTGCTGGATCGACGCGAGGGTGTGCCGATCCGGGTGCGCGATGTGGCGCAGGTTGGCGAGGGCCGCGAGTTGCGTACCGGTGCGGCCACCCAGGACGGCAGCGAAGTGGTGCTCGGCACGGTGTTTATGCTGGTCGGTGCCAATAGCCGCACCGTGGCGCAGGCCGCAGCGCAGCGGCTGGAAGTGGCCAATGCCAGTCTGCCGGCCGGCGTGCAGGCGGTGCCGGTCTACGATCGCACCGCACTGGTGGACCGCACCATCGTCACCGTCGCCAAGAACCTGGTCGAAGGCGCGTTGCTGGTGATCGTGGTGCTGTTCCTGTTGCTGGGCAACGTGCGCGCGGCCCTGATCACCGCGGCGGTGATTCCGTTGGCGATGTTGTTCACCCTCACCGGCATGGTGCGCGGTGGCGTGTCCGGCAACCTGATGAGCCTGGGCGCGCTGGATTTCGGCTTGATCGTCGATGGCGCGGTGATCATCGTGGAGAACTGCCTGCGCCGCTTCGGCCAGGCGCAGCTGCGCCTGGGGCGGGTGCTCGAGCGCGATGAGCGTTTCGAACTGACCGCCGAGGCCACTGCCGAGGTGATCCGTCCCAGCCTGTTCGGTCTGGGCATCATCACCGCGGTGTACCTGCCGGTGTTCGCGCTGACCGGTATCGAAGGCAAGATGTTCCACCCGATGGCGATCACCGTGGTGCTGGCGCTGACCGGCGCGATGCTGCTGTCGTTGACCTTCGTGCCGGCGGCGATCGCCTTGTTGCTCGGCGGCAAGGTGGCCGAGCACGAAAACCGCGCGATGCGCTGGGCGCGCGGCGTGTATGCGCCGTTGCTGGATCGCGCGCTGCGTCACGGCCGTTGGGTCGGTCTCGGTGCGTTGGCGGCGGTGGCGCTGTGCGCGGTCCTGGCCACGCGCCTGGGCAGCGAGTTCATCCCGAACCTGGACGAGGGCGATATCGCGCTGCACGCCTTGCGCATTCCCGGCACCAGCCTGGAACAGGCCATCACCATGCAATCCACGCTGGAAAAACGCATCAAGCAGTTTCCGGAAGTGGCGCATGTGTTCGGCAAGCTCGGCACCGCCGAAGTGGCCACCGATCCGATGCCGCCGTCGGTGGCCGATACGTTCCTGATCATGCATCCGCGCGAGCGATGGCCGGATCCGCGCAAGCCCAAGGCGAAACTGGTGGCCGAGATCGAGCAGGCAGTGAAGCAGCTGCCCGGCAACAACTACGAGTTCACCCAGCCGATCCAGATGCGCATGAACGAGCTGATTTCCGGCGTGCGGGCGGACGTGGCGATCAAGGTCTACGGCGATGACCTGGACACGCTGGTCACCCTGGGGCAACGCGTGCAGGAAGTCGCCAGCACGGTGCCGGGTGCGGCCGACGTGAGCCTGGAGCAGGCCACCGGCCTGCCGATGCTGGCAGTGGTGCCCGATCGCGCCGCGCTGGCCGGGTACGGGCTCAATCCCGGCGTGGTCCAGGACACGGTGGCGGCGGCGGTGGGTGGGCAGGCGGCCGGGCAGCTGTTCGAAGGCGACCGCCGGTTCGACATCGTGGTGCGGCTGCCGGAAGGGCTGCGGCAGGACCCGACGGCGTTGGCCGATCTGCCGATTCCGCTGCGCGGCGATGGCGAGCGCGCCGATGCCGACGAGTCCAGTCGCGCGGCCGGTTGGCGCAGTGGCGAACCGACCACGGTGCCGCTGCGCGAAGTCGCCAGGGTCGACACCGTGCTCGGGCCCAACCAGATCAATCGCGAGGACGGCAAGCGCCGCATCGTGATCACCGCCAACGTGCGCGACCGCGACCTGGGCGGATTCGTCGCCGAGGTGCAGCAGCGCGTGCGGGCCGAGGTGGTGCTGCCCACCGGCTACTGGATCGGCTACGGCGGTACCTTCGAGCAACTGATCTCCGCCGGCCAGGGCCTGGCCTGGGTGGTGCCGGGGACCTTGCTGCTGATCTTCGCGCTGCTGTACTGGTCGTTCGGCTCGCTGCGCGATGCGCTGGTGGTGTTCAGCGGCGTGCCGCTGGCATTGACCGGCGGTGTGGTGGCCTTGGCGCTGCGCGGCCTGGCCTTGTCGATCTCCGCCGGCGTCGGCTTCATCGCGCTGTCGGGGGTGGCGGTGCTCAACGGCCTGGTGATGATCGCCTTCGTGCGCAGCCTGCGGGCCGAGGGCCTGTCGCTGGAGCAGGCACTGCGCGAAGGCGCGCTGAGCCGTCTGCGCCCGGTGCTGATGACCGCGCTGGTGGCCGCGCTGGGCTTCGTGCCGATGGCTTTCAACGTCGGCGCCGGGGCCGAGGTGCAGCGCCCGCTGGCCACGGTGGTGATCGGCGGCATCGTCTCGTCCACCCTGCTGACCTTGCTGGTGCTGCCGGTGCTGTATCGCTGGCTGCACCGCGAGCGGCCGGGGCGGCTTGCAACGAAGGCGGTTGGTTGAGACGTGACACGATCCCGGCAGGCGCGTCTGCCGGGATCCGAATGGCCGCAGCCTCAGTCAGCGGTGGATAGGCAAGGGGTGCCGGGCGCCAGGCGGCACACAACGGTGGTGCAGGCTAAGTGCTTGCGGCACAAGGAATTGCCGTGCATAATGCGCGGCTCGCTGTGCCCGGATCGCTCCGGATGGCGGCACCCAGCGCGATGGGGTTGCCGGCTTGTTCCCAGCGTAAGTTCTTGATTCCCAACGTTGCGTGGCAGCTTGATGCTGTCGGGGCCGCCGCTCCCCAGGCTATGGGTGGCAATTCATTTATCGAGGTGCGTAATGTCCCGCGTATGCCAAGTGTCCGGCAAGCGTGTGCAGACGGGTAACAACGTCTCCCACGCAAACAACAGAACCCGTCGTCGCTTCCTGCCCAACCTGCATGAGCGCCGCTTCTGGGTCGCCAGCGAGAACCGTTGGGTGAAGCTCCGTGTCTCCGCGCATGCATTGCGCACCATCGACAAGAACGGGATTGATGCCGTTCTGAAAGAGCTGCGTGCGCGCGGCGAAAAGGTCTGAGGAGTAAGCAGTCATGGCAAAAGGCAAGCGTGACAAGATTCGTATGATTTCCTCGGCCGCTACCGGCCACTTCTACACCACGGACAAGAACAAGAAGAACACTCCGGGGAAGATGGAAATGATGAAATACGACCCGGTCGTGCGTAAGCACGTGATGTACAAGGAAGGCAAGATCAAGTAATCCACCGATTACCGATCTGCATCCAGCAAACACCCGCCGCAAGGCGGGTGTTTGCGTTTGTGGAAATCGATCGCGGTGTTCTTGACGGGTATCGATGATTTTTCCGATTACACGTCCCTTATCCAGCGTGCATACCCCTCTCCCTCCGGGAGAGGGGTTGGGGTGAGGGTACGACGGGGCGAAGCCACTCGCAGCAGAGGCTTTGCACTACCCTCATCCGCCCCTGCGGGGCACCTTCTCCCGATGGGAGAAGGGAGCGAGACGTCGTTTTTCCGATTGCACGCACCGTTAGTAGTTTGCAGTTCGAGGCGAAGCAGTCGGTGTTTTACTTCTGACGGCGCGTGGCGACGCGTTTGACGTCGCAGGCGGTGACTGCTCTCCGAGGCGCCCCTCATCCGCCCCTGCGGGCACCTTTTTTTCCCGATGGGAGAAGGGAACACCGCTACAGCCCGCGCGCGCGCAACTGCGCATCCAGCCGCGGATACACCCGCCGCGCATTGCCTTCGAACACCTTGCGCCTGTCGGCGTCGGACATCGCCAAGGCATCGATATAGCGCTTGGTGTCGTCGAAATACTGGCTGGTCTGCGGGTCGATGCCGCGCACCGCGCCCACCATCTCTGAGCCGAATAGGATGTTGTCGATGTCGATGACCTCGAACAGCAGGTCGATGCCGGGCTGGTGATACACGCAGGTATCGAAGAACACATTGCGCATCACATGCGTGGACAGTGGCGGCTTGCCGAGCATGTCGGCCAGGCCGCGGAAGCGGCCCCAGTGATACGGCACCGCGCCGCCACCGTGCGGGATGATGAAGCGCAGGTCCGGGAAATCGGCGAACAGGTCGCCTTCGAGAAACTGCATGAACGCGGTGGTATCGGCGTTGAGATAATGCGCACCGGTGGCGTGAAAGTTGGCATTGCAGCTGCCCGACACATGCACCATCGCCGGCACGTCGAGCTCGACCATTTTCTCGAAGAACGGATACCACGCGCGATCGGTCAATGGCATGCCGTTCCAGTGGCCGCCGGACGGGTCGGGGTTGAGGTTGCAGCCGACAAACCCGAGTTCGGTGACGCAACGTTCCAGCTCGGCGATCGATTGGGCGATCGGCACGCCCGGCGACTGCGGCAGCTGGCACACGCCGATGAAGGTGTGCGGATACAGCTGCACCACCCGCGCGATCAGGTCGTTGCAGTGGCGCGTCCACACCTGGCTGACCGCCTCATTGCCGATATGGTGCGCCATGGTGCTGGCGCGTGGCGAAAAAATCGTCATGTCCGCACCGCGCTCGCGCAGCAGGCGCAGCTGGTGCTGCTCGATGCTTTCGCGCAATGCGTCGTCGGAGATGGACGGATACACCGGCGCGGGCAGGGCCGGGTCGTCGTAGTGCGCGATCTGCGCCTTGCGGAAGGCGTCATGCGCCGCGGGCGCGGTGGTGTAGTGGCCGTGGCAGTCGATGATCATGGCAGGGGTCTTCTCGGGGCGGCGGGATCAGGGAGCAAACGACCACGTGCGCGGGAGGCTGACCCACACGGCGCGCGGAACCTGCAGGTGCCCACGTAGGTTGCGGTCCGCGCATGGATGCTCAGCCGCAGGTCGTTGTGGCAGGTGGTGCCGGCCACGCCGCAAGGCAGGCGCAGGGAGCGGGCCTGGCACTGGCGATGGCCATCGATCCAGCCCGCTGGCGCATCCATCCGCTCAGCCATACAGCTGCCCATCGAACAGTTTGCGTGCGGTGCGCAGCACCGCGGCACGCACCACCTCGCCGCGTGCGTCTACGGTGATGACGCAGCTGCTCGCACCGCTGGGATGTTCGACCTCCAGCTGCTGCGTGCTGCCGCCGGGCAGCTGCGCCAGCGCATGGGCGGGCGAACCGGGCAGCAGGCAGGCGGTGGCCACGGTGACCGCGCCGAGTACGCCGATCGAGGCATGGCAGCGGTGCGGAATGAACGAGCGCACGCTGATCGCGCCGCCGTGGCGCGGGGCGGCGACCAGCATCATCTTCGGCACGGTGGCCTCGGCAACATCGCCCAGCCGCATCAACGGGCCGGCCTGTAGACGAAGCGATTGCAGGCGGCTTTTCAGCGCGTCGTCGGCATCGAGCGTGCTGCGGTCTTCGTAGCCACTGATGCCAAGATCGCTGGCGCGCAGCACCACGCAGGGCATGCCGTTGTCGATCAGCGTGACCTGCACGCCATCCAGGAGATCGGCACGGTTGCCGGTGGGCAGCAAGGCGCCGCACGAGGAGCCGGCGATGTCGGCAAATGCCAGCGCAATCGGTGCGGCGGTGCCGGGCACGCCGTCGATGCGGGCGTCGCCGTCGTAGCGCACCTGGCCGCCGGGCGTCTGCACGCTGGCGGTGGCCAGCGTGCCGGTGTTGCGCATGAAGATGCGCACCTCGGTCTCGCCATCGCGTGCCGGCAACAGGCCGCGTTCCAGTGCGAACGGCGCAACCCCCGCCAGCATGTTGCCGCAGTTCTGCGCGTCGCTGACCTGTGCCTGTTCCACCGACACCTGCAGGAACAGATAGTCCACGTCGGCATCGGCGCGCGCCGAGCGCGACACCACCGCCACCTTGGAGGTCAGCGGGTCGGCGCCGCCCATGCCGTCGATCTGGCGGACATCCGGCGAGCCGTAGGCGCGCAGCAGGAAGGCATCGCGCGCGGCGCGCTCGCCCGGCAGCTCATCGGCCAGGAAAAAGCCGCCCTTGGAGGTGCCGCCGCGCATCCACATCGCGCGTACCTGCTCAGACATAACGCAGGCCCTTGGCCGCCAGGCGTTCGCGCATGGCGTAGATGTCCAGGCCCAGTTCGCCGCGTGCCAGGCGCTCGCGTTTGAGCAGTTCGCGCGCTTCGCGCGCCTGCGCTTCGGCCAGCACCGCGGCAGCGGTGGCGCGTGGCACCACGCAGACGCCATCGTCGTCGGCCACCACCACATCGCCCGGTTGCACCAGCGCGTCGGCGCAGACCAGCGGCACATTGACCGAACCCAGCGTCTCCTTGATGGTGCCCTGCGCGCAGATCGCGCGGCTCCAGGCGGGAAACTGCATCGCCGTGAGGTCGCGCACATCGCGGACCCCGGCATCGATGACCAGCCCGCGGCAGCCGCGCGCCTGCGCCGAGGTGGCCAGCAGATCGCCGAAGTAGCCGTCGCAACAGGCGCTGGTTGGCGCGACCACCAGCACGTCGCCGGGCTGCAACTGCTCGATGGCCACATGCATCATCCAGTTGTCGCCGGGCGGGATCGACACGGTGACGGCGGTGCCGGCGATGCGGCAGCCGGTGTAGATCGGGCGCAGCCGATGATGCAGCAGGCCGCTGCGCCCCTGCGCCTCGTGCACGGTGGCCACCCCGGCCTGCGCAAGCCCGTCGACGATGGCCAGCGGGGTGCGCTCGATCCGGGTGACGACCTGGCTCATCCATCCATCCTCGTTAGGAGTGCGCCGAGTCTGTGCGGCGATCGCCTGCTGGCTCAAGATTCATTTGAGGTATGCATATTGGTTTTGCTTATAGTTAGAGCATGCCGCCGACTCCCGAGCCGAACCTTCGCCATCTGTACGCCCTGGCCGTGGTGCATCGGCTGGGCAGCATCAGCGCGGCCGCGCCGCAGGTGAACCTGTCGCAGCCGGCATTGACGCAGGCGGTGGCGCGGCTGGAACAGCAGCTCGGCGCGCGCCTGTTCGAGCGGCATCCGGGCGGCATGGTCGCCACCGAGGCCACGCAGCTGCTGGTGCCGCGCATCGAGCGGGCGTTGGCGCAACTGGGGCGCGGCATCCGGGTGGCACGGCGGGCGCTGCGGCTGCCGGCGCGCCCCGGCCTGGAGCGACGGGTTTCGCTGGGGCAGCTGCAGGCGTTGGTCGCGGTGGATGTGGCGGGGAGTTATTCGCTGGCGGCGGCGCGCGCCGGGGTCTCGCAGCCGGCGATCTACCGCGCGGTGCAGTCGCTGGCCGATGTGGTCGAGGTACCGCTGACGGTGCGTCGCGGCAAGACCGTGCAAGCCACGCCGGTGGCCACGCGGCTGTTGCGGCAGGTGCGCCTGGCGTTGGCCGAATTGCGCGCCGGCCTGGACGACGTTGCCGGGTTGCGCTCGCAGCATGCCGGCCGGATCGCGCTGGGGGTGATGCCGTTGGCGCGGGCGATCCTGCTGCCGCAGGTCCTGGCGCGGTTTGCGCGCGCGCATCCCGGTGCCAGCGTCAACGTGGTCGAAGGCCCGTATGCCGAGCTGCTGGCGCATCTGCGCGAGGGCGGGCTGGATCTGCTGATCGGTGCGCTGCGCGAGCCGTTGCCGCTGCGCGATGTGCTGCAGGAGCCATTGTTCGACGACGAGCCGGTGATCGTGGCGCGCAGCGGGCACCCGCTGGCCGGGCGCGCCTATGCATTTGCGCAGCTGCTGGACTATCCCTGGGTGATCGCCACCACCGGCACACCGGTGCGCGCGCGCTGGGAGCGCATGTTTCGCGATCAGCGGATCGAGCCACCGGCACTGCGCATCGAATGCGGCGCGGAACTGACCATCCGCGGGCTGCTGCTGGAAGGCGACTGGCTCACGCTGATGTCGCGCGACCAGTTCCTGTTCGAGCGCCGCGCCGGGTTGCTGTGCGAGATCGGCCGCGCCGGGCCGCAACTGCGCCGCCAGATCGGCATGACGCTTCGCAGCGACTGGCATCCCACCCGCGCGCAGTCGGCGTTCGTGCAGACGCTGCGGCAGGTCTGCGCCGAGCGCGTGCAGCCGGCCGATGCGCAGGGCGGGCCGTTTCGCTATTGCGTGCCGATCGACGCGCCCGCCCCGTTGCGTTCACACACCGGGCGGTCAGAATCGGAACCTTCTTGAGAACGGATTGCTGATGCTGCCTGACTGGTTGCAAGGGACCTGGCTGCTGGCGCTGGACTGGGTGATTCGCCTGGCCGCGCTGTTGTGGATTCCGGCCCGCACCACGCCCGGTGCAGCGCGTAGCTGGTTGCTGCTGATCGGCTTCGTGCCGGTGGTCGGCCTGCCGCTGTATCTGCTGTTCGGGCATCCGTGGCTCTCGCGGGTGCGGGTGGAACGCCAGGCCACCGCCTCGCAGGTGATCCGCGAGCAGCAACTGCCCCTGCACGCCTTGCGCTGGACCCCGCAGGCGGACACCAGCAGCGCCGAGGTGGTGCCGCTGATCGAACGCCAGGGCGATTTCATGCCCACGCTGGGCAATGCGGTGGAGTTGCTGGACGACTACGCGCAATCGCTGCAGGCCCTGGTCACGGCGATCGACACGGCGCAAAAGCGCGTGCACCTGCTGTATTACCTGATGTTCGACGATGCGGTGGGCGATGCGGTGGTCGCTGCGCTGCAACGCGCCAGTGCGCGCGGCGTGCGTTGCCGCGTGCTGCTGGATGCGGTGGGTGCCAAGCGCGGTCTGCGCCATTACCGCAAGCGGCTGCAGGATGCTGGCGTGGACGTGCTGGCGGTGTTGCCCGGCGGCCTGCGCTGGCGCCGCAGCGGGCGCATGGATCTGCGCAACCACCGCAAGATTGCGGTGATCGACAACCAGGTGGGTTTCGTCGGCTCGCAGAATCTGGCCGAGGCCGGCTTCATTGATGGCGTGCCCAATCGCGAGCTGGTGGCGCGCGTGCGCGGGCCGGTGGTCAATCATCTGGAAGCGGTGTTCGCCAGCGACTGGTTTACCGAAACCGGGCAGCGCCTTGACGTGTGGCCGGACGCACCGGTCTGCGAGGCCAACATCGCCACGCAGTTGCTGCCCAGCGGGCCGGCGTATCCGTTCGAGAATGCACGCGATGCGATCAACGCGGTGATCCATCTGGCGCGCCGCAAGGTGGTGCTGGTGACGCCGTACTTCGTCCCCGACGAAGCCTTGCTCAGCGCCTTGCGCATCGCTGCGGTGTCCGGCGTGGATGTGCAGCTGATCCTGTCGGAGAGCAACAACCAGGTCCTGGCGGCCTGGGCGCAGGAGGCGTATTTCGAGGAGCTGCTGCGCTGCGGGGTCAAGATCGCGCTGTACCGCCCGCACTTCCTGCATGCCAAGCACCTGAGCATGGATGAGGACATCGCACTGGTCGGCTCGATCAACCTGGACATCCGCTCGTTCGCGCTCAACGCCGAGATCGGCATGCTCTGCTATGACCGGGGCGTGGTGCAGCGGTTGCGTGCGATCGAGCAGGATTACCTGGCCAACGCCCGCCAGCTGGACCTGGAGCAGTGGCGCACGCGCCCGGCCTGGCGCCGCAGCCGCGAGGGCATTGCACGCCTGGCCGATGCGTTGATGTAGACCTTGCGCGTGTTGGCCGGTTCACGCGGTGCAGTGCCCGGTGGAGCGTGGGTGGTGCCTGCGATGGCAGGCGTCGTGCTGGGTGCAGGCGTGGGCCAGCAAGGTCTTACCGGGTGCGGGCGTGCCCGCGCTGCAACTGACGCCTCAGGCGACCTCTATTGGACGGGCGCGGCAGTCGACCGGTCTGTCTGCACGGCGCTACCCCGGCCATTGCGGCGGGCATGGCCACTGTCATCGGTGCGACGCGACGCATCGCCTACAATTGCCGGATGAATGAACTGCGTGATCCCGGCGATGCAGTGATCGCCATCGTTGGCGGTGGCGCATCCGGCGTGCTGGTGGCGCTGCAGCTGCTGCGTCAGGCCGTGGCGCCGCTGCAGATCGTGCTGATCGAGCCGCACGCGGTGCTGGGCGAGGGCGTGGCCTACTCCACCACGCGGCCGGAACATCTGCTCAACGTGCCCGCCGCGCGGATGAGTGCGTTGGTGGAGGCACCGCAGGATTTCGTCGATTACCTGCGTGCGCACAGCTGCTGCCCGGAGCTGGAGGACGCGCAGCTGCCGCAGCACTTCGTCGGGCGTCGGCACTACGCGCCTTACCTGCGCAATCGCCTGCAGGCTGCGCGTGCGCAGGGCCCGGCGACGCTCACCGTGCACGGCGCCCGCGTACAGACATTGCAATGCGATGCCGATGGCGCGCTGTTGCAGCTCGACGATGGACAGACCCTGCAGGCCACCAGCGTGGTGCTGGCGGTAGGCAATGCGTTGCGGCCGTTGCCACTGCGCGGGGCCACCGGCCTGTCGGCAGCGCAGCGGGTGGAAGCCTGGGATACCGAGGCGGTCGCCGCGTTGCCGCAGGAGGCGGCGGTGTGCATCGTCGGCTCGGGACTGAGCATGGCCGACACGGTGGTGACGCTGGCCGCGCAGGCGCATCGCGGGGCGGTGCACGTGGTGTCGCGGCACGGGCTGCTGCCGTTGCCGCAGGCGCATTGCATTGCGGCGGACTTCGACCCGCAACCGTTGCTGGCGCTGCCGCTGCGTGCGCGCATGCGCAGCGTGCGGCAGCATGCGCGGGTTGCGATGGCGCAAGGCCTGCCCTGGCAGAGCGTGATGGAGCGTCTGCGCCCGCTGAGCCAGGCACTGTGGCAGACGCTGTCGATCGCCGACCAACGCCGCTTCCTGCGCCATGTGGTGCGCTATTGGGATGTGCATCGCCACCGCATCGCCGCGCCGGTGCATGCGCAGTTGCAGGCGATGCGCGCGCGCGGGCAATTGCAGCTGCATCGCGCGCGGCTGGAGGTGGCGTACCAGGCCGGTGCCTGCGTGCGGCTCAGTGCCGGCGCCAGTGCCGGGCATGCGCTGCAGCTGGATGTGCAGACGCTGGTCAACGCCACCGGCGTGGAAATGCGCGTGCAGGCGATGCGCAACCCGCTGCTGCAGCAACTGCTGGGGCAGGGCATTGCGGTCGCCGGGCCGCATGGGATCGGGGTGGATACCGATGCCGATGGCTGCCTGATCGATGCCGATGGGCGCGCCAATCCGCGGCTGCGGGTGATCGGCAGCCTGCGGATCGGGTCGTTGTGGGAGAGCCTGGCGGTACCGGAGCTGCGTGAACAGGCAGCGGTGATTGCGCGGGATGTGTTGGGACTGCTTGGGCGGTGATTGATCGGCGTCGCTCCCTTCTCCTGCCGGGAGAAGGTGGCGCGTAGCGCCGGATGGGGGCGCCTCAGACATCTACCAGTGCCTGCAGTGACAAACGCGTCGCCACGCGCCTTCAGACGTGATGCACCGGCTGCTTCGCCTCGTACCCTCACCCCGATCCCCGATCCGCGCCCGGCCCACGTCTTGCGACGCGGGCGATCCAGGACACGCGCGCCAATGGCGCGCAAGCGGCGCCTCTTCGCCTACCGGGAGAGGGGCCTTACGTCCTTCTCCCATTGGAGAAGATGCCCCGCAGGGCGGATGAGGGCAAAGCGCAGCCGCGCATTCCCAACCGCTTCATCGCAATCTCAGCCGCAGCGACGCCACAACCGGTAAAATGCGGCGGTGGATGTCTCTCATTTGCTCGATCATTTAAACCCCGCCCAGCGCGAGGCCGTTTCCGCGCCGCCGGGGCATTACCTGGTGCTGGCCGGCGCCGGCTCCGGCAAGACGCGCGTGCTGATCCATCGCATTGCCTGGCTCAACGAAGTCCAGGGCGTGCCCAACCACGGCATCTTCGCGGTGACCTTCACCAACAAGGCCGCCGGCGAAATGCGCCACCGTACCGACCTGCAGCTGCGCAACGGCAGCCGCGGGATGTGGATCGGCACCTTCCATGGGCTGGCGCATCGGTTGCTGCGCCTGCACTGGCAGGATGCGCGGCTGCCGGAAGGCTTCCAGGTCATGGACAGCGACGACCAGCTGCGGCTGGTCAAGCGCGTGGTGCAGGCGCTGGAGCTGGACGAGGGCAAGTATCCGCCCAAGCAGATGAGCTGGTGGATCAACGAGCAGAAGGACGAAGGCCGCCGTCCGCAGCATATCCAGCCCGAGCCCAACGACGACTGGACCGAGGTGCGCCGGCAGGTCTACGCCGCCTACCAGGAGCGTTGCGACCGCTCCGGCCTACTGGATTTCGCCGAGTTGCTGCTGCGCGCGCATGAACTGCTGCGCGACACCCCGGCCTTGCTGGCGCATTACCGTGCGCGCTTCCGCGAGATCCTGGTCGACGAGTTCCAGGACACCAACGCCATCCAGTACGCCTTCGTGCGCGTGCTTGCCGGCGAGACCGGCCACGTGTTCGTGGTCGGCGACGACGACCAGGCCATCTACGGCTGGCGTGGTGCCAAGGTCGAGAACGTCCAGCGCTTCCTGAAGGATTTTCCCGGCGCGCAGACCGTGCGGCTGGAGCAGAACTACCGTTCCAGCGCCAATATCCTGGGCGCGGCCAATGCGGTGATCGCGCACAACCCGGACCGCATCGGCAAGCAGCTGTGGACCGACTCCGGCGACGGCGATCCGATCGACCTGTATGCGGCCTACAACGAGGTCGACGAGGCGCGCTATGTGGTCGAGCGCGCCCGGCAGTGGGTGCGCGACGGCGGCAGCTACGGCGAAGTGGCGGTGCTGTATCGCAGCAACGCGCAGTCGCGCGCGCTGGAAGAAGCGCTGATTTCCGAGCAGCTGCCGTACCGCGTGTACGGCGGCATGCGCTTTTTCGAGCGCGCCGAAATCAAGGATGCGTTGGCGTACCTGCGCCTGCTTACCAACCGCAGCGACGATGCCGCGTTCGAGCGCGCGGTCAACACGCCCACGCGCGGCATTGGTGATCGCACGCTGGATGAAGTGCGCCGCCTGGCACGCGCCAATGCGTTGTCGCTGTGGGAAGCGGCGATGTTGTGCACGCAGGAAAACACCCTGGCCGCGCGCGCCCGCAATGCGCTGGCCACGTTCCTGAGCCTGGTCGGCCAGCTGCATGCCGAAACCGGCGACATGGAACTGGCCGAACGTATCGACCATGTGCTGATGCGCTCGGGCCTGCGCGAGCATTGGGCCAAGGAAAGCCGCAGCGGGCTGGATTCGGAATCGCGCACCGAGAACCTGGACGAACTGGTGTCGGTGGCCTCGCGCTTCACCCGCCCGGACGATGAAGACAGCCAGGGCATGACCGAGCTGGTGGCCTTCCTGGCCTACGCCTCGCTGGAGGCCGGCGAAGGCCAGGCGCAGGCCGGCGAAGAAGGCGTGCAGCTGATGACGCTGCATTCGGCCAAGGGCCTGGAATTCCCCATCGTGTTCCTGGTCGGCCTGGAAGATGGCCTGTTCCCCAGCGCACGCTCGCTGGAAGAAAGCGGCCGGCTGGAAGAAGAGCGGCGCCTGGCCTATGTGGGCATCACCCGTGCGCGCCAGAAGCTGGTGCTGTGCTACGCCGAATCGCGGCGCATCCACGGCCAGGACAACTACAACGTGCCCTCGCGCTTCCTGCGCGAAATCCCGCGCGACCTGCTGCACGAAGTGCGCCCGAAAGTGCAGGTCTCACGCACCGCCTCGCTGGGCGCGACGCGCGGCGGGCCGGTACACGGCGTGGTCGAAGCCGCACCGATCAAGCTCGGTGCCAATGTCCAACACCCCAAGTTCGGCGGCGGCGTGGTCGTGGACTATGAAGGCGCCGGTGGGCATGCGCGCGTGCAGGTGCAGTTCGATGACGTCGGCGCCAAGTGGCTGGTGATGGCCTACGCGAATCTGACGGTGGTGTAGGCGGGGCGTGCAATCGCTGCATTGCCGGGGTGTGCTCGTTAGGCGGCAGCCGCGTCCCGATCCGGCCGGACAGTGTCATCGGCATGAAGGCGCTGACGGCAGCATTGGTGCATCGCCCGATGCATTCACCGCGGCATCCGTGACACCCTTGCGTTCGAATCGAACGCAGACAGATCCACGCCCGATGCGCACCGAAAAACACAAGATGCTGGCAGGCGAGCTCTACAACGCTGCCGATGACCAACTGCAGGCCGACCAGGCGGCCGCGGCCGACTGGATGGCGCGCTACAACGCCAGCGCCGCGCAGCCGTCTGCCCACCGGCACGCGCTGCTGGTCGAGCGCTTGGCCGAGGTGGGCGCAGGCGCGGTGATCCGCCCGCCGTTTCATTGCGACTACGGCTACAACATCCGCCTGGGCGCCGGCGTGTTCCTCAACTTCAACTGCGTGATCCTGGATGTCTGCGAGGTCAGCATCGGCGAGGGCACGCAGGTGGGCCCGGCGGTGCAGTTCTATGCCGCCGACCATCCGCGCGACGCGGCAGGACGCGCCAGCGGGCTGGAGTTCGGGCGACCGATCCGCATCGGGCGCAACGTGTGGATCGGCGGCGGTGCGATCATCCTGCCGGGCGTGTGCATCGGCGATGATGCGGTGATCGGCGCCGGCGCGGTGGTCACCCGCGATGTGCCGGCCGGCGCGACCGCGCTGGGCAATCCGGCGCGCTTACGCGCACGTCGCGACGCTGCCGATGCAGCGCCAA
The DNA here is from genome assembly GCF_003993495.1 of Xanthomonas sp. BRIP62418. Classification (NCBI taxonomy): domain Bacteria; kingdom Pseudomonadati; phylum Pseudomonadota; class Gammaproteobacteria; order Lysobacterales; family Lysobacteraceae; genus Xanthomonas; species Xanthomonas sp. BRIP62418. The sequence goes on from NZ_QEZG01000052.1 coordinate 18,787, forward strand.
CCGATTGAATATTGCAGCAACCCGCGTGGCGGCATTGATGCGGATCAAGGCGTGTGCCGCAGCGGACTGGCAGGCTGATTCCACCGGCAGCCAGGCCGGTCATCCAAGGAGGTCACCATGTACAAACGTATCCTGATCGCCATCGATGCGTCCGAGTTGTCGCATCGCGGGTTGTTCCAAGGCCTGGAGTTGGCCAAGGCCACCGGTGCCAAGGTGGACATCGTCACCGTGTCCGAGCCGTGGGCGATGGGCATGTACGACGCGATGGGCTGGAGCGTGGGCTACGAGGCAAGTCCGGAGTACCGCAAGGAACGCGAAGCTGCCGCAGAGAAGATCCTGCGCCCGGCGCTGGAGCTGGCAGCCGCGGCCAATATCAAGGCCACCTCGCGCCACGTGCTGGACCGCTTCGCCGCCGAAGGCATCGTGCAGACCGCCAAGGAGTGCAACAGCGATCTGATCATCATGACCTCGCACGGCCGCCGCGGCATGCGCCGCGTGCTGCTCGGCAGCCAGACGGTGGAAGTGCTCACGCACAGTTCGATTCCGGTGCTGGTGATCCGCTGATCGCCGGACGTCTTGCTGCGCAGGACCACCTGCAGCGCATCGCGCGCTCAAATCGCACATCCTCTTGGCGGCACGTCTTTTCGTAGGAGCGCGCCCGAGCGCGACGAAGCGTTACCGGCAACACCCCATCGCGCGCAGGCACCGCTCCTACGCCGATTGGATCAGCGTTCCATCGGCTCCGGCCGAGCTGCAGCGAGCCGTGTGGCGTGTGCAAGACGCCGTAGCGCGTCGGGATGCAGCAGGTCGCGATCCAGCAAGGCTGCGGAGCGCACCGGCGCGTCTTCCCGGAGCGGGTGCGGGCTCAGCTCGCGCATGAAGCGCCATAGCGGCATGGCGTGCCCGCGGCGTGGCGCATGCGTCGGCTGCGCGGCACGGCACTGGCGGCGCCACTGCACCGGCGGCATGCCGAAACGCTGCTGGAAACAGCGTTGGAACTGGCGCTCCGATGCAAAGCCTACCTCGTACAGCAACCAGGTCAGGCTGCACTCCGGGTAGGCCTGCAGATAGCGGTGCGCGGTGCACAGGCGCCGCTCGCGGATATGGCGGGCCACCCCGCCACGCGACTGGAACAGCCGGTACAACGACGCACGCGACACCGCGAACGCCTGCTGCAGGGATCCGGTACCGAGCTCGGCTTCGCCGATATGCTGCTCGATATAGGCCAGCAGCTCGCTCATCAGCGGCGCGTGCGCCTCCACCGATGCGGAGGCCTGCGGGACGATGGCGTTGTCATAGCCGGTGTTGCTCATGCGGGTGCTGCCTGCGGCCCGCTCCCCGGGGCCTGTCATCTGACCAACCGAGAAAAGCGGCGCCAGGCCATCACCGCGTTTCATGAACCCGGCGCTGCGTCACGCGTTGGTGCGATCGACGCCGATCCAGGCCAACCGGCCGGCCCCTTCCTCGATGCACCGCGGCGCTGGAAAGCTGCATGGACCCTGCCTGTGCCTTGGGTGGCGGCCAACGCAAAGCCAATCGCAACGGCATCGCATCGAGGTCAGGGTCGGGAACGGCGCTGGCTGAAGAAAATGCAGCATGGCAGGCTGACCGTTGCGCGGGATGCTTGGGTACCAAGCCCCGGCTGATCGAGCGAGCTAAACCGTTTGGTTTTGAAACGCCCACCCGATCGCCAATGCGGGATACTGGGTTCTCACGCAGGCGAGATGGCCCGATGTCCGAGCTGCCGATCACCGAGTTGTTGCAGGCCTGGCAGCGCGACGAACCCGGCGCGGGCGATGCATTGGCGCGGCAGGTGTACAGGGCGCTGCGCGAGACCGCGTTGCGGGCGCTGCGGCGCGATGCACGCGCGGGCTTGCAGGCGACCGAGCTGGTACATGAGGCGTGGATGCGGCTGGAGCAGGGCCAGCAGGGGTTTCAGTCGCGCGCGCATTTCTATTCGGTCGCCGCGCTGCAGATGCGCCATCTGTTGGTGGATCTGGCGCGGCGGCAGGCCAGCGCCAAGCGGCTCGGGCAGGCGGTAACGTTGACGATCAGCCTGTCCGATGGCGCGCCGCGGCCGGAGGCATTGCTGATGGTGGCCGATGCCTTCGACAAGCTGGCGCGCGTGGATGAGCGCAAGGCCAAGGCATTCGCGCTGACCGAACTGGTGGGTTTCAGCGTGGCCGAGGCGGCCGCGCAACTGGAGGTATCGGTGCCGACGCTGGAGCGCGATCTGCGCTTTGCGCGGGTGTGGCTGGCGGCGCAGCTATGAGCAGTGCCGCCACCTCCTGGCAGCGATTGGAAGCCTTGTTCCATCAGGCCTGCCAGCTGCCGGTGGACGCGCGCCAGGCGTTTGCGCGCGCGCAGGCCGGCGAGGACGTGGGGCTGCGCGATACATTGCTGGCGATGCTGGCAGTGGAATCGCAGGCCACACTACGCGTCCGCGCACCGTTGAAACAGGCCGTGGCGGCATTGCGCGCGCCATTGCCGGAACTGCCGGCCGGTACCCGCTTCGGTGCATGGGCGATCGACCGTCTGATCGGTGCCGGTGGCATGGGCCAGGTATACCTGGGCCATCGCGCCGACGGTGCGTACGAGCGCGAGGTGGCGATCAAGCTGGTCGCCGCCGACGCGCTGGATGTGCAGGGCCGCGCGTTGTTCGAGTTTGAATGTCGCTTGCTGGCGCAGATGGTGCACCCGGCGATCGCGCAGATCCACGACGTGGGCACCGACGCGCACGGCCGCCCGTACCTGGTGATGGAATACCTGCGCGGCGAGCCGATCACCTGGTGGTGCGATGCGCATCTGCTGTCACTGCAGGCGCGTGTGCAGCTGATGCTGCGGGTCAGCGAAGCGGTGCAGCATGCGCATCAGAAAGGCGTGATCCATCGCGACCTCAAGCCCGGCAACGTCTTGGTCAGCGACGTCGACGGGCGGCCGATGCCGGGCGTGATCGACTTCGGCATCGCGATCGATGCGGCCAACCCGGCCATGCGCTTCGCGCAGGGGCGCGGCACGCCCGGCTACATGAGTCCGGAACAGGCGCGCGGCGCGCAGGACGTGGACGCACGTAGCGACATCTATGCACTGGGCGCGATGTTCTATGAGTTGAGCTGCGGGCTGGCGCCGGTGGCCGGGCGCGATGGGTTGCCGCAGCCACCATCGCAACGCGTGGCTGCGGTACCGGCCGACGCGCGTGCGCGGATCTGCGCGGCACGCGCGACCACGCATCCGCGGCTGCAGCAGCAACTACGCGATGGCCTGGATGCGATCGTGTTGTGCGCGTTGGCGCCGGAGCCTGTTGCACGCTATGCATCGGTGTCGGCCTTGATGGACGATCTGCATCGCTGGCTCGACGGGTATCCGCCACGCGCCCTGCAGGCCGGCCATTGGTTGCGCGTGCGCAAGTTTGCCCAGCGCCACCGCAGTGGCGTGTTGGCTGCCGCCCTGGTGTCCACTGCGCTGATTGCCGGCCTGGGCGCAACGTTGTGGTCGCTGCAACATGCTGCGCGCGATGCGCAACGCGCGCAGGTCACCGGCGATTTCATGAGTTCGGTATTGTCCAGCGTGGATCCGGGCATTGCGCAGGGTCTGGACAAGACGCTGATGCTGCGCGTGTTGCAGCAGGCGTCGCAGCGTGCCGCGCGCGAGCTGGCCGACCAGCCTGACGCGCGTCTCCAGGTGGAGCTGACGCTGGGCCGCACGCTGATCGCGCTTGCCGACTATCCGCAGGCGGCGGCGCATCTGCGGACTGCGCATGCACTGGCGCAGCGCAGCAAGGGCGCTGCCAGCCTGCAGGCATTGCAGGCAGCGTCGATGCTCGGCCAGGCGCTAACTGGCGCCGGCAAGGCACGCGAGGCCGAACAGGTGCTACGCCAGGGCATGGCGCAGGCAGCGCACGGCAACGCGAGGCAGCAGGCGCTGGGCGATGAGATGCGTGCGTGGCTGGCGTGGACGCTGCGCGGCCAGGGCCGCATGCGCGATGCACTGATGGAGGGCCGGCATGCCTATGTCGCTGCCGTGGCCAACACGTCCACCACTGCCGACCAACGCATTGACGCGGGCAATGTCTATGCCGGCATTCTGGCCGACGTCGGGCAACTGACCCCGGCGATTGCGTTGCAGCGCAGCCTGCTGCGCGAGCGGGTTGCCGCACATGGTCCCGACCATCCGCTGGTCGTGCCGATGCGCAACAGCCTGGCCATGTTCCTGCTGATGCAGCGCGATTTTGCCGCAGCCGAAACCGAACTGGCCGCGCTGCTGCGCGTCACCGGCAAGCTCTATGGCGATAACGCCGCCGATACCTTGATGGTGGAAGGCAACCTGGCCCATGCATTGCGTCAGCAGGGCAAGCTGGCCGAGGCCGGCCCGCATTACCGCGCCGCGATGGAGCGTGCGCGCACCGTGTTCGGCGACGATGCGCAAGCCACCATCACCTCCCGCAGCAACCATGCCCTCTGGCTGCTGGATGCCGGGCAGGTGGATGCCGCATTGGCCGAACAACGCGCATTGCTGGCCTCGTCCCTGCGTGTGTTGGGCCGGGGGCATCCACAGACTGCCGAGATCCTGCGCGGCATGTCCGAGGCCGAGCGCAGGCTCGGCCAGCGGGCTGCCGCGCGCGCTCACGCACAGCAGGCCTTGCAGATCCTGACCGGCATCTACGGCGATGCCGAGGAGCCGTTGCGTGCCGCACGCCTGACCTTGGCGCAGGTCACCCCGGCCAGTGCGCCTCCTGCCACTGCCAGCGCACCGAACACGGCTGCGGTTGCGCAACGCTGAGAGCCCGTGCCGGGTTGGCCGGGTGCCACCGGCCGAGCGTGGCTACCACTGCAAAAGTTCGAGCGTGGCCCTGCATGTCGCACGCCTGACAGGCCTGGACGGGTGTCCGATGATCGCCGGCGAGGCACCGCCTGTCGGCGTGTCGGAGGTCGGGCCTGAGTCCCAGGGCACTGACCGGACTGATCGGCGGCCTGCCCGCGACGCGCATCGTCGGCCTGGCGATGCACCTCGGCCCCCGTCTGGCAGCGTGGCCGGCGTGCCCATCGCATCAGCCGGCATCCGGACCGTCACCGCAGTCGGGCACGCCGCCGGCCTCCGTCAACGCCACCAGTGCCGCTACCGGCCTACTCGATCCGGCCAACGGCTCCGGCTCGCCGTGCCGGCCTCCGCCGTTGCCGTCGGCGGGCAGCGCCCGGCCGGCCACAGCGTGGGGTTTGCAGATCTGTCCACCAGCGGCACCCGCCCCGGGCCTGACCCGCACCGAACCGCGCACCAATTCGCCGCCGAAACGCCGCAAGGTGCCGTCACCGGGACCAGCGACTGAAGAGCCAATGGACCGACCCTCTACGATTCCCGATTCCCGATTCGATCCCGAATCCCGAATCACCAGCTATACAGCTTCCAATACACCTTGTTGACCTTGTCCCTCTCGGCATCGGTATGCCCGTCGTGATCGCGGTCGTACAGGAAGTAGGGCGCCCCGCGTGCAGGCGTCACCCGCACCATTTCCAGCTGGCCGTTGACGCGGTACTCGTCGACCTTGTCGCCGTTGCCCATGGTCTTGCTGGTCACATCCGCGCCGGCCGGCACATCGCCGACCGCACCGCTGGTGGCGCAGCCGCCGAGCAGCAGTAACGGCAGCAGCAAAAGACTCGCTCTGATCATTGTCGTCATCCGTTCTAGGTCGTCGGCCAGTATGCGCTGGCAAGGTGTAGCGTGGGCGTGCAGCGTAGAATTGGCGCATGAGCAGATTAGTCCTGATCGACGGGTCCAGTTACCTGTACCGCGCGTTCCACGCGCTTCCGCCGCTGACCAATGCCCAGGGCGAGCCCACCGGTGCCTTGTTCGGCGTGGTCAACATGCTGCGCGCCACCCTGAAGGAGCGCCCGGCCTATGTCGCGTTCGTGGTGGATGCACCGGGCAAGACCTTCCGTGATGACTTGTATGCCGACTACAAGGCCAATCGCCCGTCGATGCCCGACGACCTGCGCGCGCAGGTGCAGCCGATGTGCGACATCGTGCATGCGCTGGGCATCGACATCCTGCGCATCGATGGCGTGGAAGCCGACGATGTGATCGGCACCCTGGCCCTGCAGGCCGCCGCCGATGGCCTGAGCGTGACCATCTCCACCGGCGACAAGGACTTTGCCCAGCTGGTCCGCCCGGGCATCGAGCTGGTCAACACCATGAGCGGCAGTCGCATGGATTCGGACGCGGCGGTGATCGCCAAGTTCGGCGTGCGCCCCGACCAGATCGTCGATTTGCTGGCGCTGATGGGCGACACCGTCGACAACGTGCCCGGCGTGGAAAAGTGCGGCCCCAAGACCGCCGCCAAATGGCTGGCCGAATACGAGTCGCTCGATGGCGTGATCGCCAACGCCGACAGGATCAAGGGCAAGATCGGCGACAACCTGCGCGCCGCATTGCCGCGGCTGCCGCTCAACCGTGAGCTGGTCACCATCAAGACCGACGTGACGCTGGCCAGTGGCCCGCGCGCGCTGGACCTGCGCGAGCCCAATGCCGAGACGCTGGCGGTGCTGTACGCCCGCTACGGCTTCACCCAGGCGCTGCGCGAACTCGGCGGCGCCGCTGCCCAGGCCGGCCTGCCGACCGAGCCGATGGCGCTCGGCGCCGCCGCCGCCAGCGCCCGCACCGAACCCGGCCGCGCCCGCGGCACCGGCTTCGTGTCCGGCCCGGTCAGCGCCCCGGTGGAGGTGGACCCGGCACTGTCGGCACGCGGCCAGTACGAGACCATCCTGACCCAGGAACAGCTCGACGGCTGGATCGCGCGCCTGCGCGCCGCCGGCCAGTTCGCTTTCGATACCGAAACCGACAGCCTGGATCCGCTGCAGGCCGACCTGATCGGCCTGAGCGTGGCGGCCGAGCCCGGCCAGGCGGCGTATCTGCCGTTCGGCCACAACTTTCCCGGCGCCCCGGCCCAGCTCGACCGCGCCCAGGCGCTGGCGCAGCTGGCGCCGCTGCTCACCGACCCTGCGGTACGCAAGCTCGGCCAGCACGGCAAGTACGACCTGCACGTGATGCGCCGCCACGGCATCGCCCTGGCCGGCTATAGCGACGACACCCTGCTGGAAAGCTTCGTGCTCAATTCCGGCAGCGCCCGCCACGACATGGACAGCCTGGCCAAGCGCTACCTGGGCTATGACACGGTCAAGTACGAGGACGTCTGCGGCAAGGGCGCCAAGCAGATCCCGTTCGCCCAGATCAGCCTGGAGGACGCCACCCGCTACGCCGCCGAAGACGCCGACATCACCCTGCGCCTGCACCAGGTGCTCGGCCCCAAGCTGGCCGCAGAACCCGGCCTGGAGCAGGTCTACCGCGACATCGAGATGCCGCTGGTGGAGGTTCTTGCACGCATCGAGGCCAACGGCGTGTGCGTGGACGCGGCCGAACTACGCCGCCAGAGCGCGGACCTGTCCAAGCGCATGCTCGCCGCCCAGCAGAAAGCCACCGAGCTGGCCGGGCGCAGCTTCAACCTGGATTCGCCCAAGCAGCTGCAGGCGCTGCTGTTCGACGAGCTCAAGCTCCCCGCGGTGGTCAAGACGCCCAAGGGCCAGCCCTCGACCAACGAAGAGGCGCTGGAGGCCATCGCCGACCAGCACGAGCTGCCACGGGTGATCCTGGAATACCGCGGCCTGACCAAGCTGCGCAGCACCTACACCGACAAGCTGCCGGAGATGATCCACCCGCAGTCCGGGCGCGTGCACACCAGCTACCACCAGGCCGGTGCGGCCACCGGGCGGCTGTCCTCGTCCGATCCGAACCTGCAGAACATCCCGATCCGCACCGAGGACGGCCGCCGCATCCGCCGCGCCTTTGTCGCCCCGGCCGGGCGCAAGCTGATCGCCTGCGACTACTCGCAGATCGAGCTGCGCATCATGGCGCACCTGTCCGGCGACCCCGGCCTGGTGGGCGCGTTCGAGTCCGGTGCCGACGTGCACCGCGCCACCGCCGCCGAGGTGTTCGGCCGCACCATCGACACCGTCAGCGGCGACGAGCGCCGCGCCGCCAAGGCGATCAACTTCGGCCTGATGTACGGCATGAGCGCCTTCGGCCTGGCCCGCCAGCTCGGCATCGGCCGAGGCGAGGCGCAGGACTACATCGCGCTGTACTTCAGCCGTTACCCCGGCGTACGCGACTTCATGGAGACCACCCGCCAGCAGGCGCGCGACAAGGGCTACGTGGAGACGGTGTTCGGCCGCCGGCTGTATCTGGATTTCATCAACGCCGGCAGCCAGGGCCAGCGTGCCGGCGCCGAGCGCGCCGCCATCAATGCGCCGATGCAGGGCACCGCCGCCGACATCATCAAGCGCGCCATGGTCAGCGTGGACGGCTGGATCGCCGAGCACGCGCAGCGCGCGCTGATGATCCTGCAGGTGCACGACGAACTGGTGTTCGAAGCCGAGACCGATTTCGTCGACACGCTGCTGAGCGAAGTGACCGCGCGTATGTCGGCTGCTGCTGAATTACGCGTGCCGCTCGTGGTCGACTCGGGGGTTGGCGACAATTGGGATGAGGCGCATTGATGCAGTAGTGGCGCCGATATGCTGAACGCGCAGACCAGACATAATGCGTATCGGACCTGCGCCGATGGAATGAATAACCGCTAAATTCTACATTTTTTTAACAGGTATCTTCACGATCCATCAATGTAGAAAATGGTGTTATATCCCTCGACGGGCGCAACGCCTGTCGTCAGATCTCTCCCATCCCCTGGAGCAGATCTCGGAACGGAAACTACTCCCCAAGTTTCCGTTCCCTGGCCCCGCCGACCTCCCCCTGGTCTGCGGGGCTTTTTATTTTCGGCGTCGAATTATTTTGCTACGCAACATAACCGGTTCAGCGCATTGCGCATTCACCGGTACCGTTGGTAATCACAAATTTAAATGGGCTGAATTAATTCAATTAATCAACACAGCGTTTCATCAGTACCGTGTTCTTTATCTGGATTCAGCCCAGCCAGTCGCGCGGTACCAGATAGTCCATCAGCCGCGCCTCGGCGCTACCCGGTTCCGGCGTGAAGCCATATTCCCAGCGCACCTGTGGCGGCAGGCTCATCAGGATGCTTTCGGCACGCCCGCCACTTTGCAGGCCGAACAGCGTGCCGCGGTCGTAGACCAGGTTGAACTCCACGTAACGGCCACGGCGGTAGAGCTGGAACTGGCGTTCGCGTTCGCCATAGGGCATGTCCTTGCGGCGCGTGACGATCGGCAGGTAGGCCTCCAGGAAGCCGTCGCCGACCGCGCGCTGGTAGGCGAAGTCGCGTTCGAAATCCTGACCCAGGTCGTCGAAGAACAGCCCGCCCACGCCACGGGTCTCGTTGCGGTGACGCAGGAAGAAGTACTCGTCGCACCAGCGCTTGTGCGCGGCATAGCGTTCCTCGCCGAACGGCGCGCACAGCGCCTGCGCGGTGCGGTGCCAGTGCAGCACGTCCCCGTCGACCGGATAGAACGGGGTCAGGTCGAAGCCGCCACCGAACCAGGCCGCCACCACTTCGCCATCGCGCTCGGCGCGGAAGTAGCGCACGTTGGCGTGGGTGGTGGGGACATGCGGATTGTGCGGATGGAACACCAGCGACACGCCACAGGCGCGCCAAGTCGCCCCGGCTAGCTCGGGCCGATGCGCACTGGCTGACGGCGGCAGGCGCGAGCCGGACACATCGGAAAACCCGATGCCGGCCTGCTCGAACACCGCGCCATTGCGCAGGATGCGGGTGCGTCCGCCTCCGCCTTCCTCGCGTTGCCATAGGTCTTCGGCAAAACGCGCGCTGCCATCGATGGCTTCCACGGCAGCGCAGATACGATCCTGCAGGCCGGTCAAATAATCGCGTACACGGTCGAATTCGTTCATGCCACGATTCTAAGCGCTGCGTCGCGCTTCTTGCAGTCGGGCAAACGCGCCCGTTTGTCGCAGGGCGAGGCGCTGCGTCGTGTGGGGGTCGGGCGCATGAGCAGCCAGGCTTTGCTGCCTCGTCTCACACCAGGCTTCACGCCTGGCGTTTCCCGCTCGGACTGGGCGGTGTGGGCGAGGCAGAAGCACGAGCAAAAGCAAAAGCAAAAGCAAAAGCAGAAGCAGGGCGTTGATCTGCTGGTTTGCTGCAGGGCCCTTGCCCGCCTACCATCGCAGGACACGCCGCAAGTACGTCCTTGTAGGCTCTTACGCGGCATCCATGCCGCGTAAGGTCCCGCGACGGTAGGCGGGCAAGGACCAGTCGAGATGGCCGGTGTACATGGAAAGAGCAGAAGCGGGGGTGGCGGTCGGACCAAGGTCCCGCGGCGGCGGGCGGGCAAGGACCAGTCGGGATGGTCGGTGTGTATGGGCAAGAACAGAAGCGGGGTGGCGGTTGACCAAGGTCCCGCTGCGGCGTACACGGACCATCGGGGATGGTCGGTGTGCATGGCTGGGGACGCAGGCCAACTTCAACCAGCGATCATGCCTTGCGCGAGGCCGTAAATTCGGCGCGCACCGCAGGCGTGCACAACCGCCATGCCAGCGCCGCGTGGAGACAGCCGATCGCCAGCACGCCCAGGCCCGTCAGCACCAGCGCCGCCTGGCGTGTTGCCTGCAGGCGTGCCTGCAGCTCCGGCCACTCGGGGCTGTGCAGGACGTCGGCCGGCAGCATCGCCTGCACGCCCTCGAACACCGGCCCGATCAACGCCAGGCCGCCGACATTGAGCAGCCCGGTCACCAGCAACACCACTACGAACCCGACCCGCGCCCACTCGCGTCGCTGCAGCAAGGCCCAGCTCAACCATGCGAAGGCGACCGACAGCACCACGCCTACGACCGACAATGACACGGCATGATCGATCAGCCACTGCAACGAGGCGGGCAGGGTGATCCCTTCGGGCAGGCCCAGCGTCGCCGCGTCGGGCATCAGCGCGATCATCACGATCTGCAACAGGTTGGACATCGCACTGACGACGCCCAGCAACAAGGACACCCACGCCAGCGGCGTGACGAAGCCGCCGCGTGGTCGGGAGGCTGGTGCCGGCGTGCTCATTGCAGCGATGCGATATGGGCGGCCACGGCAGCCTGGCCCGGAGGATCCAGCGCTGGCTGCAGTTGCGCGTACCAGCCCCGCAGCGCGTCGGCCGGCAGGCACTGGCGCAACAACGGTGTGCTGCGCTCCAGGAAGGCGTCGAGGAAGGGCAGCCCGCGCACGTAGAGGAAGTGGCTGTCGGTGATCGACATTCCGGCGTATGCCTCACGCAACCACTCCAGATGCGGCAACGCGTGTGCGCCGTGACCGGCGCGGGTCAGCGCGGTGAGGAAACTGGTGCGTGCGGTGGCCGGCGAGGTGGAACGCTCCTGCGCGTTCAAATCATCGAAGGTCAGCAACCACTGCTCGCCACGATCGATCTCGTTGCACATCACCGAGGTGGTCGCCAACTGCAGTGCGTTGTGTGCGCTGGGTTCGAGCTCGTACAGCGCCAGCCAGTGCGGATACGCCTCGTGATAGCGGTCCAGCGCACTCAGCGCAAGTGCGCACAGGCGTTGCGCGTCGGCACCCAGGTGCAGCTGCGCCTGCGCAGCGTTGTAGGCGCCCAGCTGATCGCCGCGCTGGAACAGGGTCAGTGCGGGCTGCAGTGCCGGGTCGATCTCGACGTCGGTCGCGGTGTCATCGGCTGCAGCCGCCGGCGCTGCGGTGGGTTCGGTTCGGGGCGTCGTGGCCACCGGGGTCTTGCGTCCAAACAAACGGTCCCACAGGCCCATCGCGATTACCTTCTGCACGCCGCGGAAGTGGAGACCGCTGCGGTGCCGGCGGCGCTCCGGTCGGGCGGCGGGCCGGCAGAGGGGAGCGCAATGCGCCAGCGATCTGCCGATCCTGCGCCAAGCTTAGAGCTAGTTGCGTACGTGGAGGTGAGTACCGACATGGTGTGGCGTGGCATGCGTAACGCAGTGGCGCATCACGCGTGCGACCTGGCTGGCCTGCAGCTTGCTGCAGGATGCTGCCGCTGCGACATGCCATCGGCCGGACGATGTACCACCCATCGCCCGGTCGCAGCGCCATGGCTTACGGCTTCACCTGCTCATTGAACAGCTTGAGGATGCGCTTGTATTCGTCCAGCCACGAATCGGCACGGGTAAAGCTGTGGCGTTCCAGCGGATACGGCGCCACCTGCCAGTTGTCCTTGTGCAGCTCCATCAACTTCTGGGTCATGTCGACCGAGTCCTTGAAGAACACGTTGTCGTCGATCATGCCGTGCGCGATCAGCAGATGGTCGCGCAACCCGTCGGCATAGTTGATCGGCGATGAGGTCTTGTACGCGTCGGGGTCGAGCTCGGGCGTATTGAGGATGTTGGAGGTGTACTCGTGGTTGTACTGCATCCAGTCGCCGACCGGACGCAGCGCCGCGCCGGCCTTGAACGTGCCGGGGCTGCGGAATAGCGCCATGTAGGTCATGAAGCCGCCGTACGAGCCGCCGTAGATGCCGGCGCGCGCGCGGTCGCCCTGCTTCTGCGTCACCAGCCACTCCAGCCCGTCCAGGTAGTCTTCCAGCTCCGGATGGCCCATGTTGCGGTAGATCGCGGTGCGCCAGTCGCGGCCGTAGCCCTCCGAGGCACGGTAGTCCAGGTCCAGCACGATGTAGCCCTGCTGCACCAGCAGGTTGTGGAACATCTGCTCGCGGAAATACGGCGTGTAGCGCTGCGAGACGTTCTGCAGGTAGCCGGCGCCATGTACGAACATCACGATCGGATACTGCTTGCCGGGCTCGGGGTTCTGCGGCCCGTAGTACTTGCCCCAGACCGTGCCGGCGCCATGCCGGGACGGCACCTGCACGTACTGCGGTGCGATCCACGGCTGCGCCTTGAAGGCGGGGGTGCGGGTGTCGGTCAGCAGCGTGGCCTGGCCGCCTGCGGCCGGCACCACCGCCAGCTGCGGTGGCAGGTAGCTGCCTGAATAGCGCACCAGCAATTGCTGCCCGTTCGGCGACAGACGGAAGCCTTCCACGCCATTCAAGGCAGTGACTTCGGTGAGCTGGTCGCTGCGCAGGTCCAGCTTGCACACCTCGTAGTCGCCCGGCCATGTCTGATTGCACAGAAAGAACATGCTGCTGCCGTCGGCGCTGGGTACCGGCATCGACACTTCCCACTTGCCGCGCGTGCGCTGGCGCGGCTTGCCGTTGCCTTCCACGGTGTACAGCTGCGAATAGCCGGATTCTTCCGACAGCAGCCACAGCGTGCGGTTGTCGGGCAACCAGCCGAAATCGTTGAAGTCCCAGTTGATCCAGGCGCTGTCGCTCAGGCGATGCCGCGGCTGCAAGGTGGCATTGGCCAGGTCCACGCTGGCGATCCAGCGGTCCTTGTTGTCCACCGCGCGAATCTCCACCGCCACATTGCGCCCGTCATCGCTCCAATGCACCGCCGGCCCGCTGCCGTCGCCATCGCTTTCCACACGCACGGCGCGGTTGCCCTTGAGCGGATCTTTCCTGGCGGCCTTGCGCAGCGCGGCCAGCGGGTCGGTGGCAATGCCCGGCAGCGTGTCGAACGACAGCGCTCTGGCGGTGCCGGCGCTGACATCCACCAGCCACAGCGCATGCGCCACCGGTGCATTGCGACCGACGCGGGTACGCACTTCCTGGAATTCCTCGTAACCGGATTCGGTCACGTACTTGGGCATCTTGCCGGCCTGGCCCTCTTCGGCGCCCTTGGCCTGGGTGACCACCAGCAGATGGCGGCCGTCCGGCGACAACGCGCTGTCGACGATCTCCACCTCATCGCCCAGATACACCGGTGCCGCCGCACGGGTGGCATCGGCGCGGCGCCAGGCGTCTTCCTGCGCGCGTAAGGCATCGCGCTGCTCACGATCGCGACGCAGTGTGGCCAGCGTGGCCAGCTGCTGCTCGCGCAACACGTCGGCCTTGGGCGCGGCGTTGGGATCGCGCTCGGCCTTGACCACCGCAACCTGCGCGGTGCCGGCGTCGGCGCGCCAGTGGTACCAGTTGTTGCCCGCGCGCCAGATCGCACCGCCATCGCTGGCGAACTGCGGCCGCGATTCGACCTCGTTGCTGCGGGTCAGCTGGGTCAGCGCGCCGGAGCGTAGGTCGCGCAGGAAGATGTCGCCATTGCGCGCAAACAGCATGCGCTGACGGGTCGCATCGTAGCTCGGGTTATCCGCATCCAGGCCGGCACGGGCGTTGTCGGCCACGCGTTCGGCAGTGCCGCCGCCGGCGCCCTGGCGGTAGGTGTCGCGCACCGGTGAGCCATCGCGCTTGAGCAGGTATTGCACCTGCTTGCCGTCCCACTGCCACCAGGCCTGATCCACCGACGGCCCGATCCAGTCCGGATCGGCCATCACCTGTTCGATGGTGAGCGGTGTGGCGGACTGCGCGTGCGCGGTGACAGCCAGCAACAACAAGGACAGCGGCAACAATCTGGGCATCGGTAACGACTGGACGCAACAAGGAGCGGACAAGCCTAGCAGCTCGCTTCCATCGGAGGCTTGGGCCACAGGTCATGGACGCGGGGCGGTGCGTGCGTCATCGACGAGGCAAGGCATTCGCCGCTGGCGGACGCGACCAGCTGCGGTGCGCGCATGTCGGCCGACGTCAGCGCATCGGCGCGATGCACTCCACGCCGCGCGCCGCGCCAGCAGCGACGTGGAGCCTGGGTCATGTACGCCTTCGCCCAGGTTCGAACCGTCACCGCCGCCGCATAGCTGGAAACCTCCCGACTTGCCAGCAGCGCAGGTGGCGGCCAAGCTAGCGCGCTTTTGCGATTGTCGGTTCCCATGTCCAGCCTGCCTGTTCCTGCCGTTTCCCACCCGATGGCCGTCGGCGCGCCCGGCCGGCCGCTGGCCTGGCGCGCGGGGCAGTCGGTCGACCTGGCCACCTTCATCGCGCACGTGCACGGCCTGGCGCAGCAGCTGCCGGACGGTCGCCACGTGGTGAACCTGTGCGAGGACCGCTATCGCTTCATGGTCGCGTTCTATGCGTGCGCGCTGCGCGGCCAGGTGTCACTGCTGCCGTCCTCGCGCGCACCGGCCGTGGTCGGCGAGGTGCAGGCGCGGCATGCTGATGCGTACTGCCTAGGCGATCTGGCGCTGGAGCTGGCGCCGCCGCGCTACTGGCAGTTGCCGGCCGAGTTGCCGCAGGCCGCGGGCCCGATCCCCCAACTGGCCGACGATGCCCTGGTGGCCATCGGCTTTACCTCCGGCAGCACCGGCAGCCCGCAACCCAACCCCAAGACCTGGGGCAGCTTCCTGACCAGCACGCGCCAGGACCTGGTTGCGCTGGAAAGCCTGTGGGCGCACACCGACGCGGTGCCGCACGTGGTCGCCACGGTGCCACCGCAGCACATGTACGGCATGGAATTGTCGGTCCTGCTGCCGATGGTGACCGCGCTCGCGGTGCATGCGGGCCGCCCGTTCTTCCCGGACGATGTGGCGCGCGCGCTGGCCGATGTTCCCGCCCCGCGCGTGCTGGTGACCACGCCGGTGCATCTGCGCGCGTTGGTGGAATCGGGCGTGGCGTTGCCGCCGCTGGTCGGCATCGTCTCGGCCACCGCGCCGTTGGCGCAGGACGTGGCCGCTGCCGCCGAGGCGCGCTTTGGGGGCGAGGTGCGCGAGATGTTCGGTTCGACCGAAACCTGCGTGTTCGCCGTGCGCCGCACCGCGCTGGAAGCGGCATGGACACCGCTGCCCGGCGTCCGCCTGGAAACGCAGGCGGCAGGCACCTTGGTGCACGCGCCGCATCTGGCCACGCCGGTGCTGCTGGCCGACATGATGGACGTGGCCGCCGACGGCCGTTTCCAGGTGCGCGGCCGGCAGGCCGATCTGCTGGAAATCGCCGGCAAACGCGCCTCGCTGGCCGATCTCACCCGTCGCCTGCTGGCCATCCCCGGCGTGATCGATGGCGTCATCGTGCAACTCGCACCCGACCCCGGCCAGGCGGTCGGGCGCATCGCCGCACTGGTGGTCGCCCCGACTCTGGACGAGGCGCAGATCCTCGACGCCCTGCGCGTCAGCGTCGACCCGGTGTTCCTCCCGCGCCGCCTGCGCAAACTCGCCGCACTGCCACGCAACGAAACCGGCAAGCTGCCACGCGATGTGGTGCTGGGTTTGCTCAACGGCTGAGCGATACTGGCCGGACACCAAGGAGGCGTGGCCGCATGCGCAAGGGATCTGCAAGCAGATTAGTACTCATCAGTGCCGCAGTCGTACTGGCGATTGTGGCGATGTGCCTGGCGTCGCTGCGATGGCATCGCCTGGATCAGGCAGTTGAGGCAGATCCTGTGCATGCGGCCACTGCTGTAGTCATGCCGGCCGGACAATCCAAGCCTGTTGTCGCTTCTGCGCCTCTACCGCCAGCTGATACGCCGCTGCGCCAAGTCTTCGACGACCTCAGTCGTCGCGCGAAGCAAGGTGATCCAGCGGCCGCATGCCGCTTGGCTATCGAGCTTGATCGCTGCGATGTGATCCAGCAGCAACTCGCCACTTACGACGAGTTGGTGTGGCGCGCACAGCGTGCGCGTGACCGAAAGGTCGTCACCCCCAATGCGAACGCCGACTTTGCTGCATGGGACAAGATGCTGGATGGCATGGCGACGGGACTGCTCAAAGCTGCGGATCGTTGCGAAGGTGTACGGCAGGTTTCCGTGGCCGAGCGGGTCGCGTTGTGGCGACAAGGTGCGCTTGGTGGCAATCCGGGGGCGCTTGCGCACTACGCGGTCGGCAACGCGTTTCGGCGTCGCGACATGCTGGAGCTTCTGCCGGAACTGCAGCGCTATCGAAAAGAAGCGGAATCGATGGCGCTGCAGGCGGCCTCGCGCGGAGACCTGCAAACCTCCCTGGCCTTGGCGGCGGCTTATTCGCCTCGCCGCGATACCGGTGAGCGCTTTTTCCTGGCGCAGGTGGTCCAGACGGACCTGGCCCGATCGTTGGCGCTGTATTGACGTGGCAGCCAACAGCTGCCGGCAACTGCCGGCCCGCGCTCGCGCGAGGTGATAGACGACAACATCGCCTGGTTGCAGAAGCGCGCGACAGCCAGCGATCTCGCAAGAGCTGATGTGCTGGGCAATGCGTGGGCGCGGCAGTGGTCTGTTACGCCAAAGGCTGGGTCAGCCGCGTTGACGGTGAACGAAGAAGGCGGTGTGGACGATATCGAACCAGCGCAATGCGCTCAATGACTCACCCATGCACCCCGTCGATCTCCACCGCCAGCTCGTCGCGGCAGATCACCGCGTGCAGCAGCAGGCGCGGCACCGCATCGCCGAAGCGGGCGTCCAGTGCCTGGGCAACCTTGGGCAGGTCGTACTGCTCGCGCACGTAGACCTTCAGGCGGGTGCCGGCGCCGAACTGCGTGGGCAGGGCGGGGGCGTGCTGGCGTGCGGCGCCGAGCAGGGCGTCGAAGTTGGCGAAGGTTTCTTCCAGCTGCGCCAGCAGCTGGCCGGTGTGCATCGATGCATGCCCGACCACGGCGGCGGTGCCCGACAGCAGCAGCGGCATGTCGCTGCCGGCCGGCGGCAGCATGGCGCGCGCGAAACTCGGCGGCTGCGGGCCGTACTGGCGCGGGTAGTTGTAGGCGCTGACCTGGCGTGGATTCTCCAGCGGGGTGCCGGCATCGCTGGCGGCCAGCCAGTAGATCTGGATGATGCGCTCGGCATCGCAGCGGCCCACCGCGGTGGCGGCCGGCAGCTGCGCAGTGTCGAAGGCACCCAGGCCGCGCGCACGGCCCACGCAGAACTGCCGGTAGCGTTCGCGGTCGCCACTGCCCAGGGTGATGGCGTCCAGATAGTTCCAGATACGCAGCAGGCGCGGCGTCTGGCTGCCGGTGACGAAGGCGGTGATTTCCGCATAGGCCTTGGCGGCGGCGGTTTCGATATCGACATCCTGCTCGTCGATTTCGATCACGCCGAACTGCAGGCGGCCGTCGCTGGCCCAGGCGATGTTGCCATCGCGGCCGCTGTGCACGGCTGCATCGCTGCGCCACACCTCCAGCATCTCGGCCTGATACGGCTGCAGCGGCACGCGCAGGTAGCGCGGGTCGTCCAGCCGTGGTGCCGCGGTGCCGAAGCCGAACACGGCCAGCACCTGCGGGTCGGCCAGCAGTGCGGACGGGTCGGTCTGCTCGACATAGTCGACCTGCAGACGGGGATGGCGCACGCTGTGCGTGGTCTGGGCCTGGGAAGCGGTCATCGGGTGTCCCGTCGTTGCGTGTCGCGTTGCAAGGTCTCGCCGTCGAAGCCGAGCGTGGCCTGACGTCGGCGTTGGCGCCAGGACTGCCAGGCGCGCGGCATCATCGACAAGGTGGTCAAGGCATAGATGGCGCGGAACGCGCGCAGGCGCAGGCGCACCCTGGGGCTGTCGAATACGTCGCCGGCCAGCATCGCCACCACCGCTTCTTCGATCCGCCAGGTGTTCTGCGGTTGCGCGAACAGGGCGCGCATGGTCGGCGAGGTGAAGCGGTAGATGAACCACTTGAACTCGTCCACGCCGCGCCTGAGTTCGCGCTGCAAGGCGCGCTGCAGTTTCGCCTCGTGCTGCGGCATGCGCAGGGCCTGGTCCACCATCGCCGCACCGCGTTCGGCGCTGTGCATGGCCAGAAACACGCCCGACGAAAACATCGGGTCGACGAAGGTGTAGGCATCGCCCAGCATCAACCAGCGCGGGCCGGACATGCGCGTGCATTCGTAAGCGTAGTTGCCGGTGGCATGCACCGGGGCCACGCGTTCGGCGCCGAGCATGCGCGCGTTGAGCTCGGCATTGAGCGCGAGCGTGCGCATGAAAAAGCCCTCGCTGTCGCCCTTGCGGGTCTTCATGTATTCCGGGTAGCAGACCGCGCCCACGCTCATGATGTCGTCCGGCAACGGAATCAGCCACATCCAGCCATGCGCGTGGCGGTAGATGCTGATGTTGCCGGCATCCTCGCCCGGCCGGCGCGCCACGCCGCGGAAATGGCTGAACAACGCGGCCGACTGATGTTTGGCATTGGCGCGTTTGAGCTTGAAGCGGTTGCCCAGGAAGGTGTCGCGGCCGCTGGCATCGAGCAAATAGCGCGGGCGAAACCGCTGCACCCCGGCCACGCCTTGCGCCTGCAGCACCGGCTGCTGCCCGTCGAACTCCACCGCTTCGACCTTGACCTGATCGCGCGCATCCACGCCCACTGCCCGCGCGCGCTCGAACAGCACCTGGTCGAACTGCGCACGTGGCACCTGGAAGGCGAAATCGGCCTTGGCATCGAGCGCATGCGAAAAACGGAAGGT
This sequence comes from Xanthomonas sp. BRIP62418, assembly GCF_003993495.1. Taxonomy (NCBI): domain Bacteria; kingdom Pseudomonadati; phylum Pseudomonadota; class Gammaproteobacteria; order Lysobacterales; family Lysobacteraceae; genus Xanthomonas; species Xanthomonas sp. BRIP62418. The sequence continues at coordinate 38,011 of NZ_QEZG01000052.1, forward strand.
GTTGTAGCCGCCGCTGTCGTTGGGAAAGTCCGCCCCGCGCTTGAGCACGCCGATGTCGCGCACGTCCTCCAGCACGCCCAGGCGTTCGAGAATCGGCACGTTCATCGGCAGCAGCGACTCGCCGATATGGAAGCGCGGATGCTGCGCCTTCTCCAGCAAGGTCACCTGCCAGCCCTGCTGGGCCAGCACGATCGCCGCCGTACAGCCCGCCGGCCCGCCGCCGATGATCAGGACATCCGGGCACTCGGGCCCGGGAGCCGGCCCGGCTGCCGGCATGGCGGTCGGGGTGGGGCGAACAGCAGTGGAAGTCATCCTGGAACGAACCTGCAGCGGGCGAGCGTCATGCAGTCATGATAGCCTGACCGGCGGCCCGGACAGGTATGCCGGCCGCCGAATCGCTGTTGCAGAACGATCGACGCCATCGACAATGCGGCCGCAGGCAGCCGCGGCGAGTGCTCGGAATCGGCCGGCACGGCAACGTACACTGTGCTGCGCAATCGCCCACGCCGACCTGACGGTTGTCTGTGACGCTGTGGTGGTTGTGCTGGAATTTCTCGCTCTGATCCTGTCGCCCGCCCCTCACCTGGAAGCTCTCTGGATGTCCTCGCAAACCGCTGCCGAACGTGAACTGGCCGAACTCCTGGTCGAAAGCCTGAACCTGGAAGACGTCCAGCCCGCCGACATCGATCCGGAGGCGCCGTTGTTCAATACCGGGCTGGGGCTGGATTCGATCGACGCGCTGGAACTGGCGCTGGCGATCAGCAAGCGCTACGGCTTCCAGCTGCGCTCGGACAATGACGAGAACCGTCGCATCTTCGCGTCGCTGCGCGCATTGTCGGCGCATGTCCAAGCCAACAAGACCGTCTGACCTGCCAACTGCAGCGCCTGCCGATGCGCCCCCGTGGGTGCTGGGGCTGGGCGTGCTGCTGGCGGTGGCGTATTCGCCGCTGGCGCATTGGGCCAACGCCAGCCATCGCCCGGACCTGGCGGTCATCGCCGGGGCCTTGCTGGTGCTGATGGTGCTCATCGAGCCGATGGTCGCGCGCCGCGCCTGGGCCTGGGCGCTGGCCGTGCTGACCTTGCTGGGCCTGAGCGCGTTGTGGCACTCGCCGTACGCGATGCTGGTGCTGGCCGCGCCGCCGGTGGTGTTCACCGGCTGGATCGCCTGGTTCTTCGGGCGCAGCCTGCGCCGCGGGCGCACGCCGCTGATCAGCCGCATTGTCGAAGGGCTGTATCGCCAGGCCGGCATGCCGATCAGCCCGGAGCAATACCGCTACACGCGCCGCCTCACCCTGGCCTGGGCGTTGCTGCTGTGCGCGCTGACCCTGGTCAACCTGGTGCTGGGCCTGTGCGCCGAACCCAGTGGCGTGCTGGCGCAACTGGGCCACGCCTCGCCGCTGCCGATCAGCGACGCGCGCGCGTCGTTGTTCGCCAATCTGCTGGCGTACGGGGTGGTTGGCGGGTTCTTCGTGGGCGAATATCTCTTGCGCGGCCGCTGGTTTCCACAGCGCCCCTATCGTAATCTGCCAGACTTCTTGCGCCAGATGGCGCGGCTCGGGCCGGAATTCTGGCGCGATCTGCTGCGCTGAGTGCGTGGCCAGGGCAGCGACGTACGTGCACATTTTCGGGGACAAGACAAAAATGCCGTTGGCAAGGATGCCGTCGCGCCTGGCGTGGGCCGTGTTCAATCTGCTGCAACTGGCCTTCACGCTGACGTTTACCGCTGGCGGAATCGTCTATGCCCTGGTGCTGCTGGCGGTCACGCGCGATGCAGACCGCCTGCTGCGCATGGGCGCCTGGATGTGGTCGCCGGTGCTGTTTCGCGGCGCCGGCGCCAAGGTGATCGTGGAAGGCCGCGAGCGCGTGGACTGGTCCAGGAATTATCTGTTCGTCAGCAACCACCAGTCGGTCATCGATATCTGCGCGTTGTTCTACGCCTTGCCGGTGCCGCTGCGGTTCCTGCTCAAGGACGAGATGCTCAAGGTGCCGTTCGTGAACTGGTATGCGCGGGCCACCGGCATGCTGTTCCTGGACCGCGACAGCCGGCGTGCCGGGGCGATGGTGCGCCGGCAGGCAGCGGCGCTGCTGCGCGAGGGCAAGCAGTTGTGTCTGTTTCCCGAAGGTACCCGCAGCCGCAGCGGCGCATTGTTGCCGTTCAAGGCCGGGCTGTTGCAGGCCGCTATCGATGCTGGCGTGCCGGTGGTGCCGGTGGCGCTGGATGGCTGCGGCAAGGTGCTGCCGGTGGAGGGTGTGTTCAGGGTGCGCCCGGGCATCATCCGTGTGCGTATCGGCGATCCGATCCCGGTGACCGGGCCGGATGCGCCGGACCGCCAGCAATTGACCGAGCAGGCACATGACGCCGTGGCTGCGATGCTTCAACCCAGGATTTGAGTTGCCCGCTTATGGATTTTGTCGTGCCGCATGATCATCCCTGCCTGCCCGGGCACTTTCCGGGGCGTCCCGTGGTGCCTGGCGTGGTCGTGCTCGACCATGTGCTGCAGGCGGTGGAAGCCGCCCATGGCCCACGCGCGGCGGCGCGCCTGCCGCAGGTGAAGTTCGTGCGGCCGTTGCTGCCGGGGCAGGTGGCATCGATCACGCTGGACGGCGTTGGCCCGCGCTGGCGCTTTCGCGTGCAGCGCGCCGACGAGCTGCTGGTCAGCGGCGAACTGGTGGCGGAGGCAGCGCAATGAGCAGCCAGTGGAAGCAACGTCCCGAAGGCGGTGGACGTTTCGCGCTGTGGCTGATCCGCGGCATCGCCCAGCATGCCGGGCGCGCGGTGGGACGCGCGCTGCTGTACCCGATCACGCTGTACTTCCTGCTGGTGCGTGCGCCCGAGCGCAGCGCCTCGCGTGCCTATCTGACCCACGTGCTGGACCGCCCGGCCACGCTGCGCGATGTGGCGCGGCATATCCACACCTTCGCCTCGACGATTCTGGACCGCGTGTACATGCTGTGCGGGCAGATGCAGCGCTTCCGGGTCGACATCACCGGGCTGGATCAGCTGCATACGCAGATGGACCGCGGCCGCGGCGTGCTGATCTTCGGCTCGCACCTGGGCAGCTTCGATGCGCTGCGCGTGCTGGCCACCGAGCGGCCGGACGTGCAGGTCAAGGTGGTGCTGGACAAGGCGCACAACCGCGCCATGACCGAGCTGCTGGGCGCGCTGAATCCGCAGCTGGCGGCCAACATCATCGATGCCGGCATGGACGCGACCTCAATCGTCATGGCGATCAAGGACGCCACCGATGCCGGCGCGCTGGTCGCGCTGCTGATCGACCGCCCGCGCGAGGGCGACCCGGCATTGCCGGCGATGTTCCTCGGCCGCAACGCGATGTTCCCGACCTCGCCGTGGCTGATCGCCGCAGCGCTCAAGGTGCCGGTGGTGCTGGCGTTCGGCCTGTATCGCGGCGGCAATCATTACGAGCTGGCGTTCGAGACCTTCAGCGAAGGCCTGGACGTGCCGCGCCGCCAGCGTGCACCGGTGCTGGCGGTACTCATGCGCGATTACGCGGCCAGGCTGGAACATTACACCCGCTACGCGCCGTACAACTGGTTCAACTTCTACGATTTCTGGAACACCCACCATGCCGATGTGCCGCACCCTGCCGTGGATGCTGATACTGCTGTTCAGCGCCGCACCGCTATGCGCCGCACCGCCTGAGACGCTGGACGTGGGCCAGGTGCTGCAGCGCCTGGCACGCCCCGCACCGGTCAGCACCGAATTCGTCGAACTGCGTGGCTCGGCCCTGCTGAAGACGCCGCTGCGCGTGCAGGGCCACTACCGGCGTCCGGACGCGCAGACGCTGGTGCGCGAGGTCAGCGCACCGTATCGCGAGACCACCACGTTGCAAGGCGACCAAGGCGTGCTGGAACGCGAAGGCAAGGCGCCGCGGCGTTTTGCGCTCAGCCGCGTGCCCGAGCTGGCCGGCTTGAAGTCCGGCTTCGGCGCATTGCTGGCCGGTGACCGCGCGCTGCTGGAGCAGCACTACCGCATCAGCGGGCAGGGCCAGCTGCAATCCTGGGCATTGACCCTGCAGCCCAAGGACGCCGCTGTCGCCAGGCAGGTCCGCGAGTTGCGGCTGTACGGGCGCAATGACGAGTTGCGCTGCATCGAAAGCCTGCCGGCCAAGGGCGAGGTGCAACGCACGCTGCTGGCCGGTGCCGCGCGCGAGGCTGCACGCGTGACCGATGCGGCGGCGCTGACCACGCTGTGCCACGGGTCGGGCGCGTGACGCAGCGCGCCTGCGGCGCCAGCAAGGCGCCCGCACAGCCCGATGCCGCGCGTGCGGCCGGTGCACGTTCGGCCACGCAGCTGGAGCTGATACATGGCATTTGAGTTGAATGCCAACCGCCGCATCGGCCTAGCGCTGCTGTGGTTGGCCTTGCTGGCGGTGACCGGGTTCTGGTTGAGCGAGACGCTCAAGGTCACCGGCGATCTGCGCAAGTTCATGCCCGCCCCGCGCACGCCGGCGCAGAAACTGCTGATCGAGGAACTGGGCGAAGGCCCCGGCTCGCGACTGTTGCTGATGGCGCTGTCCAACAGCGACCCGGCCACACTGGCCGCGCAGTCGCAGGCACTACAGCAGGCCCTGGCCGCGCAGCCGCAACTGTTCGAGCTGGTCGGCAATGGCGGCAGCGCGGGCCTGGATGCGATCCCCGAGCGCCTGCTGCCGTATCGCTATCTGCTCAGCGACAGCTTCGACGCCGCGCCGCTGGACGCGCGCACCCTGCAGGCGGCGTTGCAGTCGCGCGTGCAGGATCTGGGCTCACCCGCCGCTGCGATGGTGGAGCCGTTGTTGCCGCGCGACCCCACGCTGGAAGTGCTGCATCTGGCCGAGACCCTGCAGCCGGCCGCGGCGCCGCAGACGCGCAACGCGGTGTGGTTCGACCGTGCCGGCACCTCGGCCCTGCTGATCGTGCAGACACGCGCAGCCGGCTTCGATCCCACCGGTCAGCAACTGGCCTACGACGCGGTGCAGGCGGCGTTTGCCAAGGTCAGCCAGGGCACCTCCACGCAGCTCGTCCTGACCGGCCCCGGCGCCTTTGCGGTGGAAATCACCGCGCGCACCCAGGGCGAGGCGCAATGGATCGGTACGCTGGATACGGTGGGGCTGGTGCTGTTGCTGCTGGTCGCCTACCGCAGCTGGAAGATCCCGGTGCTTGGCGTGCTGCCGTTGGCCAGTGCCGGCCTGGCCGGTCTGGGCGCGGTGGCCGTGTTGTTCGAGGGCGTGCACGGCATCACCGTGGCATTCGGCTTCACCCTGATCGGCGTGGTGCAGGATTACCCGATCCACCTGTTCAGCCATCAGCGTCCCGGTCTGGATCCGCGCGACAACGCGCGCCATCTGTGGCCGACGCTGGCCACCGGCGTGGTGTCGACCTGCATTGCCTATGTGACCTTCCTGTTTTCCGGTGTGGACGGCTTGCGGCAGCTGGCGGTGTTCACCATCGCCGGGTTGGCGACCGCCGCGATCACCACCCGGTGGCTGTTGCCGGCGTTGATCGACCCGGCGCCGCGCGACTACGCCGATTCGCGCGTCCTCGCCGCGCTGTGGCGTGGCATCGCGCGGCTGCCACGGCCGCGCATCAGTCTGGCGGTGATTGCGCTGATCGGCATCGCGGTGATCGCATTTGCACCGGGGCAATTCTGGCAGAACGATCTGTCGAAGCTGACCCCGGTGCCGCCCAAGGCGTTGGCGCAGGACACGCACCTGCGACAGGAACTGGGCGCCCCCGACGTGCGCTACGTGCTCGCATTGCCTGCCGCCAGCGACGAGGCAGCGCTGCAGGCCAGCGAGCAGTTGCGCCCGCGCCTGGATGCGCTGGTGCGCGACGGCGCGCTGACCGGTTACGACATGGCCGCGCGCTACCTGCCCAGCGCCAAGACCCAGCGTGCGCGTCAGGCCGCGTTGCCGGGGGCGACGCAAGCGCGCGCATTGACCGACAGTGCGGTGGCCGCCACGCCGTTTCGCAGCGATGCGTTCGCGCCATTCCTGCAGGACCTGGACGCTGCCAAGCGTGCCGCACCGCTGTTGCCGAAGGACCTGGCCGGCTCGCCGCTGGCGACCTCGGTCGGCGGGCTGCTGCTGGGGCGCGGCGATCGCAGCACCGCGCTGGTGTCGTTGACCGGCCTGCGCGATCCGTCGGTGGTGGCTGCCGCCGTGCAAGGCAGTGGCGCGCAGTTGCTGGATCTCAAGGATGCCTCCGAATCCCTGGTTGCCGCCTATCGTGGGCGTGTGCTCGGCGCGCTGGGGCTGGCTGCGCTGCTGCTGGCGGTGACGGTGGCAATCGCGTTGCGCAGCCCGCGCCGGATCGTGCGCGTGTTGCTGCCGATGGCGCTGACCACGGTGCTGATCCTTGCGATCCTGCGCGGGATGGGGGTGGAGCTCAACCTGTTCCACCTGATCGCGCTGATCCTGGCGGCAGGCCTGGGCCTGGATTACGCATTGTTCTTCGACCATGCCGGCGACGATCACGCCGACCAGCTGCGCACCTTGCATGCCTTGATCGTGTGCAGCCTGATGACCTTGCTGGTGTTTGCGTTGTTGGCTGCCTCCAGCATCCCGGTGTTGCGGGCGATCGGCAGCACGGTGGCGTTGGGGGTGTTGTTCAACTTCATCCTGGCCTTGCTGGTGTCGCGCGAGCCGGCGCTGGAGCGCGCAAGAAGTGGAGGTGCACATGCAGGGACGTGACGCGATTGCCGCCTTGATTCCGCACCAGGGCAGCATGTGCCTGTGGGAAGAGGTGGTCGACTGGGATGCGCAGCGCATCGTGCTGCGCAGTCACGCGCATCGCAGCGACACGCATCCGTTGCGCGCCGATGGCCGCCTGCGCGCGCTGCACCTGTGCGAATACGGCGCGCAGGCGATGGCGGTGCATGGCGGTTTGCTGGGGCATGATCCCAGCCAGCCAGCGCGCCTGGGCATGCTGGTCGCCCTGCGAGGCGTGGAGTTGCATCTGGCCTATCTGGACGACCTTCCTGCTGCGATCGAATGCGAAGCAGTGGTATTGATGCAGGCCGACGACAGCCAGCAATACAGTTTTCGCCTGACCCACCAGGGGCAGTTGCTCGCCGAAGGCCGCGCCACGGTGATGCTGGTCGCCGGGCGGGCCCTGTAGGAGCGCGCTTGCGCGCGATGAAGCGTTACCGTTGAAGCCTCATCGCGCGCAAGCGCGCTCCTGCCGAATGTGGGCGATCGATGCGGGCGGTCTATTCCTGCACTTGCTGCCAGTCGTTAGGATGAGGCTCTTTCCGCCGTCATTTCTGCGGCTTCCATCGAGGCGTCCATGAGCACATCCATTCCACAGCGCCGCGCGCTGGTCACCGGCGGCAGCGGCGATCTCGGTGGTGCGATCAGCCGTCACCTGGCGGCGCAGGGTCGCCATGTGATCGTGCACGCCAATCGCAATCTCGCCCGCGCCGACGCCGTGGTCGCAGCGATCGTGGCCGACGGCGGCAGTGCCCAGGCGGTGGCGTTCGATGTGGCCGATGCGCAGGCCAGTGCAGCGGCGCTGGCAAGCCTGCTGGAGGTTGGCCCGATCCAGATCGTGGTCAACAATGCCGGCATCCACGACGATGCGCCGATGGCCGGCATGAACGCCGAACAGTGGCATCGGGTCATCGACGTGTCGTTGCACGGGTTCTTCAACGTCACCCAGCCGTTGCTGCTGCCGATGGCGCGTACGCGCTGGGGCCGTATCGTCAGCGTGTCGTCGGTGGCGGCAGTGCTGGGCAACCGCGGACAGACCAACTACGCCGCGGCCAAGGCCGCCTTGCACGGCGCCAGCAAATCGCTGTCACGCGAGATGGCCAGCCGCGGCATTGCCGTCAACGTGGTCGCGCCGGGCGTGATCGAAAGCGAGATGGTCGGCGAAAGCTTCGCGCCGGAGGTGATCAAGCAACTGGTGCCGGCCGGCCGCGTCGGCAAGCCCGACGAAGTGGCCGCATTGGTTGCGTTCCTGTGTTCGGAGTCAGCTGGCTATATCAACGGCCAGGTCATCGGCATCAATGGCGGCATGGGCTGAGAGCCGCTGATAGAACGACGATGCCTCCCCCCCAGGTAGGCGCGGCTAGTGTGGTTCCCATCAGCGCACGACCAGGTTGGCAGGTGCGGTGTCCTCGCCGCTGTGAGTTTGCTGCAGGGCCCTTGCCCGCCCACCATCGCGGGACACGCCGTGAATCCGTCCATGGAGGCTCTTACGCGGCATCCATGCCGCGTAAGGTCCCGCGACGGTGGGCGGGCAAGGACCAGGCGAGATGGGTGGTGTGCCTGTGCAAGCAATGCACCTCGCGTGGCCGTTCGATGCGTTGCGGTTTGATCGGCGTCTTCCGATCCGGCATTTGAATCAAGTTGGCGCGGATCCAGAAAAAACGCGCCGTCGCCGGCACGGTCTTCAAGCTTACGCTGCGTCGGCGTACCAGGCGGCGGTGAGGATGGGTTCGCCGACGGCGTTGGCGGTCAAGGCGTCCAATCCATGGTCCGGCAGTCCGGCATGGCGCTGACGCGCCTTGTGCAGGATCTCGCGCGCCAGCACCGCCATCTGCGCGACGTTGCGGTGGATGCGCGCGGCAAAGGCATCGTCGTCGAGGGTGTCGTGCAAGGCGCCGTTGAGTTCGTTGAACCAGCCGATCAGGTATTGATCGAGCAGGCGCCCATCGTCGCTGGCCAGGCCTAGTGCAGTGTTGTGCTGGCCCCAGTCGTGCAGCACGCGCTGCATCGCCAGATTCATGTCGCGCGCGTAGAAAAAATCCGCCTTCATGCGCGAGAGCAGGCTGAGGTCGGCGATCCGTCCGCTGCAGAACAGCGGCGCCAGCAGCGACCAATAGTAGGTGTAATCCCAGATCACCTTGACCGGCATCACCTGCGCATCGCCGAACAGGGCGTACTGATCCTGATACAGGGTCAGGGTGTTTTCGTAGAACGAGAAATACAGCTGCTGATACAGCTCGACATACGGGCTGAGCGATCTGCCGGCGCGGTCGCGGCCGATCAGTTCGCAGATGTAGGTATTGGAAATTGCGATGAAGTCGCTGCCGGGCGAATAGAACGGGTCCAGGAACAACCCCGCTTCGCCGGTCAGCGCCCAGCGCTGCGGCGAGAACACCTGCGTGCAGCCATAGGAGAAGTTGCGCAGGAACAGGAAGTCCTGCAGCCGGTAGTCGGCCTTGTCGAGCGTGGCGGCGACCTGCGGCTGATGCGTGCGCAGCCAGGTCATCGCCTTGTCGTGGGTGTTCATCGTCTCCAGCGGATGCATCGACGCATCGCAGACGATGCCCAGCGAATGCGCGCCGGAGGAGAGCGGAATCAACCAGAACCAGTAGCCCGGCCCGCACATGTGGTTGGTCGAGCGCCAGCGATCCGGCGGCGTGCAGCGCTGCAGCCAGCTGCTGTCCTGCGACCAGCCATTGGGGTCGATCAGGCCTTCCACGCGCCACCACACTGCATTGGCATCGTGCGCGTTGTCCTGCGCCAGGCCGAGCTTGCGCTTGAGCAGGCCGGCGCGGCCGCTGGCATCCACCACCCAGCGTGCGCGCAGCGTGCCGGCCTCGCCTGCGCGCTCGTAGCGCACGGCGTGGTCGGCATCGTCATCGGCCAGGTCCACGCCCTTGACGCTGCAGCCGTCGACAAATGTGATGCCCTGCGCGCGGGCGCGCTCGCCGAGGAAATTCTCGAAGCGGCCGCGGTCGATCTGCCACGACGGCGTCGGCAGGATCTGGCTGACGCCCAGCTCGGTGCAGCGGTCGATGTCCTGGCGCCTGTCGGAAAAGAAGAAGCGGAAACCGAACTTGCGGATCTGCTCGGTCTCCAGGTGCTCGCGCAGGCCCAGCACGTCGGCGAAATAATGCGCGCCGATTTCCACCGTGGATTCGCCAACCTTGAACGCGGCCTCGCGCACCGGATGCGCACGGCGCTCCAGCACGGTGATCGCCAGTTCGGGGTCGCGCTGGCGCAGCTGCAGCGCCAGGCTCAGGCCGGCCAGGCCACCACCGGTGATAACGACATCGGCACGCTGTGCATTCATGGGGATGGCTTGTTGGTGGTGACCGCAGGCACAGTAGCAAATTCGCCGTCGGCGTCGTCGATCAGCACCGGGTTGGCGCGCACGCGGCGGTACTCGCGCCAGATATGCCCGTAGCTCCAGGCCTGCACGACCACGTGCGAGGTGATTTCCCACAGATCGCGTACCAGGCGGAAATGGCTCTTGCGGAACGCGCCCGGCGAGGTGCCGGCGTAGCGGGTTTCGATCGGCACCGCGACCACGCGCGCGCCGGCCTGGCGTGCGGCGGAAATCAGCAGCTGCGCTTCGAACACGAAGCCTTCGCCGGGCACGTCGGGCAGGGTGAACACCGAGGCCGGATACAGGCGCTGGCCGCTCTGGCTGTCGACCAGCTGGAAGCCGCAGGCCCAGGCGATGCCCCAGTCGCCGAAATCGTTGCCGATGCGGCGGATGGTGGGCTGCGTGGCGCGCTTGCGCATGCGGGCGCCGACGATGACGCAGCCGGGGTGGCGGTTGGCCGCCGCCAACAGGCGCGGGAAATCGGCGGCCTTGTGCTGGCCGTCGCCGTCCATGGTCATCACCGCGCGCATGCCCATCCGCTGCGCCTGCGCAAACCCGCTGCGCAACGCGGCGCCCTTGCCCTTGCGCTGCGGATGCCGGATCAGGGTGATCGGCAGGTCGGCGATGCAGTCGGCGGTGCCGTCATCGGAGCCGTCGTCGATCACGATCACGTTCGAGCAATAGGTCAGCGCATCGTTGACCACTTCGCGGATGCGCAGCGACTCGTTCAGGGCCGGCACCAGGATCGCGGTGTCCTCGCGGGTCAGCGGCTGCCGGCTCACTGCTGGACCTCCAGCTGCAACACCCGGCCCGGGCCGGCGTACAGCGCCACGCGCTCGCCGCCAGCGGCGAGCAGGTCGAACAACGGCAGCATCGGCGCCATCGCATTGCCGGCGACCTGCCGCGACAACGGGCCCTCGCCCGGTGTTGGCGTGCCGTCGTCCAGCCACGCCCGCAGCTGCGGCTTGCCGGCTTGGCCGGGGGCGCCCAGCACCAGCGCGCCGCCGAGCAACCCCTGGCTGGGTGCGACCCGGCCCAGCGGCCCGACCGAGCGGGCGTCGTAGCCGGCCAGCAGCACCGCGTCCAAGCCGGCGGCGCGTTGGACCAGCGCCTCCAGCAGGCCCTGCGCGAAGCTGCCCAGGCTGGCGCTGATCGCCGTGGCCGGGGTCATCGCCCCGGCGCCGATGGTCCAGTAGCCGGCCGCGGCGTTGTGCACCGAGTTGTGGAACTTGGTCGGCGAGATCGCCAACGGGTCGCTGGCCAGCGTGGTGCACATGTAGTCGGAAATGGCCAGATCGCCATAGGTGGAGGTAAAGATCGACGGCAGGCTGGCCGGCGCGCGGCCGGCGGCGTGACAGGCGGCCAGCGCCGCTTCCAGCGAGACCGCCACCGTGTCCGGTGCGCGGCGGCGCTCGTTGGCGGCCAGCAGCTGCGGCGCCGGACGTGTCCCGGTGTCCTGCAGCGTGCCGTCACGGACGAAGGCCGCCGCGGCGTCCCAGCTCGGCAGGCCCTGGGTCCAGAAGCCGATTCCCTCGATGGTGGCAGCCAGCATCAGCGGGCCCGCCCGAACAGCAGCGAACAGTTGTTGCCGCCAAAGCCGAAGGAGTTGTTCATGGCGTAATCGATCTTGGAATGGGCATTGTCGAAACGGATCTGCGGGCCGCAGGCCGGGTCGGGCACGGCGCTGTTGAGCGTGCCCGGCAGCACGCCGTCGCGCAGCGCCAGCAGCGCGATCACCGATTCGACGATGCCGGCCGCGCCCAGGGTGTGGCCGGTCCAGGCCTTGGTCGAACTGGCGTGCAGGGTGGCGGGGAAGATCGCCGCCACCGCGGCCGCCTCCACGCTGTCGTTGGCCGGGGTGGCGGTGCCGTGCAGGTTCAGATAGCCCACCGCATCGGCGTCCAGGCCGGCGCGATCGAGCGCATCGCGCATCGCCAGCTGCGCGCCCAGGCCCTGCGGATGCGGGGCGGACATATGGTGCGCATCGCTGGATTCGCCATAGCCGTACAGCCACAGGGTGGCGTGCGGTGCGGCAGCGGTGCGTTCGAGCAGGGCAAAGCCGCCGGCCTCGCCCAGGCTCAGGCCGACCCGGCGCGCATCGAACGGCTGGCACAGCTCCGGCGCCACCACCTGCAGCGAGTTGAAGCCGAACAGCACGCTGCCGCACAAGGTATCCACGCCGCCGACCAGGGCGGCATCCACCACCCCGGCATCGATCAGGCGCGCGGCCTGGGCGAACACCTTGGCGCTGGACGAACAGGCGGTGGCCACGGTCACGCTGGGGCCGCGCAGGCCGGTGGCGTGCTGCACGAAGTCGCCCAGCGAGTGCGGGGTATGCACGATCGGGCGATCCAGATCGTCGGGGAAGCGTGCGCCGTCGGCGTCTTCGACCAGGCGCGTATAGGCCTCCTCGCTGGCACCGATGCTGGAGGTGGAGGTGCCGATGATCACCGCCACGCGCTCGGCGCCGTAGCGCTGCGCGGCGGCCTGCACGGCCTCGGCCATGCCGTCCTGCTGCAGGGCCAGCCAGGCCAGGCGATTGTTGCGGCAGTCCCAGCCTTGCAGGGGGTGCGGCAGGACGACGTCTTCCAAGTCCTCCACGCGGCCGATCCAGCAGGGCAGCGGCTGCGGGCCGAAATCGTTGCGACGCATGCCGCTGCGGCGAGCGGTCAGGGCGGCAGCCTGGGCATCGAGCCCGGCGCCGAGCGCGGTGGTGGAGGTAAAGGCGGTGACGGCGACCGGGGCCATCTGGGACGGATGCTGCGCTTGGCTCACGGTGGTCTGCTGGCAAAAAGTGGGCTCAGTATATCGATGGCGGGTCTGCCTCCCGTCGATGGCGCAACTGAACGTGCCGGTCATGTCGCTGACGGGGCAGGACTTTTCGCGTGCTGCCGCGCTTTCGCCATCGGCGCAATTGGGACACAATCCTGCGACACACTTGCCGATCGAGCGCGACCACGCGCGCATGCACGCCTACGTCTATAAAAGCCAACGCAAGCAGGACACCTTCGTCTATCTCGCCACGCGCGACGACTTCTCCGGTCTTCCCGCCGCCGTGCACGCGCAGCTGGCGCCGTTCGCGTTCGTGCTGGAGGTGGCGTTGACGCCCGAGCGCCGCCTGGCGCAGGCCGACGTGGCCACGGTGCGCGACGCACTCGGCAAGCATGGCTTCTATCTGCAGCTGCCCAAGACGGTGGTGCTGGCGGGCGAGTGCGACTATGACTGAGGCCGCACGGGCCGCACGGGCCGCACGCGTGCGGGCCGCAGCGCTGGCCGGGGCGGCCGGCGTGGCGTTGTCGTTGCTGGGCGGCATCGGCGGCGGCGTTGCCGCGGTGGCGCTGTGGCTGGCACAGCCGGCGTTCGCGCTGGCGGTGTCGTGGGCGCGCGGTACCCGCGCATTGCCCAGCCCGCCGCGCGCGGTTGCGCAGGCCCTGCCGCCGCTGCTGACGGTCTGGGGCGTGGACCTGCTGGCGCTGGCCGCCCTGATCAGCTGGCCGCTGACCGCCCTGCGCGACAGCGGCAGCCTGGCTGCCGCGTTGGCCCTGAGTGTGGCGGTCAGCGCTGCGCTGCTCGGGCTGTGGCGGACCTGGCCGCTGTGGGGCGAGGTCGAGCGCGATGGCGGCGCCCTGGCCCCGCGCTGGCATGCGCTGGCGACGCAGGAGTTGCACGCCTGGCGCGGCCTGCTCGCCGCTGCCCTGGTGCTGGCGATGTGCACGCTGGTGGTGGCGCTGGCCTGGCCGGGCTGGCTGTCGAGCAGCTTGCGCTGGAGTCTGGCGATCGCCGCCAGCGTGCTGCTGCCGGCCGCCCATCTGCTGTTGCAACGCACCGCCGCGCCGGGACGCAGCGACGCCCCGGCGGCCTTGCAGGCGGCCGATTTCTTTTCCGAAGCGGCGGCCGAGCCGCGTCCGCTGGAGCCGGTGGCCCAGCATCAACTGGTGCCCGAGCTGTTCGAGGCCGCGCGCAGCGGACGCGTGGACCGCGCGCTGCAGTTGCTCGACGCCGGCGCCGACCCGCAGGCGATGCCGCTGCCGGAATGGCGCGACCAACGCAGCCTGCCCGCGCTGGCCGCGGTGCTGCCGGACCTGCGCCTGCTGCGCGAGCTGATCGTGCGCCGTGTCGACGTCAACCAGCCGCATCGCGGCATGACGCCGTTGCTGGCCGCCACGCGCGACAGCTGGCACGGTCGCCCGGACGCGGTGATGACGCTGCTGGCCAACGGCGCGGACCCGCGCGCCAGCGACAACGACGGCAATACGCCGCTGCATCATGCGGTGCGCAGTTCCGACCCGGGCGTGGCCGCGCTGCTGCGCGATGCCGCCGCCGAGCTCGACGCGCTCAACCACGATGGTCACTCGCCGCTGGCGATGGCCTGCCAGGTCGGCAACTGGCGGCTGGCCAAGTTCCTGCTGGAACGCGGCGCCCACTCCGAACCGGACGGCGGCGCGCCGGTGCTGCTGGCAGCGGCCGGCACCGAGGAGGACGACCCGGCCGGCGTGCAACTGCTGCTCAAGCACAAGGCGCGTGTGGATGCGCGCGACCGCCAACGCCGCAGTGCCCTGCACGAAGCCGCACTGGCCGGGCACGGCGACATCGTCGAGGCGCTGCTGGCGGCCGGCGCCAATCTGGAAGCGCGCGATCTGCTCGGCCGCACGCCGTGGCTGGATGCGGCGCGGCAGGCACGGAGCGGCGTGCTCGAACGCCTGGTCGCACGCAAGGCCGATGTGCTGGCCGTCGATGGCGAGGGCCGCAACGCGGTGATGCTGGCCTGCGCCGCCGACAACGTGTCGCCAGCCCTGATCCGGCGCCTGCTCGACCTGCAGGTGCCGGCCGACAGCGCTGATGCGCACGGCCGGCGCGCGGTGGATGTGGCCGCCGAAGCCGGGCGCTGGGCGATCGTGCAATTGCTCGACCCCGCCTATCCGTTGCCGGCGGCGGTCAGCGATGCGCACGGCGAGACCCCCGGCGTGGCGCTGCTGCCCGACCGGCCGCCCCTGGTGCTGTTGCGCGAAGGCCTGCAGTTCGGTCAACGCGACGGCCTGGTCGCGCTGGCCCGCCTGTGCGGCCCGGAAGAACTTGGCAGCCTGCTGCACGACGCGCATCTGGCCTTGAACGCCGATGCGGTGGACTGGCTGCTGCGCCATGGGGCCGATGCCGAAGTGCGCGATGCCTGCGGCGACGTGCCGATGTTTGCACTGCTCTCGCGGGGCGTGGAGGCGGTGCCGGCACTGCAGGCGCTGCTGCGCCATGGCGTCTCGCCCGCCGGTGCGGGCGGGCTGACGCGGCTGCTCAGTGCCTGCGTGCAGCACGATGCGGCATCGCGCGGGCTGGAACAGTTCGCGCTGGAATTGCTCGAACGCGGCGCCGACCCGTTCGCCGCATCGGCGGCCGGCGATCCGCCGTTGTCGCTGGCGGTGCGGCTGGGCTGGCTGCGCCTGCAGCAGTGGTTGCTGGAACACGGCGTGGACCGCGAGGCGCGTGACAGCCACGGCATGACCGCGCTGCACCTGGCCACCGCGCTGGGCCGCGAGGCATCGCTGAAATTGCTGGTCAAGCAGGGCGCCTCACCGGAAGCGCGCGCTGCCGACGGGCAGACCCCATTGGGCGTGGCGCTGTCGATCGGCCGCCGCGACCTGGCCGACTGGCTGGACTGGCGCATCTGGTCGCTGCCGCACCGCAGCCTGCGCGAGGCGGATGTACCGGCGGCCGCGATTGTCGGCGACACCGATGCGGTGCGTCGCCTGATCGATCTCGGCCTGCCGGTCGACGCCGTCGATGCGCAGGGCTGCACCGCGCTGCTGCGTGCGGCCGGTGGCGGCCATCTCGGCGTGGTGGCGCATCTGCTCGGTCGCGGCGCCGATCCGCAACGCGCAGCCAATAGCGGCGCCACGCCGTTGTCGGCGGCGGTGAGCATGCGCCAGACCGAGATCGTGGCCGCGTTGCTGCAGGCCGGCGCGCAGATCGAGCACCGCCTGCCCGGCGGCGTCACCGTGCTGATGCTGGCCTGCGCGCTGGGCCTGCCGGATATCGTGGCGCGCCTGCTCACCGCGGCGGCCGACGTGCACGCCAACGACGACCAGGGCCTGGCGCCGCTGCATTGCGCCGCGCTGTACGGCTTCACCGCGCGCGACAAGAGCCGCCTGCTGGCCCTGCTGGATACCTTGCTGCTGGCCGGCGCCGACCCGGAGTACCTGGCCGGTGGCCGGGTCAGCCCCCTGCTGCTGTTGCTGGGCGCGCGCGCCGAACCGGGCACCGCCTGCGACGAGCAGGTGGTGCTGGCCGGCGTGGAACGCCTGCTCGACGAAGACGTCTCGCTGGACGTGGCCGATCAGCGCGGTTTCGGCCCGCTGCACCTGGCCGCACTGCACGGTTTGCCGCTGCTGGTGCAGCGCCTGCTGCGGGCCGGCGCCGATGCCGACCGCCGCGACGCGCTCAACCGCACCCCGCGCGAGATCGCGATCATGCGCGGCTTCATCGATGTGGCCGGCCAGTTCGAGCCCGCCTTGCCGGGTGTGTCCTCGATGGCGCGCTTCCTGCGCGAAGGCCGCTGAGCCAGCGCGGCGGGGCACCGCTGCGGGTGCTGTTCGTGTGCAGCCGCAACCGGCTGCGCAGCCCCACCGCCGAGCGCGTGTTCGCCGACTGGCCGGGCGTGCAGACGCAATCGGCCGGGCTGGCCGCCGATGCGGATGTGCAGCTCACCCCGGAGCTGTTGCACGAGGCGCAGCTGGTGCTGGTGATGGAGCGTCGCCATCTGCAGCTGTTGCGCAAACGCTTTGCCGCGCATCTGCGCCATTGCCGGGTGGCCTGTCTGCAGATTCCCGACGACTACGCCTACATGGACCCGGCACTGATCCGTCGCCTGGAACACACGGTGCCACCATTGCTGCGTCTGCCGGCGTTCTCGTAACCTGATCCCGACACTGCGCGTGCAAGACTGGGCCTTCACTCGCACGAAGGAAGCGCCTCTACGATGAGCGTGCGTATCGAGGACCATGCCATGCTGGGCAATTGCCACAGCGCGGCCCTGGTCGACCACCGTGGCACCATCGACTGGCTGTGTCTGCCACGTTTCGATTCCGACGCGTTTTTCGCATCCCTGCTGGGCGATGAGCAGCACGGGCAATGGGCGTTGTCGCCGGCCGGCGACTTTCGCAGTGAACGTGCCTATGAAGACGACAGCCTGGTGTTGTGCACGCGCATGCACACCGACACCGGCACGGTGGAACTGGTCGACTTCATGGTCGCCAGCGAGGAAGGCGACGGCCACCAGCACCTGGTGCGGATCGTGCGTTGCGTGCAGGGCGAGGTGCCGATGCACATGCGCCTGACCTTCCGCTTCAACTACGGCCGCACCGTGCCCTGGGTGACGCGTATCGATGGCGGCATCCGTGCCATCGCCGGGCCCGACCAGCTCGCCCTGCGCTCGCCACAGGCGCTGCATGGCGAGGACATGGGCACCGAAGCCGACTTCACGCTGCGCCAGGGCCAGAGCACCTGGTTTCTGCTGAGCCATGGCCTGTCGCATCAGCCCACGCCGACGGCGATCGATCCGGAACAGGCGCTGCAGCGCACGGCCGCGTTCTGGCACGGTTGGGCGCGTCGCTGTACCGATGTCGGCCCCTGGACCGAGCAGGTGCGTCGCTCGCTGGTGGTGTTGAAAGGGCTCAGCTATCTGCCCACTGGCGGCATCGTCGCTGCGCCGACGGCCTCGTTGCCCGAGCATCTGGGCGGCACCCGCAACTGGGATTACCGCTACTGCTGGCTGCGCGATTCGGTGTTCACGCTGATCGCCCTGCTGCAGGCCGGGTATCGCGACGAGGCAGAGGCCTTCCGCGATTGGGTACAGCGTGCCATTGCCGGGTCGCCGGACCAGTTGCAGGCGCTCTACGGCATCGCCGGCGAGCGCCGGCTGCAGGAATGGGAAGCGCACTGGCTGCCCGGCCATGAAAACTCCAGCCCGGTGCGTATCGGCAACGGGGCGGTGGATCAGTTCCAGCTCGACGTCTACGGCGAGTTGATCGGCGCGTTCCACTACGCGCGCGAAAAGGGCGTGGCACCGCTGTCCGACGCCGATGGCTCGTCGGCATCGTTGCTGGAAAAAGTGCTGGAGACGCTGGAAACGCTGTGGCGGCTGCCCGACGAAGGCATCTGGGAGATCCGCGACGAGCGCCGTCATTTCGTGCATTCCAAGGTGATGGCCTGGCTGGCCTTCGATTGCGGCGCGCGCGATGGCATCACCAATGCCGATGCGGCCAAGCGCGCGCACTGGGGCCGCATCGCCGAGCAAATCCGCGCAGAAGTGCTGGAGAAGGGCGTGCACCCGGACGGGCATTTCGTGCAGAGCTATGGTTCCGACCGTCTGGACGCGTCGCTGTTGCTGATTCCGATCGTCGGGTTCCTGCCGGCCGAGGATCCGCGCATCGCGGCCACCGCCGATGCCATCGCACGCGACCTGACCATCGATGGATTGGTCGAACGCTATCGCGCCGACGACAGCGCCGACGGGCTGCCGGCCGGCGAGGGCACCTTTCTTGCCTGCAGCTTCTGGCTGGTGGAAAACTATGCATTGCTCGGGCGCACCGAGCAGGCACGCATGCTGCTCGAACGTCTGCTCGGGCTGTGCAACGACGTGGGCCTGCTTGCCGAAGAGTACGACCCGCGCAGCAAACGCATGCTTGGCAACTTCCCGCAAGGGTATTCCCACGTGGCTCTGGTCAATGCGGCATTGCGCCTGCACGGACGCATGGGCGAAAAGGAAACACATCCATGAACGAACAAGCCACAACCCCGCCGTGCATCATCGTGGTGTTTGGTGCACGCGGTGACCTGACCAAGCGCCTGGTGATGCCGGCGCTGTACAACCTGCGGCGCTCCGGCGCGCTGGGCGAGCAGTTCGCCATCGTCGGCATGGATCATGGTGATATCAGCGAGCGCTCGTGGCGCACGATGATGGGCCAGTCGATGACCGAGCTGCTCAGCAGCCGCGATGCCGAATTCCAGACCGACGAGTTCGATACCGACACCTGGGAGTGGCTGCGCGAGCGCATGCATTATCTGCGCGGCGATTTCACCGACCTGGGCGCCTATCAAACCCTGGGTGGCGCGCTGGAGAAACTGCACAAACGCTATGGCACCCAGGGCAATGTGCTGTTTTACCTGGCCACCGCCGCGCGCTTCTTCGAGCCGGTACTGCTCAACCTGGGCGAAGCCGGGCTGGTCAGGCAACGCGAGGGCGAGGGCTGGCGTCGGGTGATCGTGGAAAAGCCCTTCGGACACGATCTGCCCAGCGCCGTCGCGCTCAATGCCACCGTCGCCAAGGTGCTGCACGAGGATCAGGTGTTCCGCATCGACCACTTCCTCGGCAAGGAAACCGTGCAGAACATCCTGGCGTTCCGTTTCGCCAATGGCCTGTTCGAGCCGGTGTGGAACCGCGACCGCATCGATCATGTGCAGATCACCGCCGCCGAAACCATCGGGGTGGAGGGGCGCGGACGCTTCTATGATCCCACCGGCTGCCTGCGCGACATGGTGCCCAATCACCTGTTCCAGTTGCTGGCGATGATTGCGATGGAGCCGCCGGCCGCGTTCACCACCGAGGCGATGCATCGCCGCCGCGCCGAAGTGATCGAAGCAGTGCGCCCGATCAAGCCCGAAGACGTGGTGCGCGGCCAGTACGCCTCCGGCGCAGTCAACCGCAGCGCCGTGCCGGGGTATCGCGAAGAAGACACGGTGCCGGACGATTCGGAAACCGAAACCTATGTGGCGATGAAGCTGCAGGTCGACACCTGGCGCTGGGCCGGCGTGCCGTTCTACCTGCGCACCGGCAAGCGCCTGCGTGAGCGCACCACCGAGATCGCGATCCGCTTCAAGCCGGCGCCGCTGGCGCCGTTCCGCAGCACCGAAGTGGGCGGCTACGGCCCCGACTGGCTGGTGCTGCACATCCAGCCCGACGAAGGCATCTCGCTGCAGTTCGACGTCAAGCGCCCCGGCGCGCAGGTCAGCCTGGCACCGGTGCGCATGGACTTCCGCTACCGCGACTGGTTCCCCAAGGAATACACGGTGGGCTACGAGCGCCTGCTGCAGGACTGCATGAACGGCGAGGCCGGCCTGTTCCAGGACGCGGCCATGGTGGAAGGTGCCTGGCGCATCGTGCAGCCGATCCTGGATGCCTGGAAACAACCGCCCAGCGACTTCCCCAATTACGCCGCCGGCAGCGCCGGCCCCTCGGCCGCCGATGCCTTGCTGGCCATGAATGGTGGACACGCCTGGCGCGCGCTCACCCCGGGCCGCAAGCCACCGCCGCGCCGCGCACCGGACGCACGTGGCAGCGCCACCACGCCGGTCAAGAAAGCCACCGGGAAGACGGTCAAGAAGGTTGCCAAGGCACCGGCCAGGAAGATCACCAAGGCGGCAGCCGAAAAGGTCACCAAGGCGCCAGCCAATCGCGCATCTGCGGCTGCAGCAAGACCATTGCAGGATGCGGCTACGTCGCCGGGCAGCGCGGCAAAGAAAGCCGTGAGCAAACGCGCAACCGGCAAGGTCGCAAAGACCGCCGGCAAGACCGCGGCAGGCAAGCGCGCAGCGAAGAAGTCGACCAGCAAGACTGCGGCGCGCACGCCACGCCGCTGAGGGATGCGAGCGGCATACAGCCGCCGCAGCTCCACGTAGGAGCGTGCCCGCGCGCGACGGGCTTTATCGGTAACGCCCGGGTCGCGCGCAGGCACGCTCCTACGAACAGGGCAGCGATTGTGGGTGGTTGGTGCAGGTTCGCCATCCGCATCGGCTTAGGACTTGGACGCGATCGAATGCTCGCGTGCAGGTCGTCTTCAAGCATCGACTGCGCAGCTAACGCTGACGAAAGATGCACCACATCCGCGTAGGAGCGTGCCCGCGCGCGACGAGGCGTTATCGGTAAAGCCCCGTCGCGCGCGGGCACGCTCCTACGAAGGGCTCAGCGATCGAGCGTGGTGGGTGCAGGCTCGCCGTCCACATCGGCCTTGACGTCGGCTTCGAACAGATGCATCAGGTCCGCGCGTGCATCGCGCGAGGTCTGGATCACCTTGGCTTCGTCGTCATAGACCAGGTGCTGGCGATGCAACAACTCTTCGTCGTGCTGGCGGAACCGTTTGACGTGCTCCTTGGCCACCGCCTCGCCCAGCCCGAGCGAGGTCAGCACGCGTTCGCTCAGTTCCAGGCTGGAGGCGAATACCTCGCGGAACGGTTCGGCGCCCAGGTCCATCAGCTTCCAGGCATGCTGGCGATTGCGTGCACGTGCCAGCACCGTGGCCTGCGGGTACAGGCGGCGGATCAGCCGCACCGCCTTGATGTTGGTTTCCGGGTCGTCCACCGCGATCACGAACACCTTGATGCGGTCGGCACCGGCGGCGCGCAGCAGTTCCGGGCGGGTGGGGTCGCCGTAGTACAACTGGCTGCCGAAGCGGCGCAAGTCCTCCACGGTGTCCGGATTGTGTTCCAGCGCCACGAACGGCACATGCCGCGCGGTGAGCAGGCGCGCCACGACCTGGCCGAAGCGGCCCATGCCGGCGACCAGCACCTTGGGCGTCTGCGCATCGATGGCGTCGAACGGGCGATCGGACGTGGGCGCATGCAGCCGCAGCGGCCCGTTGAGGATGCGCTGCATGCCGAGCAGCAATAGTGGCGTCAGCGCCATCGAGACACCGACAATGGCCACCAGCCGGTCGTGGTTGGCGCGCTCCAGCAAGCCGACGCGATCGGCCTCGTTGAACACCACAAAGGCGAACTCGCCGCCCAGCCACAACACGCTGCCCAGCATCAGGCTGCTGCGCAGCGGCAGTCTGGCCACGCTGCCGATCCCGACCAGCAGCGAGAACTTCACCACCAGCAGGATCGCCACGCCGCTGGCGATCAGCCACGGCTCGGCGACCACCCGGTTCAGGTCGATGCCCATGCCGACCGAGATGAAAAACAGTCCCAGCAGCAAACCTTCGAACGGCTCGATCTGCGATTCGAGCTCGTGGCGGAATTCCGAATCGGCCAGCAGCACGCCTGCCAGAAACGCGCCCAGGCTGGCGCTCAATCCGGCTTCCTGCATGATCCAGGCGGTGCCCAGCACCACCAGCAAGGCGCTGGCGGTGAACACTTCCGGCATGCGCGTGCGTGCCACCATGTTGAACAGATAGCGCAGCACGAAGCGCCCGCAAAGGATCACCAGCGCCAGCGCCGCCACCGCCTTGGCCACGTCCTGCCATTCCAGGGTGGCGTTCTTGCTGCCGCCCAGCAGCGGAATCGCCGCCAGCAGCGGAATGGCGATCAGGTCCTGGAACAGCAGGATGGCAAATGCCAGGCGCCCGTAGTCGCTATTGAGCGCCTTGCGTTCGGCCAGCAGCTGCAGGCCCACCGCGGTGGACGACAACGCCAGCGCCACGCCGACGATCAACGCGCTTTTCCAGCCCAGGTTGCCGAGCATCAGCAGGCCGCCCAGGATCAGCGTGGTCACCACCACCTGGGTGGCGCCGGCACCGAACACCGAATGCCGCATCACCTTCAAACGTGCCGGCGACAGTTCCAGGCCGATCACGAACAACAGCATCACCACGCCGATCTCGGCCGCGCCGCTGATGCGCTCGGCATCCTGCACCACGCCCACGCCGTCGGGGCCGAGCACCACACCGGCGACCAGGTAGGCCAGCACCGCGCCCAGGCCGAAGCGTTTGAACACCGGCACCGCCACGATGGCGGCCAGCATCAGCACCAGAGCCAGTTCCAGACCACCGCTATGCATGCGCACTCTCCGTTGAGAGGTGCATTATGCCGCCCGCGGCGGCCTGTCTGCCCGGATCAGCGTGTCCTGCCTGCAACACGGCGGGCGATCGCCGCCAGCGGGCGCCGGCATCGCCATCGAACGCCGGGGCAGCCTAGGGCGCGACGCACGCGCCCTGTTCCGGCGGCGGCCCGATGGCTGCTCGCCACTGTGGATCTGCCGCAGGGCGCGCGTGCGGCGTCCGCTGCCCGGCGGCCCGATCGCGCCTTTCAAGCCATGCCGTGCACCGGCGGCTGGACGCGCGCTGAGCGCCGCCCACGCAGGGCATTGACCACGCCAGCCCAGGCGCGCAGACTGCGCCGCGCCGCCGCCCGGATCACCGGTCGGTACGCACTCTCGGAGCCCTCTCTCATGTCCAGCGACAGTCACCCTAGACCCAGGTCGATGACCCAGTTGGCGCGCGCCTGAGGCTTCAGGTTCGCCGGCTGTCATCGACGACGGTCGTCACCAGGCGAACCCCATGTACAACGAAACCCTGCGCCTTGCCCAAGGCGTCGATGCCTTGATCGCACCCATGGCCGATTTCAATACGGCCGATGCGGTGGAATACCTCAACACCCTCGACCGCGACGATGCCGCCCATGTGCTGGCCGCGCTGCCGCCGCCGCGTGCGGTGAAGGTGCTCGAACAACCCGAGCTGCACGCCGCCAGCGCCCTGGTCGCGCAACTGCCGGCCGAGCAGGCCGCCTCCCTGCTCGGGCAGATGGCCGACGACCGCGCCACCGACATCTTCCATGGCCTGGATGCCGAGCAGCGCCAGGGGTTGCTGTGGCTGCTTAGTGCCGAGGCGCGGCTGTCGATCCAGGCCTTGATGCGCTACCCGCCCAATACCGCCGGCGCGCTGATGACCACCGAGTTCGTGGCGGTGCCGGCCGACTGGACCGTGGGCCGCACCCTGCAGCACATCCGCGAGGTGGAGCGCAGCCGCGAGACGGTCTATGCGATCTACCTGCTCGACCCGCACACCCGCGTGCTGACCCAGGTGGTCACCATGCGCCGGCTGATCACCGGCGCGCCGGATGCGCCGATCCTGGAGGTGGCACAGGTCAACCCGCCGGTCACGGTGGACCCGGCGCTGGACCAGGAAGAAGTCGCCCGGCTGATCCGCCGCCACGACCTGCTGGCGATCCCGGTGGTGGATGCGCACGGCCATGTGCTGGGCATCGTCACCGTGGACGATGTGCTGGACGCGCTGATCGCCGAATCCACCGAGGACGTGCACAAGTTCGGCGGCATGGAGGCGCTGGACAAGCCCTACATGCAGATCGGCTTCGGCCAGATGATCAAGAAGCGCGCCGGTTGGCTGAGCGTGCTGTTCCTGGGCGAAATGCTCACCGCCAGCGCGATGCAGCACTTCGAGGACGAGTTGTCCAAGGCGGTGGTGCTGACCCTGTTCATTCCGTTGATCATGAGCTCGGGCGGCAACTCCGGCTCGCAGGCCACCTCGCTGCTGATCCGCTCGCTGGCACTGCGCGAACTGCGCCTGGGCGACTGGTGGAAGGTGGCCCTGCGCGAACTGCCCACCGGGCTCACCCTGGGCGCCATCCTGGGCATCCTGGCGATCGTGCGCATCACCCTCTGGCAGACCGCCGGCCTGTACGACTACGGCCCGCACTGGCAGATGGTGGCGCTGACCATCGGTGCGGCGCTGATCGGCATCGTCACCTTCGGCTCGCTGTCCGGCTCGATGCTGCCGTTCGTGCTGCAACGGCTCGGCTTCGACCCGGCCAGTGCCTCGGCGCCGTTCGTGGCGACCCTGGTGGACGTCACCGGCCTGGTGATCTACTTCAGCATTGCCGCCGCGATCCTCAGCGGCACCTTGTTGTAGCGCCGCGGGCAGTGCGCGGGGCGCGAACAATTGCGCCCCGCCATGCTCCGGTCGAGAAGCCGCACGCATTGCGGCACCTCGCCCGGTCGTTGACGCTGCGTCTCGGCACTCGGCACAACGCGGCCGGTGCCGGGCCAGGCCGTACCGGTGGTCCAGCCTGCCTCGCTGCACGGCCCACCGTGCAGCGAGGCGCAGCGGCGATCGCGCCTCAGAAGGTCACATACAGCGTGGCGCGCAGGTTGCGGCCCGGTTCGCTGTAGCGGCCGATGCCGTCATCGGTGGCATAGCCGTACAGATAGAAATCGCCACGGGTGACATTGCGGATGCGCGCCCACTGGTAGTAACGCTCGTCGAACAGGTTGTAGACGCCGAGATTGACGCGCACGTGCGCGTTGAAACGGTAGCTGCCGAACAGGTCGACCACGCTATAGGCATCGCTGAGGAACGGCTCGGCCGCAGCGCCGAAGATGTCGTTCTCGACGTTGACGTCCTTGGCTTTCTTGGCCAGCGCATGGGTGATGTTGGCGGTGACACGCAGGCGCTCGTCCAGGCCCTGCCAGCTCAGGCCGAGCACGCCGCGATCCGGATTGATGCTGTCCAGCGGGCGGCCATCTTCCAGCTCGCCCTGGTTGTGGGTCCATGCCGCGCGCAGCAGCCAGGCATCGCCGAGCCTGAATTGCGCATCCAGTTCCACGCCCTTGACCTCGACCTGGCCGACATTGCGCAGCGTGGTGTAGGCGTAGCCGTTGCGCGTGGTGCACACGCCGCGGGTACAGGTCTGGTAGAGCGTGCCGGCATCGGTGGTGACGGTCTCGCTCTGGATGAAGTCGTCGTAGCGGTCGCGGAACACCGACAGGCCCACGCGCGCCCAGTCGCTCTCCCAGCGCCAGCCCAGTTCCAGGTTGAGGCTGCGCTCGGCCTCCAGTGCGGGATTGGCGGCCACGGTGGGCACGTTGACGGTGGCGCCGGTGTCCACCCGGGTCAGCGCGGTGATGCTGGTCGGGGCGTACATCTCGGCCGTGGTCGGGGCACGGAAGCCGCGCCCGGCCTGGAACCACAGCGTCTGCTGCGGGGTGAAGGCGTAGCTGATGCCGGCCTGCCAGGTGGGCGAGGAGAACGTCACCTCGCGCACCGTGCCGGTGCTGTCGACGAAGGTGGGCGACAGCGTCGGCGCGTAGCGATAGTGGTCGTAGCGCGCACCCAGGGTCAGCTGCAGGCGGTCGTCGAGCAGGCCGATGCGATCGCGCAGGTAGACGTTCCAGCTGTCGGCATCGGTCTTGGGCACCTGCGCCGGGTCGATGGTGGCGGTGTCCAGCGTGCCGGCATTGTTCCAGCGGTAGTCGATCGCGCTGTAGTCGATGCTGCGGCGCTGCCAGGCCGCCCCGTACAGCAGCGCCTGCGACCAGCCGTTGCCATGCAGCTGCTTGTCGAAGTCGACCGCGATGCGGTCCAGGGTCTGCTCGGTGTCGCGATCTTCGGCCCGGCGGCACGGCAGCGCCACCGTGCAGCGCGTGGTGGCGGCGGTGGCCGGCGTGCTCGAGCTGCCGCTCTGGGTCAGGATGCGGGTGGTGCCACGGCTGTCGGTCTGCTGGCGGTCCAGCTGCGCCTGCAGGGTGTCGAACAGGGCGTTGTCGGCGTTCCAGAGGTAGCGCAGGCCGTAGCGGTCACGGTCGTTGCTGTCGTCGCCGATGCGTTCGGCGTAGCTGGGCGCGCTGACGCGGCTGAGATTGTCGACCCGGTTCTGCGCGCGGTTGCGCTCGTACACCACGCCGAAGCGGTGCTGTGCGTTCGGCACCACGTCGAGTTTGGCCAGCACGTTGTCGCTTTCGTTGTCGATCGGGTCGGGCGTGCGCCGCGCGCTGCCGGTGTCGATCCCGGTGCTGGAATACCAGCCCTCGGACTCGTGGCCCTCGCGGCGGGTGTAGCTCAGCATCGATTCGACGATGCCGCTGCGGTTGGCGACGGTAAGGTTGCCCAGCCATTGGTCGTTGTGGCCGGTGTAGCCGGTCTTGAGGCCGACATGGCTGTCGTTGCCCTGGGCCTTGAGGTAGTCGTAGGGATCCTTGGTGGTGAATACCACCGCACCACCGAGCGCGCCGCTGCCGGCACTGATGGAATCGGCGCCCTTGACGATGTCCACCCGCTTGAGCGAATCGACGTCCACGCCGCCGCGGCCGGCGCGGAAGAACTCGTAGTCGCGCGCGGTCTCCACGCCCTCGGCCATCGACAGGCCGTCGATGGTCATCGCCACCCGGTCGCCTTCCAGGCCGCGGATGTTGAAGCCGTTCTCGCCGAAGCGGCCCATGTCGGCGATGCTCACGCCGGGGATGTAGCGCACCAGGTCCTCCATGCTCTCGGCCTGTTCCTGCTGCAGTTGCGCGGTGTCGAGGGTGGTGACGTTCTGGTTGCCGGAGGCGCGCTTGTCGCGCGCGGCCTTTACCTCGACCGGGTCGAAGGTGGTGGCGTCGGCCGGTGCCTGTTCGGCATGCAGCGGGAAGGCCAGGCCGGTGGCGATCGCCAGGGCCAGCAGGGTCGGTGTCGAGGTCATCGTGGAGTCCACAGTCAGGAAGAGGAAGGAGCGCCGGACGGCGCGGACCTGGCTGCAAGCGGCAGAACACCGCAGTCGCGTAGCTGGGTGGGCCCGCCAGCGGCGGGCCAGGGGGCGCGGGCGCCAGGGCCCGCGCGGCAGATCAGTCGGCCCGGGCCGGCGTGGTGGCCGGCGCGGTCGCAGGCACCGGCGGCGGCAGCGCCGCATCGCTGGCATCGACCACGCCGTCGTGGTTGCGGTCGACGCGGGCGAAGGTGCGCAGCCCCGACGCCTGATATTCGGCGAAGGTCATGCGCTGGTTCTTGTCGGTGTCGAGTACCTTGAAACGCACATGCACCTGGCGGTCGTCGGCCTGCTCGAGCGCGGTGAGGCGGCGGTTGAGGCGGTCTTCGAATTCCACCCGGTACTCGTCCGGCGACAGCGCCGCGTTGCGGTCGCCGTCGGCGCTGGCGAACTGCGCCGCGCGCAGGCCGGTGTATTCCTTGCGGCCCACCTTGCCGTCGCCGTTCTCGTCGTACAGCGCCAGGAAGCCCTCGGCCGACTGGCTGTCGGGCATGCCGGGGCGGCCGCCGTCGCGATCGAAGGCCTGTGTCCTGTCGCCAGGGCGCGCCTTGGCCGCCGCCGTCAGCGCCGCCTGGCCGCGCGCCCAGTCCTGCGCACTGGCGGCGTCGAATTCGGCGCGCGACACCTGCCCGTCGCCATCGGCATCGAGTGCGGCAAAGCGCTGCCTGCCGTGCGCGGCCTGCGCGCTGCGTTCCTGCTCCAGCGCCTGCTGGCGACGCTGGCGGAATTCGGCCACGTATTCGTCCTCGTCGACGCTGCCGTCGTGGTTGCGGTCGGTGGCGTCGAAGCGGGCGCGGCGAAAGGCGGCGAAGTCGGCGGCGGTGATGCGGCCGTCGCGGTCGTCGTCATGCTGGGTGATGAAGGCCTGCACGTTGTTGCCGTGACCGCCGAGCAGCGGGCGCGGCCCGGACTGGGCGAGTGCGGTTGCGGGAAGCAGCAGCGCGCACAGGCACGCGCCGGCCAGGGAGCCAGTGTTCATGGATTGCCTCTTGAGGGGGGAAACGGTGGCGGGCCGTGGCGCTGGCTGGGCCTGCGGGCGTGTCGGTACGCCGGGCGGAGACACCGCGCTGGCGAAGTCGGGCCAGTGGGCAATGCAACCGCCGCAGCGGTTGCGCGGCGCTACGGCTCCAGCACCTGGAAGGTGAGCGTGGTGCTGTTGCTGTACTCGCGCACCGGGGCGTCGGCCGGGGCCGGGGTGCGGTGGCGGGACAGCGCCAGCCAGGTGCCGGCGCGGTCAAGCTTCATCGTGGCGCGGCCGGCCGCGTCGGTGGTCAGGCTGACCAGCGTCGGGCTGCGGTCGGAAGTCCAGACCGCCTCGCTGATGTCCACGGTCTGCCCGGCCAGCGGCACGCCGTCGTACTGCACCGTAAAGACGAAGCGCTCGCCGACATACAGGTCGTTGGGATGGGAGACCGGCACCAGTTCCAGGCCACGGTTGCGCGGCGCCAGCGCGGTGCGATCGGGCTTGCCGATGCTCAGATAGGTGTCGGCCAGGGTGCGCGACTGGAAGCTGGCGAGCAGCGTGGCGCCCTTGGGCATGGGTACGTTCGGATCGCGCACGGTCTGCCGTTTGCCATCCAGCTCCCAGGTGCGGAATTGCGCGCCCACGCGCAGGCCGGTGCTGACCCGGTAGGTTCCGGGCTGCTTGCCCAGGGTGTGTTCGACCACGGTGCGGGTGTCGAGCGCCTGCACCCGGGCCGGCGCGACATCGCGGCCGTCGGGCCCGGTGATGCGGAAGTGGCTCTGGTCGAAGGCCGCCTCCGGGACGAAGAAGGTCTCGGCGAAGGCCGCGTCCAGGGTCACCGTCTGGCCCGGTTGGGGCGTGAAGGTGTTGGGTGCCAGGTAAGGGGTGTGCGCAGAGGCGGAGGCAGCGAGCAGCAGCGCCGACAAGGTCAGCAGTTTCATGGGGGGCCCTGTTCCGAGTGGGTCGCTGGCGGCAGGGCGCGGGGCGGCGCAGGAAGCTGGCTGACCACACGATATTAACGAAAATGCGAATCGTTCACAACAATAACAGGCGCTGCGTCGCGCTTCTCCAGCGCGGGATCGATGACGTGCGCTCGGGCCGACGTGTACCGTGTCCGCTTTCCCCGCCGTCTCTTCGCCATGAGTACCTACCACCTGCAGCAGGTCTTTCGTCCCACCACCGTGGCGGTGGTCGGCGGCAGCCCGCGCGATCGCTCGGCCGGGCGGGCGGTGGTGCGCAATCTGCGCGCGGCCGGGTTTCCCGGGCAGATCGGCTGGGTGAGCCCGCGCTATACCGAGATCGACGGCGTGCGCACGGTGGCGCGGCTGACCGATCTGCCGTGGGTGCCGGACCTGGTGGTGATCACCGCGCCGGCGCGCATCGTGCCGCGCATCGTCTCCATCGCCGCGCGGCGCGGGGTGGCTGCGGCGATCATCCTCACCGCCGGGCTGGGCAGCGGCCCCGGCTCGCCGGCCGCGCGGATGGAAGCGGCCGCGCGCGCCAAGGGCATGCGCATCCTCGGCCCGCACTGCCTGGGCGTGATCGCCCCGCATGCGCGGCTCAATGCCAGCATCGCCGCGCATTGCCCGCAGGCCGGCGACCTGGCATTGATCTCCGAATCCAGCGCGATTGCCGCCGCGCTGGTGGAATGGGGCGTGGCGCGCTCGGTGGGGTTCTCGGCGGTGGTGTCGCTGGGCGACACGCTGGATGTGGATTTTGGCGACCTGCTCGACTACTTCGCCACCGACTACCGCACCCGCGCGATCCTGCTGTACGTCGAACGCATCGGCGATGCGCGCAAGTTCATGTCGGCCGCCCGCGCCGCCGCGCGCGCCAAGCCGGTGGTGGTGGTCAAGTCGGGCCGCCAGTTCCGCATCAATCCCAATGCCGATACGCATGCGCAGGCGCTGGCCGGCTCGGATGCGGTGTATGGCGCCGCATTCGCGCGTGCCGGCCTGTTGCGGGTGGGCGCGCTGGACGAATTGTTTGCCGCCGCCGAGACGCTGGGCCGGCTCGGCAGTTTTCCCGGCCGGCGGCTGGCCATCCTCAGCAATGGCGGCGGGGTGGGGCAGCTGGCGGTGGACCAGCTGGTGCTGCGCGGCGGCACCCTGGCCGAGCTGTCGGCCAAGACGCTGGAGCGGCTGGATCAGTCGTTGCCGCAAGGCTGGTCGCGCAGCAACCCGGTGGACATCATCGTCGATGCCGACGGGCCGCGGTATGCCGCGGCGATCGAAGCCTTGCTGGACGACCCGGAGAACGACGCGCTGCTGGTGGTCAACGTGCCGACCGCGTTCACCTCCTCGGCCGATGCGGCCAAGGCGCTGACCCGCGCGCTGGACCAACGCAACCGCTACCAGCGCGAAAAGCCGGTGTTCGCGGTATGGCTGGGCCAGGACGATGCGGCGATTGCCGCGCTCAACGCCGCGCGCGTGCCCACCTATGCGACCGAATCGGACGCGGTGCGCGGCTTCACCCACCTGGTGCGCTATCGCGAGGCGCAGGCGGCGTTGATGGAGACCCCGCCCAGCCTGCCGGAAGATTTCGTGGTGGATGCGGCCATCGCCCGCACCGTGGTCGACGACGCCCTGGCGGCCGGCCGGCGCTGGCTGGACCCGGTCGCCACCAACCGCCTGCTGGCCGCCTACGGCATCCCGATCGTGCCGCTGCAGGTGGCCGCCACCGCCAACGAGGCCGCCTTGCTGGCCGACCCGCTGTTGGCCGTCGGCCGCACGGTGACCTTGAAGGTGCTGTCCAGCGACATCGCGCACAAGTCCGATGTGGATGGCGTGCGCCTGAACCTGTCCAGCGTGGCGGCGGTGCGCGAGGCGGCGGCCGGCATCCTGGCACGGGCGCGCGCCGCGCTGCCGGATGCGGTGATCGAGGGGGTGATCGTGCAACCCACCGTGCTGCGGCCGAAGGCGCGTGAACTGATCGCCGGCATCGCCGACGACCCGGTGTTCGGCCCGGCCATCGTGTTCGGCCGTGGCGGCACCGCGGTGGAAGTGATCAACGACCGCGAGCTGGCGTTGCCGCCGCTGGACCTGCGCCTGGCCCACGAGCTGATCGGGCGCACGCGGGTCTCGCGCATCCTCAAGGCCTACCGCGACGTGCCGGCGGCCGACGAGCGCGCGGTGGCGCTGGTGCTGGTCAAGCTGGCGCAGCTGGCCGCCGACATCCCGGAAATCACCGAGCTGGACATCAACCCGTTGCTGGCCGACCGCGATGGCGTGATCGCGCTGGACGCGCGCGTGGCGGTGGCGCCGGCGCGCAAGCTGCACAAGGGCCGCGGCCATCCGCGCTTTGCGATCTTCCCGTACCCGAAGGAGTGGGAGCGCCAGATCGGGCTGGGCGACGGCACGCATGCGCTGGTGCGTCCGGTGCGCCCGGAGGACGACGCCTTGTTCCGCGCGTTCTTCGCGCGGGTCACCGACGAAGACCTGCGGCTGCGCTTCTTCCAGTCGGTCAAGCATTTCAGCCACGAATTCATCGCCCGGCTGACCCAGCTCGATTACGCGCGCTCGATCGCGCTGGTGGCCATCGACCCCAAGACCGGCGACATGCTCGGCGCGGTGCGGCTGCATGCCGACGCCGACTACGAGCGTGGCGAGTACGGCATCCTGATCCGCTCCGACCTCAAGGGCCACGGCATCGGCTGGCAGCTGATGCGCATCATGATCGAGTACGCGCGCTGGCTGGGCCTGAAGCAGATCGAAGGCCAGGTGCTGCGCGAGAACCGCACCATGCTGGCGATGTGCCAAAGCCTGGGCTTCGGGGTACGCCCGGATCCGGACGATGCAACCCTGATGGCGGTGACACTCCCTATAATGGGCGAGCCACGCCCGGCCTGACCTTGGGTCACGCCGCGGTCCCCCCTCCTCACCGCATGCCGGATCTGCCGGGCCCCGCCCCGGCCCGTTGCTCCGGCTGTCGTCTTGGCCCGCCTGGGAGTGTCAATGTTTCGCGATTTCAGAATGTCGTTCTTGGTCACAGCGATCTGCCTGGGCCTGGCTGCCTGGTGGGGTCATACCTCCGCGATGGGCATCTGGCAGGCCCTGTGGCTATGCCTGGTGCTGAGCGTGCTGGAGGTGTCGTTGTCGTTCGACAACGCGGTGGTCAACGCCGGCGTGCTCAAGCACATGAATGCGTTCTGGCAGAAGCTGTTCCTCACCGTCGGCATCCTGATCGCGGTGTTCGGCATGCGCCTGGTGTTCCCGATCGTGATCGTGTCGGTGGCCACCGGCATGGGCCTGGTGCCGGTGATGCAGATGGCGCTGAAGGAGCCGGACCGCTACAGCCAGGTGCTGACCGACAACTACCCGTCCATCGCCGCCTTCGGCGGCATGTTCCTGCTGCTGGTGTTCCTGAACTTCCTGTTCGACCAGGAGCGCAAGCTGCACTGGCTCGGCCCGGTGGAGCGGCTGGTCGGCAAGCTGGGCAAGGCCGATGCGATGTCGGTGATCGTGGCAGTGTCGGTCTTGCTGGGCACCAAGCTGTTCCTGCCCGACGCCATCTTCCAGAGCGTGCTGTTCGCCGGCCTGGGCGGCATCCTGCTGTACCTGCTGGTCGGCAGCGTGGACGCGCTGTTCGAGGCCGAAGAGGGCGAGGACGGCATGGGCCCGGCCAAGCGCTCTGGCATTGCCGCCTTCCTGTACCTGGAAGTGCTGGACGCCTCGTTCTCGTTCGACGGGGTGATCGGCGCGTTCGCGATCACCCGCGATGTGGTCATCATCATGCTGGGCCTGGCGATCGGCGCGATGTTCGTGCGCTCGATGACGGTCTACCTGGTGCACAAGGGCACCCTGGACGAGTTCGTGTTCCTGGAGCACGGCGCCCATTACGCGATCGGCGTGCTGGCGATCATCATGCTGGTCGGCACCGTGTACCACGTACCGGAGGTGCTGACCGGCCTGATCGGCGTGGCCTTCATCGCCGCCTCGGTGTGGTCCTCGATCCGCTACCGCAAGCGCCACCACATCGGCCCGACCGAGATCTGATCCCGCGCATTGGCCGCGCTAAAGGCGTCAGGCGGTTCACTTGAGAGCGGCTCGCAAAGCGTCTTCGCGGTCATCGGGTGGACGCTGCTGACGGACGGACGGGCGCCGTTAGGTCTGTGGCTTGGCTGCAAGGCCCTTGCCCGCCCACCCTCGCGGGACACGCCGCGAGTACGTCCCTGTAGGCTCTGGCGCGGCATCCATGCCGCTCAAGGTCCCGCGACGGTGAGCGGGCAAGGACCAGTCGAGACGC
>NZ_QEZG01000053.1:0-51610 GCF_003993495.1 Xanthomonas sp. BRIP62418
AGGCTTTTCATCTTCGTCAACCCCTCGTGAAGAGGAAGTTGCCGCCGCTGCACCTCAATCTGCCGAAGCATCTTTCCGTGTAGCGAGCCGCCCATCATAGCCGGCTTTTTCGTTTCGTCAACACCTTGTGATGTTTCCGATTCGCCCCGTTCGTTGTTGCGGTGCTTCGAGAAGCGCCGCCGTCCTGAGCGAGGCCGCGCAGTTTATCGAGACTGTGCAGAAGTGCAAGCACTTTTTGACACTGGCATGACAGGGACCTTGTTGCGCCCAAGCACGGCCCTGATTTCACGTGCCATGTGGTGTATCGGATCTGCTCCCTCTCTATCCGGCACATGGCACCGAATTGACGCGGTGGAGCCGCGCGGCACTTTCCATGCAGGACGAAAAGCACCGTCGATAGAGCAACCACGCAAGCTGCCGCGGTATCGATCATCGGCGCGCTCGGTGAAAATGCGGGCACCAGAGATAGAGAGCTCACGATGCCTCCTTCCCGCAGCCTGCTTCGCGATCTGTCCCTGCCTGCGATTGCCGCGGGCTTTGTCACGGTACTGGTGGGCTTTGCCAGTTCTGCGGTGATCGTGTTCGAGGCGGCACGTCACCTGGGGGCGGACCAGGCGCAGATCGCCTCGTGGATGTGGGCACTCGGGATCGGCATGGGCGTGACCTGCATCGGCCTGTCGCTGCGTTACCGGGTGCCGGTGGTGACGGCCTGGTCCACGCCGGGCGCGGCGATGTTGATCGGCAGTGCGGCCGGGGTGCCGTTGCGCGAGGCGATCGGGGCGTTCGTGGTGGCGGCGGTGCTTGGCATGCTGGCCGGCTTTTCGGGGCTATTTGAGAAGGCAATCCAGCGCATTCCGATCTCGCTGGCCTCGGGCATGCTGGCCGGGGTGTTGCTGCGCTTCGGGCTGGACCTGTTTGTGGCGATGCAGAGCCAGGCGTTGCTGGCGCTGGCGATGCTGGCGGCCTATCTGGCCGGGCGACGCTGGTTTGCACGCTATGCGGTGATTGCGACCTTGCTGGTGGGCGTGGCGATTGCGGCCGGTAGCGGGTTGATGCAGTGGAAGACCGTGCAGCTTGAACTGGCCCACCCGGTGCTGGTGGTGCCGTCGTTGTCGTGGGCGGCGCTGTTCGGGCTGGCGATTCCATTGTTCGTGGTCACCATGGCCTCGCAGAACGTGCCGGGCGTGGCGGTGATCCGCGCCTCCGGCTATACGGTGCCGATCTCGCCGACGATCGGCTGGATCGGGGTGGTCAATACGCTGCTGGCGCCGTTCGGTGGCTATGCCTTGAACCTGGCGGCCATCACTGCGGCGATCTGCATGGGCCGCGAGGCGCACGAGGATCCGGCGCGGCGTTACACCGCTGCGGTAAGCGCGGGCGTGTTCTATGTGCTGATCGGCGTGTTCGGCGCCACCGTTGCGGCGGTGTTTGCGGCCTTCCCGCGCGAGCTGGTGATGGCGATCGCCGGGATTGCCCTGCTGGGCACGATCGGCAACAGCCTGGCGGCGGCCCTGCAGCAGGACAGCGAGCGCGAAGCGGCCTTGATCACCTTCCTGGTGACCGCATCGGGGCTGACGCTGGGCGGGATCGGCGCCTCGTTCTGGGGCCTGGTGGCCGGAACGGTCACCTTGTTGGTGTTGCGACGGCGGGCTTAGCGACCGGTCAAACCGCCAGACGGGCGCGCGGTGCGGGGCAGTCCTTGGGATTCGGCCATCGACAACCGCTCCTTGACCGCGCGCTCGACGCGGACCAGGCCCACGCGGAACACGTTCTGTATCACGCGCAAACTGCGGTTCCTGCGCGCCATCCGCACCCACCTTACGACTGCGCACCACGTTTTACTGGCCACGCTTAGCTGCGGCAGGCCATCCGGTTGTCGACCGGGCTTATTCGGGGTCGCGTAGCTGCAGCAGCCAGTGGGCAGTGACGCCGTTGGGGCTGGGCAGGGGTTCGAGATGGAACTGGCGGTAGACCGGCGCGCTGTCCTGCGAGCGCAGCGGCAGGGTGACGTATGCGGCGCGGCCTTGGCGCAATGCCTCCTCGAGCAGTTCCACCTGGGGCGGGGCGGCGTCGCTGGCCAGCAGGGACAGGATGTCGCAGCCGATCAGGTCGGCCACTTCGGTCTGGCTGAGTTCCGCGAAGGCCGGGTTGACGAACATCAGCCGGTGCGCGGCCGTGGTGCCACGCTCGATGATGGCCACGCCATCGCGCAGGCGCGAGAGCGAGGCTTCGAGCAGGGTGAAATCCTGCTGGAAGCGCTTGCGCTCCATCAGTTCGATCAGCACGCGCAGGCTGCGCGCCGATTCCAGGTGCAGCGGCGACCAGCGCCGCGCGCGACCGCGCACGGTCTCCTGCCAGAGGTCGAAGCTCTTGCGTGGCGACAACCGTGAGTTGGGGATGTCCGCCAGCTTGGCCAGCTGCGGATTGCCGGCCCATTTGACCTGCTGCACCTGCTCGCGGCGGGTCCACAGCAAGGCGCTGCGCGATTGCGGCATCAGCGGCACGAAGATGAAGCCGGCAGCCAGCGGGGCAAGGTCGGCCAGCTCGGGGAACACCTCGCCGATTGCATCCACATGCAGCGCGCCGACCGCGTCTTCGCGCAGGGCGTCGTGGTGCTCGGATTCGATGTGGTCGCGGATGCGGCGCAACGCGGCCGCGTCCGGGGTGCTGCCATGCCGGCTGATCTCGCCGCCGTGGAAGATCGCCACCCCATCGGCGTCGACCACGTCCATCAGGTCCGGCGCCATGTCGGCGAGCATTTCCACGGTCATCTGGTCGGCGTCGTTGAAGTCGGTGATCAACTTCTCGCGCACGGTGAGCAGCACCGATTCCATGTGCGCGCGCGCCACCGCCTGCAATCCGCCGATACGCCCGGCCAGCGCGCGGGTCACCGCATCGGTGGCATCGCGCATGGCATGGCTGGTGAAGTGCGGGCTGTAGTGGTGGCAGGAGATCAGCCCCCATAGCGCATCGTTGACGACGATCGACGACACCAGCGTGGCGGTCACGCCCATGTTGGCCAGGTATTCCAGGTGCACCGGCGAGACGCTGCGCAGACTGACATCGCTCAGATCCACCGGGGTGCCCAGACGCGGATGCAGCGTGGGCTCGATCGGCGAGGCCCGATAGCCGACATCGGCGATCTGGCGGACGCGGTTGCGCAGGTACAGCGCGCGCGCCTGGGCCGGGATGTCGGTGGCCGGGTAATGCAGGCCGAGATAGGCGTCCAGCTCGGGCTGGCGCGCTTCGGCGATGACGTCGCCATTCCACTCTTCATCGAAGCGATACACCATCACCCGGTCGAAGCCGATCATGCTGCGCAGCCCCTTGGCGGCGCGCACGGCGGCTTCGGCGATGCCGGGATCGCGCTCGATACTGCGCAACAACGGCAGTGCTTCGCGCAGGGTGACGTCCATCAGACGTGCGTCGCGCGGCTCGATCTCGACCAGCCATTGCTCCGGATACAGATGCCAGGCGGCCACCCACGGGTGGTCGGTGGCGGCCGCACGCAGGGGGAAGCGCACGTCGGCATGCAGCAGGTGCTGCGCCTGGTCCTCGACCACGAACGGCTGCTCGCCGGGCAGTTCCAGCACCTGGGTGTAGGCCATGCCCAGCAGCTCGGCCAGCGGCACCCCGAGCAGGTCGGCGGCGGTGGTGCTGGCCTGCACGATGCGACCATCGGCCGGCTCGATCACCAGCAAAACGCCGTACGGCTGGATCAGGCCGGGGATATGGATCGGCTCACGCGCACAGACATCCATGTCCAGGGGTTCGGTAGGCTGATTCACGCGCGCGGCTCCGCTGCAAGACAGGTGTGGAAGTGGGCAAACATGCGCTGCGCACCGTCGATGGCGGCCTCGCGCGCGGATGCAGTGTCCAGGCGTTGGTCGAGCACCGCCTGGA
Organism: Xanthomonas sp. BRIP62418; assembly: GCF_003993495.1. Taxonomy (NCBI): domain Bacteria; kingdom Pseudomonadati; phylum Pseudomonadota; class Gammaproteobacteria; order Lysobacterales; family Lysobacteraceae; genus Xanthomonas; species Xanthomonas sp. BRIP62418. The sequence continues at coordinate 3,904 of NZ_QEZG01000053.1, forward strand.
AACGGCGCCAGCCGGCCGGATCGTCGTTGGCCAGTTCGAAATACCGCAAGGCGTCGGCCAGCGCCGGCTGCTGCTTGCGCAAGATGCGCGCGATCATCCGCCCACCCAGTTGCGAGCCTTCGATGACGTAGAGCATGCCCCAGCGCGCGGCATCGCTGCCGGCGGCGGGCGCTGCGATGGCCGTCTGCGGTTGCTGGCCCAGCGTGTGCAGGTCCTCGCGCAAGGCCGGTACGCGGCGGCGATACGGCCAGCCACTGCCGGTCAGGGTGCTGAGCCAGTCGCTCAATTGCCCTTCGAAGCCGGCCAGCAAGGCATGGTGCCGGCGCAGGATCAGCGCGTAAGCGGCGCGATCGACCCGCCCCTGCCCCAGCGCCTGCATCAGCGGAACCGTTTCGACCAGGCGATGGGTGTCCTGCGTGGCATGGCGCAACGCGAGCGCGGCCGAGGGCGGAACAGCCAGGGTGTCAGGACACATAGGGAGTCGAAGCGGTGCTGCGGTACGGAGTGCATCAGCCTAGCAGCGACTGCGCAAATCAGATAAAGCGGGCGCGAGCACAAGCTGAATAGGTTGGCATCAGCCTTGGACGGCGGGGGCCACGCCGGCGCCCCGCCCTGCCCGCTTCCAGGCCATGACCCAGCCTGCGGCCAGCAGGAGGCCCGCCAGCAACCACGGGGCGCCAGGCAGATGCAGCGGTGCGCCGCGGCCGATGAACCAGGCGAACACATTGGCAAACAGCAACGGACCGGCGATGCCGGCCAGGCTGACCAGGCTGGTCAGCGCGCCTTGCACGCGGCCCTGCGCATCGGCGCCGACTTCGCGGGTGATCAGGGCCTGCGCGGCCGGTGCGGCGATCGCCCAGAACGCGCTGATCGGCACGCCGACCAGGAACGCGGCGCCGCTGTCGGCCAGGCCGTAGATGACGAAACCGACCACCCCGCAGCCCAGGCCCAGCAGCAGCGCACGGCGTTCGCCCAGCCAACGCACCAGCCGGCCGACCAGCAGCGCATTGACGATGATGCTGCACACGCCGACGCCGGCCAGCACCCAGCTCACCTCGCGCGGGCCCCAGTGATACTGATACCCGGCGAACAGCACGAAGATGCTGGGATAGACGTAGTGCGCCAGGTTGGCCAGGAACACCACCGAGGCCAGGCCGAGCACTTGCGGATAACGGCGCAGCAGCTTGAGCGCGCCCAGCGGGTTGGCATGGGACCAGTCCAGGCGTGGCGTGCGGCGTTCTGCAGGCAACGATTCGGGTAGTACGAACCAGCCATACAGCACGTTCAACAGCGCCAGCCCGGCGGCAAACCAGAACGGCCAGCGCAGGCCGATGCTGCCCAGCCAGCCGCCGATCAACGGGCCGGCGACAAACCCGATACCGAATGCCGCGCCAAGCATGCCGAACGCGCCGGCGCGTTTGTCGGCCGGGGTGACGTCGGCGATGTAGGCATTGGCGGTGGAGAAGCTGGCCGAGCACACCCCGGAGATCACCCGCGCCAGCAGCAGCATCGGCAGGGAATGGGCGACCGCCATCAGGATGAAATCCAGGCCCAGCCCCAGGCACGAGAGCAGGATCACCGGGCGGCGGCCGTAGCGGTCGGACAGGGTGCCCTGCAGCGGCGAGCAGACGAACTGGATGGCGGCGAACAGGAAACCGAACCAGCCGATCCAGCCGGCCGCGACGGCGTAGTCGCCCCCGGTGAACTGGCGCACCAGATCCGGCAGCACCGGAATGATCACGCCGAAGGACAGCACGTCGATCAGCACGGTGATGAAGATGAAAATCAGCGCGGCGCGGCGCCGGCCCGTGGCGGGAGCGGAATCGGCGGAGGGAGACATCGCGCAGCCCAGGGTAGCGAGGCGGGAAGTGTAGCTGCGGATGGAGATCGGTTGCCCCGGGGGGCACTGATGGAGTGCGGACCCAAGCGCCGCCTGGCGGCTGATGCTGAGTGCCTGGATGGCCGCTGGCCCTCATCCGCCCTTCGGGCACCTTCTCCCGCGAGCGGGAGAAGGAATGACGTGGTGCCGGTGATCGGTTATTCGACGCTGATGGTCTGGCCCAGCGTGTGGCTGGCGCCGGGGGCGAATTCGATCACGTCCGGGCCGGCATTGGCTGCTGCCAGGGCCGGCATCTTCTTCCGCGAGCGGGAGAAGGGGTGGCGTGGTGCCGGTGATCGGTTACTCGACGCTGATGGTCTGGCTCGGCGTGTGATGGCGCCGGGGGCGAATTCGATCACGTCCGGGCCGGCATTGGCTGCTGCCAGGGCCGGCATCTTCTTCCGCGAGCGGGAGAAGGAGTGACGTGGTGCCGGTGATCGGTTATTCGACGCTGATGGTCTGGCTCAGCGTGTGGCTGGCGCCGGGGGCCAGTTCGATCACGTCCGGGCCGGCATTGGCCGCTGCCAGGGCCGGCATCTTCTCCCGCGAGCGGGAGAAGGAATGGCATGGTGCCGGTGATCGGTTACTCGACGCTGATGGTCTGGCCCAGCGTGTGGATGGCGCCGGGGGCGAGTTCGATCACGTCGGGGCCGGCATTGGCCGCTTCCAGGCAGACGTAGTCACGCCAGCCATCGCCCACGTCGGCCATCTTTTTGCCGGCTTCTTCGCCCGGGTTCCAGGCCACCAGCGAGCGGCTGCCCTGGGTGGCGATGACGATGCGGCGGCCGAGCACCGGGTCGGTCAGGGTGTAGCGGCCGCCGGCGTTGGTGTAGATGCGGTCGCTGCGGCCGGGGTCGCGCGGATCGCGCAGGCTCCAGTCGCCTTGCTGGCGGTGGGCGGTGGCGTAGTTCTCGTACTTGTCCAGGTAGTCCAGCCCGTCCAGGCCCTGCACGCTGACGGTGAGCGCGTCGCCGACGCGGAAATAGTTGTGCAGTGCCTGGGTGAAGCGCACCGGGGCCGGGCTGGTGTTTTCGGTGATCAGGCGTTGTTCGAGGGTGCGGCCGATGCGCAGGGTCATGCGCAGGCGCAGCGCCAGGTCATCGAAACTGGGCGGGGTCAGCGTGAGCACCAGGGTGCCGTCGTCCTCGCGCCGGCTCTCGGTGAGCTGCCAGGGCACGGTGCGCACGAAGCCGTGCGCGGGGACCTCGCCGGTCTGGTCCTGGCGGCCGAAGTATGGCCAGCACACCGGGGCGCCGCCGCGGATCGGGGTGGGCGGCTGCTTGGCGGTGGGCGACAGCCACATCACGTCCTGCCCGCCCTTGGGCACGAACGACAGCAGCTGGCCGCCGAACAGGCTGATGGCCGCAGTGGAGAACGGGGTGTCGATCAACAGCGAGGGAAAGCCGTGGAAGTCGCCTGTGCGCAGGCCGGTGAGGTCGGACATGGGGGGTGCCTTCTGGACGATGGGGGATTGGACGAATGCGGGATAGGCGGCCGGCAGCTTGAACGCGGTGGCGCGGATGGCCGCCGCGCCGGCGACCGGCGGGGCGGCGCGCAGGGCGGTGAGGATGCGTTGGCCGGGGCGGCCGTCGGCCGGCTGCAGGCCCAGGCGGGTCTGCTCGACCTGGATGGCGCGCCGGCTGGCGGTGCCGATCATGCCGTCGGCCTCGCCGATCAGGTGGCCGCGGGCCAGCAGCAATTGCTGCAGTTCGCGCCGTTCGGGGCGGCCCAGGCCGGGGTCGTCGGTGGGCCAGGCGGCGACCAGGCCGGGGCCGCCGCGCAGGCGGTCGGCGAGCATGGCGATCGACAGCGCGTAGCTTTCGGCGGCGTTGTAGGCGTAGATCGCGTCGTAGTTGCGGAACACCAGGAACGCCGGGCCGGTGGCGCCGGCCGGCAGCAACAGGGCGGCCGGGGCATCGGCGGGCAGGCCGCTCGGCGCCAGGGCCTTGCCGTCGCTGCCGAGCAGCCCTGCGTTCTGCCAGGCCTGCAGCGGCTGGCGCCGGGTGCGGCCGGCCTTGCTGGCGTCGAAGCCGGCCGGCAGGCGCACTTCCATGCCCCAGGGACGGGCGCGCTCCCAGCCGGCCTTGACCAAATAGTTGGCGGTGGAGGCCAGCGCGTCGGGAATGCTGGCGACCAGGTCGCGGCGGCCGTCGCCGTCGCCATCCACCGCGATGCGGGCATAGGTCGAGGGCATGAACTGGGTCTGCCCGAAGGCACCGGCCCAGGAGCCGGTCAAGCCATCCGGCGACAGGTCGCCTTGCTGCAGCAGGCCGAGCAAGGCGAGGAACTCGCCACGGAAGAACGGCTGGCGGCGACCGGCGCACGACAGCGTGGCCAGCGAGACCAGCAGCGGGCGCTTGCCGGTGACGCGGCCGTAGTCGCTCTCCACGCCCCAGACCGCCACGATGGTGGCCGGATCGACGCCGGTCCGTTCGGACAGACGCGTGAGCAGGTCGCGATGGGTGACCAGCATCGCCCGGCCGTCGGCCACGCGCTGGCTGTCGACCAGGCTGGCGAGGTAGTCCCAGATCGGGGTGGTGAATTCGGGCTGGGCATCGAGCAGCGGCAACACGCTGGGATCGGGCGCCAGGCCGCCGGTGAAACGCTGGAAGTCGGCGGCCTGCACGCCCTTGGCGGCGGCCTGGGTCTGCAGGCCGGCCAGGCAGCGGTCGAATGCCGGATCGGCGCAGGCGATCAGCGGCAGCAGCGCCAACAGCGCTGGCAGGACGCGCCGGGACGGCGTCACGGCGCGGTGGCCGGCGTGTGGACGGAGGTCATGCGGTGGAGCGCTCCTGCGGCAAGTCGAGCCGACGAGGATAGCCAACCTGGCTGGTTGCAGGCGTGCAGGCGTGCAGGCGTGCAGGTGGCGATTGTCGCGATGTCGCCGCGTCAGCGTGCGCTGCGCTCGCTGGTGGCAACGCACCGGGGTGAGGGTGCGGCGCACGCTTTCCAGGCCAATGCGCGCCACCAAGCCGCTGGATGACCGGATGAGGTGATGACCTTCCAGCGAGCGATGTCGCGTGCCGAGGCGAGATGCCGAACCGGCGCGCCTGGTGGATGCGCTGCGCCAGCCCAGCGGCGTCGATCGCCGCGCCTAGCTGCCGTCGCCGATGATGCCGGTCAGCAGCGACAAGGCCGGGCTGGAGGGGCTGGCGTCGGACACACGACGGGCACGGGCCCTGCGCGGGGCGTCGTGGCGGGGACCGAACCAGATCAGTGCAGTGGCCAGGCAGGCCGGCAGCACGATCGCAAACACCACGATGGCCGCAAGCACCCACTGCCAGAGATTGAAGGTTGCCATGATCGTGTCTGCCCCGCGGCGCGCTCCGCCGAGGCGGCAAGCTTCCGGGATCGGCTGCGAACGTGGCGTCGACAAAGCGTGCCGGTCCGTGCCGTTCGTCGGGCTGAACGGCTTCACGGCCTGCGGCCAGGGCGCAAGACGCATCCAGGCCTGCGCCTGCTCAGCGCGCGTCGAGGTAATACCACTGGCCGTCTTCGCGCACGAAGCGGCTGTGTTCGGTCATGCGCACCGCACTGCCGCCGCCGATACGGTAGCGGGCCAGAAACGCCACCTCGGCCGTGTCGGTGCCGGTGACGATGGCGCGTTGCACGGTCAGGCCGAGCCAGGTGGTGCGGCCGCCCTCGTCCAGCGACAACGCGGGTGGGCGCGTGGACGGATGCCAGCTGGCGAGCAGGTATGCCACATCACGGCGGACGTAGGCGCTGTAGCGCGCACGCATCAGGGTCTCGGCGTCGGGTGCGGCCGCGCCGGCGTGGTATTGCCCGCAGCACTGCGCGTAGGTGGCGGCGCGGCCGCAGGGACAGGGATCGGTGGGTGTGGAGGTCGGCATCGGGTGATTGTGCGGGAAGGGATTGGGGATTGGGGAGGAAGCCGGTGCTTGGCTCCCGTACCCTCACCCCAACCCCTCTCCCGGGGGGAGAGGGGCTTTTGAAGGCCGCTTGCTTGCACCCCACTCCCCACCCTTGCTGTGGGATTACGCCGCGCGGTGCGGCGGCTATGCTGTCGCCCCCGTCGTGCGGAGCGCCGCCTTGCTGGACCTGATCCCCACCGAGTTGCCGTGGCTGCTGTGCATCGCCTTCGTCGCCGGGCTGGTGGATGCGGCGGTCGGCGGCGGTGGCTTGATCCAGCTGCCGGGATTGTTTGCGACCCTGCCGCAGCAGGCGCCGTCACTGATTCTGGGCACCAACAAGTTCAGTGCGATGTTCGGCACCGCTGCATCGGCCTGGCGCTATGCGCGCAACGTGCGCTTTCCGTGGCGGCCGGTGCTGTACGCCACGGTGGCGGCGTTTACGTTCTCGTTTCTCGGCGCGACCGCAGTCAGCCTGATGCCCAGGCAGGCGGTGCGGCCGCTGATCCTGGCGCTGCTGATCGCGATGCTGATCTACACGCTGATCAAGAAGGACTTCGGTGCGCTGCATCGCCCACGCCACATCGGCCGGCGCGAACTGGCAACTGCATTGGTGATGGGCGCGGCGATCGGGTTCTACGACGGGTTCTTCGGCCCCGGCACCGGCAGTTTCCTGATCTTCCTGTTCATCCGCTTTTTCGGGCTGGACTTTCTGCGCGCCTCGGCCGCGGCCAAGGTGGTGAACCTGGCCACCAACCTGGCGGCACTGTCGTTCTTCCTGCCCAGCGGCCAGGTGATGCTGGCGATCGGCATTCCGATGGCGGTGGCCAACGTAGCCGGTGCGGTCGCCGGCACACGGATGGCACTACGCGGCGGCACGCCGCTGATCCGCACCTTGTTCCTGGTGCTGGTGATCGTGCTGATCGGCAAGATGGGCTGGGATCTGCTGCACGGCGTTTAGAAATCCACGCTCAGGGTCGCCGACAAGGTGCGCGGCGCGCCTGGATAGTTGGTGGTCTGCGTCACCGGCTGCTCGATGTAGAACCGGTTGGCGACATTGCGCAGCATCAGCGCCAGCTGGTAACGGCCACCGAAGCGGTACGCCGCCGAGGCATCGAAACGCGTGTAGCCGGCAATGCGGTAACTGTTGGCGAGATCGCCTTCGCGCTCGCCCACATGCACCGCGCCGGCGCCCAGGGTCAGGCCGTACAGCGGCCCGCTGGCGACGTGGTAGGTGCTCCATAGGCTGGCACTGACGCGCGGCACGCCGCGCAGGCGGTTGCCGACCGGGATGACGGTGTCGCGGGTGACCTGCGCGTCCAGATAACCGGCGCCCAGGATCAAGCGCCAGTTCTGGGTGAGCTCGCCGGTGATGTCCAGCTCCAGCCCGCGCACGCGTTGCTGGCCGGTGACCAGCACGAAGCCGCTGTTGTCCGGATCGTTGCTGGCGACGTTGTCCTTGGTGATCTGGAACGCGGCGGCGGTGGCAAGCACCCGGTTGTCCAACAGCGCGCCCTTCAGGCCGACCTCGTACTGGCGGCCGGTCTCCGGTGGCGCGCTGCCGCCGGAAAACAGCGTGGCGCTGCGCGGGCGAAACGAGGTGGAGGTGTTGGCGTACAGCGACAACTGCGGCGCCGCCTTCCACACCACCCCGATGCGCGGCGAGGCGCGTCGGCCGTCCTCGCGGGTGCGCGCGCCGTTGTCGATGGTGGTCTGCTGCACATCGTCCCAGCGCACGCCGGCCAGCACGTCCCAGCGCTCGCCGATGCTGATCTGGTCCTGCAGGTACAGCGCGGCATAGCGCGCATCGACGTCGATGTCGCGGGCCGGCACATAGGTGCCCGGCAAGGCGCCCTGCACCGGAGTGCGCACGCTGATGCGGGCCAGCGGCGCGCGCGCTTCGTCGGTGTGGCGATGCGCATCGACGTATTCGGCACCGGCCAGCACCTGATGGCGCAGCGGGCCGGTGGCAAAACGCGCCAGCGCTTCGGTCTGCGAGGTCGTGGCGCGCACCTGCTGGTCCTGGCGCACGGCGCGGCGCTGCAAAAAGGCGCGGTCGGCGCTGAAGCCGGTGAAGTCGGCCACATTGCGGCCGCTGTCGCCGTCCTGGTGATTGAGGATCTGGCGCAGCGTCAGCCAGTCGGTGGCGTCGTACTCGATGCGGCCGCGTGCCGTGGTCGCGCTGCCGTGATTGCGCGACCACGGCTCGCCGAAGCTGCGCTGCGCCGGCCCACGCACCACCCCGTCGATGGCGACCAGGCCGCGATCGCCCGGGCTGGTCTGGCGGGTGTATTCCAGATCCAGGTCGGCCCGCAGCTGCGCGGACGGCCGCCACGCCAACGAAGGCGAGACGAACACGCGATCGCCATCGGCCTGCGCGTCCCGGAAGCTGCCGGTCTCCTGCGCGGCGGCGCTGAGCCGTGCCGACACGGTCGGGCCCAGCGGGCCGGTGACGCTGGACTGCACGCGGCGCAGGCCGTGTTCGGCCACCTGCACCGATGCATTGCCGCCGAACACCGCGTCCGGGCGCAGCGTGACCAGATTGATCACCCCGCCGGGTTCGCCGCGCCCGTACAGCACCGCCGCCGGGCCCTTGAGCACTTCCACCTGGGCGACATTGGCCAGATCGCGCACGGTCTCGGTGAAGTTCTGCGCCGGGTTGAGCAGGATGCCGTCGACCGCATACGAAGACGCCTCGAAACCGCGGATGACGAAGGTTTCCGAGCGATTGCCCTGGGTGCCGCCGGGCAGCACGTTGGAGACATTGGCCACCACATCCACCAGCCGGGTGAGTTGCTGTTCGTCGATCACCGAGCGCGGCACCACCTGGATCGCCTGCGGAATGCGCTCCACCGGCGTCTGCGTGCGGGTGGCGCCGGCGGCCTTTTCCGGCCGGTACAGGGCGCGCTTTTCGCTGACCACGATGGCATCGAGCAGGCTGGCCTCCTGGGCGGAGGCCGGCAATGCAGCAAACAGGGACACGAACAACAGGTGGCGAGGCGCAGGCAGTGGGGTCATCGGGATCTTCAGCAGGGCGATGCGCACACTGGCGAGCACATCCGGGCCGCTAATGATAACGATTCTTATCTGCGCTTGTTGGCTTGCGGTGCCCTGCCCCTCGACGCCTGCGACCGCAATGCGGTGACACAGGCATCCCGGTGTTGCGCTCAGCGCTTTCCGCGCGGCTTGCCCGCAGACCCGCGTGTTGGCGCAGGGCGCGCCTTGGCCACTGCCGTTCTGGCTGGCGCGGGCCTGGCGGCGCCGCGCGCCGCGGTTGCCTTGGTTGCACCACGCAGCGCCGTGCTGGCGCGTTTGCTCGCTACCGCAGGCCTGGAAGCAGGCGCCTTCGGCGCTGCCGTGGGCGTCGCGGTTTTCCCAGGCTTGGTGGTCGGCTGGACCGACGCGCTCGTGCGCCGGGAGGCCGCCCTGGTGGTTGCCGGCGTCTTGGCGGCTTTGGTCGGGGTTGCCGGCTTGCGCGGCGTGCCCGCGGCAGGCGAGGCACGCCGGGCTGAGGCAGGTTTGGCTGAGGCGGCCTTGGCCGCTGCGGTCTTGGCCGCTGCGGCCTTTGCCGACCGGGGTGATCCCGCACGTTTGCTGGACGCCGCAGTTTTCGAAGACGTCGGCGCGGCTTGCACCGCCGGCGCCGATGCCGGCGTGACCTTGCTGGCGCGTTTGCTCGCCTTGGCGGCCAGGTCGTCCTGGGCAGGGGTTTCCTGAAGTGGCACACCCGCATCGCCAGAATCCGCACCGGAGCCGTCCACCTGCGTCTGGCTCTGCGTCGAACGCGCTGCATCCTCGGGCTGCGCAGTAACCACCGCCTGCTCCGTCACCGCTGCACCAGCCTCGTCCCCACGCGAGCGCTCGGGCAACTGGAGTCGCTGCGCCTGCGCGTCGTATTCGATCAACAGCACGCCGGAGTTGTGCCGGCCGCTGATTTCCACGAAGCAGGCACCGCCGATGAAGGGCTCCAGCGTCATCACTGACTTCAATGGCGTGGCCACCACCATCTGGAACCCGAAGTTCTCGAAGATGTTCATTGCCAGCGCAGTGAATTCGTTGTCGGCCTTGTCGAAGGCCTCGTCCAGCACCACGGCGCAATAGCGCGGCAGTTCGCCGTCTTCGCCGCCGAGCTGGTAGCGCAACGCAGCGGCCAGGCAGGTGGTTGCCAGCTTCTGGCGTTGACCGCCGGATTTGCCGGCGCCGCTGCGGTAGATCTCCACCTGCGCGCGGGTCTGTGCGTCCAGTTCGACACCGATGAATTCCACATGCAGGCGCACGTCCAGCACCTGCTCGCGCCAGCGGCGTGCGTCCGGTTCCTGCGCGCCCAGGCGTGCCACCAACGCGCGCAAGGTGGAAAACTGCGCTTCGGCCAGTGCGCGGTCTTCGGTCTGTTGATGCGACAACACCGCGCGCAACTGTTGCTGGAAGTCCTGCACTTCGCTCAGGCGACGGTCGCTGACCTCGATGGTCAGCAGCGTGCCGCGATTGAACGGCACCTGCTCCAGGCTGGCGTTGACCTCGTCCATGCGCTGCTTGATGCCCTTGTGGGCCTCGGCGGTGTGGCGCTGTAGGGCGAGCAGATTGTTCTTGCTCTGGGTCTGCAGCAGGTCGAAGAAGCGGTGCTCGTGGCGCGGCAGGCCATCGCTTTCCAGCCGGTCCAGCCGCGCGAGGAAATCGTCGGCACTGGCCAGGCTCACGGTGAAATCGCCGCTGTCTTCCGGCCACTGCTGGCAGTACTTGCGGAAGCAATCGAGCAGCTGCGCGCTGAGCCGGCTGTCGCGGCCCTGGCTCTCGGCCAGTTGCTCGGCCAGGCCACGCTCGACCACGCGGAAATGCGCTTCCAGGTTGTCCAGCGACAGCGGTGCCAGCGCCGCCAGGCGTTCGCGCAGGCCCTGCAGCTGGGTGGGCGTGAGCGCGGCGGTGCCGGCACGGCTGGCGCAGGCGGCGTGCTGCTGTTCGAGCCGGACCCGCTCGCGCGCCAGCTGTGCGCGCTCCAGCCGCACGTCCTCGTAGGTGCGCTTGGCCTGGTCGCGCAGGGTGCGTGCGGTCTCGATCGCCTGGCCAAGCGCGCGCAGGCCGCTGTTGCCTTCGCGCAGCTGCTGCAGCTGTTCGTCGATATCGCTCAGGCGCTGCAGCTTGGGGCCGACATCGATCTCGTCCCAGTCGCGCTCCACCAGAGTGTGCGCGGCTAGCTGCCGTTCCTGGTCCTGCTCGCGTTGCCTGCGCAGCGCGGCCACGTCGGCATCGCAACCGGCGATGCGCTGGGCCAGCGTCTGCGCTTCGCGCTCGAACACCTTGAGCTTGTCGCGGTTGTCGTGGCCCAGCAACCAGCGCTTGCGGTCGTTGACCGCATGGCGGTCGTCCTTTTCGTAACGGTCGCCCGGATGCTTGACCTGCCCTTCGCGGGTGATGGCGCGGTCGGCATTGCGCAACGCGGCGGCGTTATCGACGCATTCGTAGTCGAAGCGGCGCATCAGCTCGTTGCGCAGCCACTCGGTAAAGGCATGCTCGCGCAGCTGCAGCTTGCCAGGCAATGCACGGGCATCCGGCGCGCGCGCATGCAGCGCATCGTTGCGACGCACCCGGAAGTACACCAAGCGCGTGCCGATGTGGGTGCGGTTGACCCACTCGCTGACCTGCGCGTAATGCCGGTCATCCACCAGCAGCGACTGCGCGAAACCGCTCAGCACGCGCTCGATCGCACCGCGCCAGGCTGCCTGATCCTCGCGCACCTGCACCAGTTCGCCAACGAACGGCAGCGCGGCTTCGGCAATACCGGTGTCCTCGCACAGGCGCGCACGCAGGGCCTGCATCGGCGCCGGCATGCTCGACGGCGCGCGCTTCAACGCCTCCAGTTCGGCGCGGATCTCGGCAAAGCGCCGCTCGTCGTCGCGGCGCGCGCCCATGCGCTCGGCAATCGCCTCATCCAGCGCGCTGGCGTCGTGCTTGCCGTTCTCGAGCACGGTCTGGGCATGCTCTACCTGGGCGGCAAAGCCGCTGGCGCCTGCGGCCAGGGCGGTGCCGAGCTGGCGGCAGGCCTGCTCGATCTGCGCGCGCCGCCGCAGACGCTCGTCGCGCTCGCGTTCGACCCGTGCGCGCTCGCGCTCCAGTTCCTCGATCTGCTCGCCACCGGCGGCGCGTTGTTCGCGTTCCAGCCCGGCCAGTTTCTGTTCGTGATTGTCCAGCGATTCGCGCCGCTGGCCTTCCTCGCCGGCCAATCCACGGTCCTGGCTGTCGAGCTCCTGCAGGCGCGTCTCCAGCAAGGCCAGACGCTGCTGTTCGCGATAGCTGTCCACACCCAGCTGCAGCTCGCGCAGCTCACCGACGCTGTGGCGCAAGGCCATCAGTGCCGCATGGTGTTCGCGTGCCGGGCTCAGCGTTTCCACCTGGCGCCGTGCGGTGACCACCGCATGATGGGCGCCATCGAGTTCGGCGAAGTCTTCCACCAGCCGGTCGGCGGCCTCGAACGTGCGCGGCTCGTCCAGCATGAAGCCGCGCAGGAACACGTTGAGATCGCCCAGGTTCTTGGCCGACTGGGTCTTGTGCAGCAACCGCAACGCCATCTCGTTGCTAATGCCCAGCACATGCCGGAAACGCTCCGCGTAGCCGGCGAACCCGTCGAAATGCGCAACCTCCTCGCCCAGACGCGCCTTGAGCTTGCGCAGGTCCAGGTCGAAGCCATCCAGCTCGCTGGCCACATCGAAGCTGCGCGGCGCGACCATGTAATGACGGCGCACATCGGCCGCGGCATTGCCGCTGCCGGCGATCCAGAACAGGCGAATCAGGCTGACCGTCTCGCCATGCGCGTTGCGGTACTCCAGCACCAGCGCAGACCAGGTGGCGCCCTTGCGCAGGTATTGGGTGGCGATTTCGCCCGAGGCGCTGTCCTGCTGATCGGCCCAGGCACCACGCACATACGACACCAGGCTGCGATCGCGCCCACTGCGCTCGGCCTCGCGTGCGGCAGCGTTGAAGTCGACGATGCTGGGCGGGGTCAGCAGTGCCGACATCGCATCCAGCAGGGTCGACTTGCCCGAGCCGGAGCGCCCGACGAACAGGAAGCCCTTCTCGGCGATCGGCACCTCGGTCAAGCCGTTGAACGTGCCCCAGTTGTGCACCTGCAACCGCCGCATGCGGAACTGCTGCGCGCGCTGCTCGGCAAGCGAATCAGTGAACAGGGACGCGCCCGGCTGCGCCGGCGACAGGTTGGACTGGGAATTCATGGCTTACTCACCAAAACGGGATGACGGGTAACGCTGAAGACAAATCACATCACGCATGTTTGAAGCGGGGTGTTGCTGGACAGGCATGGACTGCGGTGGCTGACGGTGATCGGGTACGTCCCTCGCGGCCCGGGCCGCTCCTACGCGGCGCGGTGATCTGGATGGACACGGATGCGTGACGAGAGCGGGTGCTGACCGATGCGCGGGAAGCTGATGGCTCAGTGCCGCCCATGAAGAAAGTCACTTGCGCTGGACGGGGCGTGAGAGCTGACTTTCATCGCGCAATGCATGACGCACGGCTACACACACACTCCAGAGGTCACATCCAGGCATCGCGATCGGCCGTCCCCTCATCCGCCCTTCGGGCACCTTCTCCCGGCGGGAGAAGGGATGGCCGTCCGGGGTGCAGACGCCATCACTCCAACGCAACCTCCCCCTCTCGCAACTCCCGATACGCCACCACCAGGGCCTGCACGTCCTCGGCCGAGAACAACAGCTTCAGCACCGGCGAGACCTCGTAGCGCTCCTCGCTACCGCGCAGGCGCGACAGCAACTGGTTGTCGCGCATCTTGCCGATCGCCGTCATCACCCGTCGCGCGAATCCCGCGCGGTCGGTGGACACGTTCTTCTCGTAGACCGACAAGGCCTCCACCAGCTGTGCCTCGTCCACCACCGCACGCTCGCCGCGCGTATCGGCCTCGGCCAGTTGCTGGCGCAGGAACAGCAGCAGCACCGACTCGATAAAGGTCAGCGGCGCGCTGCGCAGCAAGGTCGGCGATTCCAGCTCGGCGGTATCGGCCTGGCGGGTGAAGGCCACCCCGCCCTCGCGGTCCAGCACCAGTTCCAGGAACAGCTCGCACAACACCTGGCGGATCGGCGCTTCGTTGCGCAACAGCGCAGGCCACAGCGCACCGTGGCGTTGCGCGTCGATGCTGGGGCCGGCCAGCAGCTGGCACAGCGCGCGCCGCGCGTCGAACGGCAGCGTGCCGGTGTCGCCCAGGAACAGCTCGCCATGCGGCTGTGCAGGCGATGGCTCCGTCAGCGGCGTGCGGCCGACATCGGCCGACGCGCCCGTGTCCTCGTCCGCATCCAGGCGGGTGTCCTCAGACCAGTTCATTGCGTTTCTCCCGGGTGAACCACACCAGCGGAATGCGTGCGCGCCGCAGCGCGCCGTCGCCGCCTTCCCATTGCACCGTTTCCATCTGTCCGTCGATCACCACGCCGTGGCGGGTGCCCAGCGACAGGTAGCCGATCACGCTGCCCAGGCCCTGCACGGCCGGGCGCTGCTGCAGCGCATCGCCGATGGTCAGGCGCGGGCGTTGACCGAGCAGCTCGTGCAGGTCGCGGCGCAGGCTGCGCACGTCGATCTCCGATTGCGCGACCAGGTCGCCCACGCTGTCGAGCGAGATGTCCGCCGCATCGGCGGCCTGCACGCGGCCATCGACCTGGGTCAGGCGCGGGTCGTGCAGGCGCCATTGCGACAGCGACCGCAGGCGTGCAGCGCTCAGCGCCTGCGTGTAGCCGGTGGCGGCGGTGGCGTGCAGGCTGTCGCGCAGCTGCAAGGCTTCGCCCTGCGCCTGCCTGAGCAATTGATTGAGCCGGCGCTGTTCCAGATAGCCGCGGCTCTGCACGAAACCGCGCAGGCTGCGCGCGAAGTGCTGCATCACCGTGTGCACCTCGCCGCCGCGCTCCAGCAGCGTGCCGGTCAACCCGCGCAGGAAGGCGCGCTCGCGCCGGTCCAGCTTGCGGGCGAAGCCGCGTGCCAGCAGCGCATCCAGCGCCTGATCGAGCTGGCTGCTTTGCTGGGTGTCGTTGAGCAGGCTCCAGAACGCCTCGAAGGTGCGCCCGGCCTCGCTCTCGGCGATCACGTCCACGCCGTTGAACAGCTGCTCCAGCACATCGCCGCGCGCGCCTTCGTCGTCGATGATGCGCTCGCGGAACTGGCGGTTGAGCTGTTCGAAATCGTCGCGGACGCGATGGAAATCCTCGGCCAGCTCGTCGGACAGATGGATCAGGTCGCGGGCGCGCTCCAGCGCGCGCTTGCCGTCGAGTGCGGCCACGCGGCCCGACGCCACGCGTTCGATCTCGGCATCGATGCGCGCACGTTCGTCGCGCAGGGCGGCCAGGCGCAGCTCCGGATCGGCCTCGGTCTGCCCAGCCAGCTGCACCAGCTGCTGGATCACCAGCGACAGGCGGCTTTCGGTGGCGCTGCTGCTGCTCTCGCGCAGGCCGACGATGAAGCGGATGGCCTGGGTGGCCGCGCGCGACAGCTCGTATTCCTCTTCGGCTGCACCCTCGGGCAGGCGGCGTTCCAGCCAGCCCTGTGCCAGCCAATGCGCCAGATAGGCCTGCGCGGTGCGCGGCAACTCGCGCGAGAGTTCGTCGGCGCGCAGCACGTCGAGCTGGCGCTGCAGGCGCTCGTGCAGCACGGCCGCGGGCAGGCGGCGTTCGCCGTCCAGCAACACCGTCTGCAGCAGGCCGATCAGCTCCGGCGCATGGTCTGCGGCCAGCAGTTTCCACACCGGCTGCTCGCGCAATTGGCGATAGCCGGCGATGCGTGCCTGGTGCTTCATGGCGACGGCAACGGCTGCCTCAACGCTTGCCGCCCACTTCGATGAACTGCAGGAATTCGGCGCGGGTGCGCGCGTCTTCGCGGAAGCTGCCCAGCATCTTGGAGGTCACCATGCTGACGCCGCGCTTGTGGATGCCGCGGGTGGTCATGCACTCGTGCGCCCCTTCCACCACCACGCCGACGCCGCGCGGCTGCAGCACGTCCTGGATGCACTGGGCGATCTGCGCGGTCATCTTTTCCTGCACCTGGAAGCGCCGCGCATAGCTTTCCACCACGCGCGCCAGCTTGCTGATGCCGACCACCTTGCCGCGCGGCAGATAGCCCACGTGCACCTTGCCGATGATCGGCGCCATGTGGTGCTCGCAATGGCTTTCGTAGGAGATGTCGCGCAGCACGATCAGCTCGTCGTAGCCGGCCACTTCCTCGAAGGTGCGTTCCAGGTATTCGCGCGGTTCCTCGCGGTAGCCGCTGAACCAGTCGCCATAGGCCTCGGCAACCCGGCGCGGGGTATCCAGCAGGCCCTCGCGGGCCGGGTCTTCGCCGGCCCAGCGCAGCAGGGTGCGCACGGCATCTTCGGCCTGGGCCTGGGTGACGGGGGAATCGGGCTGGTCGGACTGGCTCATGCGCAGGTGCACCCAAAGGGGGCGAGCATGGTACCCGAGGACGGGCCGGCCGCCCCAGTGGCGGTTGCGCCGGCTTGCGCGGGTTCAGTGACTATTGATTCATTGTTGAATTGATAGCATCCTATCTATTATGACGAACAGCGTTCTCTCCTCCCGTGCCCAGCTCAGCTCCGGCCTGCTGGTCGCCGCCCGCCAATGGCAGCGGCTGGCCGACCAGGCATTTGCCGACTTCGGGCTGTCCAGCGCCTGCACCGGGCCGTTGCTGATGATCGGCCGCTCCGGCGGCGGCATCCGCCAGGTGGCGCTGGCCCAGCAACTGGGCATGGAAGGCCCCTCCCTGGTGCGGCTGCTGGACAAGCTGTGCGCGCAGGCATTGGTACGCCGGCAGGCCGACAGCAGCGACCGCCGCGCCAACCAGCTGTGGCTCACCGATGCAGGCCAGGCGCTGGTCGGGCGCATCGAGATCCGCCTGGATGCGCTGCGTGCGGAGGTCTTCGGCACGCTCAGCGAAGCGCAGGTGCAGGTGGTGCTGACCCTGTGGGAGCAGATCGCGCAGGCGCATGCGCGGCTGAGTGGGTCCGACTGAGCCAGTTGTAAGGCGTCGTGCTGCGACGCGTGTAGTGCCTTGCCGATGTCCTGGCGCGCGCGGCGCCGGACGTCGTTGTTTTCCTTACCCAGGATGTGCCCGATGTACGGCGAATTCAGTCTCTACGGTGTGTTCGTTCCCACCTTGCTGGCGTTGATGACGCTGGCCTACCTGCTCAACAGCGCCATCGGTGCGCTGCTGACCCGGGCCGGCGCCTACCGGCACATCTGGCACCCGGCGCTGTTCAACCTGGCGCTGTACATCGCGCTGCTGGGCGGCCTGTTTTCCCTGACCCGTTGGATGCAATCGTGAAAAAGCTGATCAAGACCGCGGGGCCGGCGCTGCTGACCCTGGCGATGGTGGTGGTGGCCGCGGTGGTGCTGCAGCACCTGTGGCGTTATTACATGGAGGCGCCGTGGACGCGCGATGCGCACGTGGGCGCCGATGTGGTGCAGGTGGCGCCGGATGTGTCCGGGCTGGTGGAGCAGGTGGCGGTGGCCGATAACCAGGCGGTGACGCGCGGGCAGTTGCTGTTCGTGGTGGACCGCGCACGCTATGCGATCGCGCTGGAACAGGCGCGCGCCGCGCTGGCCGAGCGCCAGGCCACCTTGAGCCAGTTGCGCCGCGAGATCGCGCGCGACCGCAGCCTGCAGGACCTGGTCGCCGCCGAAGATGCCGAGGTACGCCGCTCCAATGTGCAAAAGGCGCAGGCGGCGGTGGCCACCGCGCAAGCGGCGGTGGACCTGGCCCAGCTCAATCT
Source organism: Xanthomonas sp. BRIP62418 (assembly GCF_003993495.1). Classification (NCBI taxonomy): domain Bacteria; kingdom Pseudomonadati; phylum Pseudomonadota; class Gammaproteobacteria; order Lysobacterales; family Lysobacteraceae; genus Xanthomonas; species Xanthomonas sp. BRIP62418. The sequence continues at coordinate 21,416 of NZ_QEZG01000053.1, forward strand.
GGACCGCACCCAGGTGCGCAGCCCGGCCGACGGCCACATCAGCGACCGCACCGTGCGCGTGGGCGATTACGTCAGTGCCGGGCGCCCGGTGGTGGCGGTGCTGGATACCGGCTCGTTCCGCGTCGATGGCTATTTCGAGGAGACCCGCCTGCAAGGCGTGCATGCCGGCCAGCGCGTGGACGTGCACCTGATGGGCGAGCCGGCCACCTTGCACGGGCATGTGCAGAGCATCGCCGCCGGGATCGAGGACCGTTACCGCAGCGGCAGCGCCGGCGCCTTGCCCAACGTCACGCCAGCGTTCGACTGGGTGCGGCTGGCGCAGCGCATCCCGGTACGCATCGTGCTGGACCAGGTACCGGCGCATGTGCAGCTGATCGCCGGGCGCACCGCCACCGTGAGCATCCTGCCGGACGCCGTGCGTGACGCTGCCGCCAGCGCGCCTGCCCGCGTGCAGGCCAAGGCCGCGCCATGAACCGCAGCGTCTTGCGTCCTGTGGGATTGGCCGCACTGCTGAGCGCCCTGAGCGCTTGCAGCACGGTCGGCCCGAACTACGCCGTGCCGGACGATTCGGCCTACCAGCGTCCGGCCGCCAACGCGGCGTTTGTCGACACCGGCAACGCCCAGGTGCAGGCCGGCGCGCCGCTGCCGGCACGCTGGTGGGCGCTGTATCAGGACCCGATGCTGGACCGCCTGATCGAACAGGCCTTGCGCGACAACGTCGAGTTGAAGGTGGCCGGTGCCAACCTGCGCCGCGCCGCCGCGGTGTACGAACAGGCGCTGGACGCGGGCGGTTTCGATTACGAGGTGGAGGCCGGCGTCAGCCGCGCGCAGGTCTCGGCCGAGGCGTTCCTGCAGCAGGAAAAGCTGCCGGTGTTCAACCTGGCCGATGGCAAGCTCGGGGTGTCGTATCAGTTCGACCTGTTCGGCAAGCTGCAACGCGGCGCCGAGGCCGCGCAGGCCGATACGCAGGTCGCCCAGGCCGCGATCGATCTGGCGCGCGTCAACGTGGCCGCGCAGGTCGCCGGCAGTTACGTGGAGATCTGCCACGCCAACCACGAGCTGCACGTGGCCGAGCATTCGCTGCAATTGCAGCAACGCAGCCGCGACATCACCCAACGCCTGATCGCTGCCGGCCGTGGCACCCCGCCCGATCTGGCCCGCGCCACCGCACAGGTGGCGATGCTGGAAGCGGCGCTGCCGCCGCTGCGCGCGCGCCGCCAGGCCGCCGGGTATCAACTGGCCGCGCTGCTCGGCAAGACCCCCGGCGAGGTGCCAGCCGGTGTGGACGGCTGTGCGCACGCGCCGGCCCTGCAGCAACCGATTCCAATCGGCGACGGCCGCGCGCTGCTGGCGCGTCGCCCGGATGTGCGCCAGGCCGAACGCCGGCTGGCGGCAGCCACCGCGCGCATCGGCGTTGCCACTGCAGAGCTGTATCCGGAGATCCGCCTGGGCGGCTCGATCGGTGCCACCGGCCTGCTGGCCGATGTCGGCGAGCCGGCCACGCATGCCTGGTCGTTCGGCCCGCTGATCTCCTGGACGCTGCCCTCCAGCGGTGCGCGTGCGCGCGTGCGCGCCACCGAGGCCGGCGCCGACGCGGCGCTGGCGCAGTTCGACCACACCGTGCTGCAGGCGCTGCGCGAAGTGCAGACCAGCTTGTCGCGCTATGCGCAGGACCTGGACCGCCTGCACCTGCTGGAGCAGGCGCAGCAACAGGCCGAGCTGGCGTCGGCGCAGAACCGGCGTTTGTACCAGGGCGGGCGCACGCCGTATCTGTCCAGCCTGGATGCCGAGCGCACGCTGGCCACCGCCGACATGACGCTGGCCAATGCGCAGGCGCAGGTCTCGCAGGATCAACTGCAGCTGTTCCTGGCGCTGGGCGGCGGTTGGGAAGCGACCGCCGGCCGCACCGACGCCACGGCCGCGCGATGAGCGCGCTGCTGCGCGACCGCCAGGCCTGGCTGTTTTCGGCCAAGACCTTCGCCGCCTCGATCGCGGCGTTGTACGTGGGGCTGGCCGGCAATCTGTCGCGGCCGTACTGGGCGATGGCCACGGTCTACATCGTCTCCCAGCCGCTGCTCGGCCCCACCCGCGCCAAGGGCGTGTACCGCGTGCTCGGCACCTTGCTGGCCGGCGCGGCGACCCTGGTGATGCTGCCGAACCTGGTGGAGACGCCGCTGCTGCTCAGTGCGGCGATGGCGCTGTGGCTGTCGGCCTGCCTGTTCCTGGCGCTGCTCAATCGCAGCCCGCGTGGCTATGCGTTTCTGCTGGCCGGCTACACCACCGCCTTCATCGGCTTCCCGGCGGTGACCGCGCCGGAAGGCATCTTCGACACCGTGGTGGCGCGCAGCGAGGAGATCATCCTGGGCACGGTGATGGCGGTGCTGTTCGCCGCGCTGGTGTTCCCCGCCTCGGTCAAGCCGATGCTGACCGGGCGCATCGGCAACTGGATGCGCGACGCCGCGCAATGGTGCCAGCAGGTGCTGCAGCGCGGCCCAGCGCAGGCACCGCGCAACCGGCTGGCCGCCGATCTGGTGCAGTTCGAGGCGCTGATCGCCTTCGTGCGCCACGACGACCCGCGCCATGCCGGCACCGCCCCCACGCTGGAACAGCTGCGCGCGCGCATGTTGATGCTGCTGCCGGTGCTGTCGTCGGTGGCCGACCGGCTGGATGCATTGCAGCGCGATGGGTCGGCGTTGCCGCCCGAGACGGCAACGTTGCTGGAGGATGTCGCGGCCTGGGTGGACCAGGACGAGGACACGCGCAGCGATGCGGACGTGGACGCCCTGCGTGCACGCATCGCCGCCCTGCGCCCGGTGGTGGACCAGGACATCGAACATCTGCTGCTGGCGAGCCTGCTGCTGCGGCTGGAAGAGCTGCTCGACCTGTGGCAGGACTGCCGCGCGCTGCAGCAGGCAGTGGTGCGCGGCACGGCGATGCCGGTGCTGCGGGCCATGCCGGGAGCTGCGCGACAGCCTGCAACGGCCCAATCACCCGGGCAAGCCGCGGCGGTGCAGGGCGCACCCGCCACGCGTTCGCGCATGCAAGCGTCATTGCGACAGCGCCTGGGTTGGTCACGATCCGATGCACCCGTACCTGCCAGCAGCAGCCGCCACATCGATTTCGGCATGGTCGCGTTTTCCGCCCTGAGTGCGGGCGTCGCGCTGATGGCGTACTGCGTGCTGTGGATCGGCATCGGCTGGGAAGGCGGCGGCAACGGCGCGATGATGGCCGCGGTGACCGCCGCGTTCTTCGCCGCGCAGGACGACCCGGCGCCGAGCATGCTGTCGTTCCTGGCCTGGGCGGTGGTGGCCAGCGTGGTTGCCGGCATCTATCTGTTCGGCATCTTCCCGGCCATCCACGATTTCCCGATGCTGGTCCTGGTGCTGGCGGCGGTGTTCCTGCCGATCGGCGCATTGCTGCACCGCCCCAAGACCATGCTGATCGCGCTGCCGCTGGTGGTGAACCTCACCGCGCTGCTGAGCCTGCAGAACACCTACAACGCCAATATCCAGAGCTTCGTCAACGCGGCGGTGGCGATGGTGCTGGGCATTGGATTTGCGGTGGTGCTGACGCGGCTGTTCCGCTCGGTGGGTGCCGAATGGAGCGCGCGCCGGCTGGTGCGCCAGGGCTGGCGCACGCTGGCCGAGGCCGCCGACGGCCGCGGCGCACAGGACCGGCAGCACTTTGCCGCCCGCATGCTGGACCTGCTTGGCCTGCTCGCACCACGGCTGGCCCTGACGCCGGAAGGCAGCGACCTGGCCTCGGTGGACATGCTCAACGAAGTGCGCGTGGGCTTGAACATCCTGCAACTGCGCAGCGCGCGGCACGGTCTGCCGCAGCCGAGCATCGAGGCGGTGGACGCGATCCTGGTCGATGTTGCCGCGCACTACCGGCAACAGATCGCGCACAAGCGCCCGCTGCCTGCGCCGGATGCCTTGCGTGCGCGGCTGGATGCCTCGCTGGCGCGTGTCGGCAAGGTGCCGGCGGGTGCGCATCGCGATGAGGCGCTACTGGGGTTGATCGGGCTGCGTTACAGCTTGTTTGCGCAGACGGCGCCGCACACCCAGAGAAACACCGGTACCGCGCCGCCCTTGGCCCCTCTCCCTGCGGGGCGATAAGGCACTGCCTGCGCGTCAGGGGTGCGCGTGCCCTGGAGCGCCCGCGCTGCTGGCGCGAGCCGGGGCGCGGGGGTGCGGTGAGGGGACGAGGCGACGCCACGCGCGGTAAATGACACGAGGCGTCGCACGTCCCCTCATCCGCCCTTCGGGCACCTTCTCCCGCGGGGAGAAGGAAGATCGACTCCCGCAGGGAGAAGGACGCTCAACGCCCGACGGGAGAAGGGCAGAGCATCAGCGCTTGCGCTGATGCATCGCCGCTTCGTCGTCCAGCCAGTTGCTGCCCTTGTTGGTCAGGAAGAACATGTACACCACCAACGACACCGCGATCACCGCCGTCGCATAGATCACGAACTCGCTGACGTGGCCGGTCTTCAACGAGGCCTGGTACAGCAACGGCGCGGTGCCGCCAAAGGCGGAGTTGGCCAGCGCATAGCCCAGGCCCACGCCCAGCGCGCGCACATGGGTGGGGAACAGTTCGGCCTTCACCACCGCATTGATCGAGGTGTAGCCGGTCAGGATCACAAAGCCCACGGTGAGGATCGCGAACGCGGTCAGCCAGTCGGTTTGCTTCGGCAGCTCCATCACCAGGAACCAGGTGTAGAGCACCCCGCCGATACCGAAGAACACCAGCAGGCTCTTGCGCCCGACGATGTCCGACAGCCAGCCGCCCACCGGCTGCATCAGCATCAGCACCGTCAGCGCGACCAGGTTGATGATGGTGCCGGCCATCACGTCGCCACCGGCAAACGCGGTCTGGATCATCTTCGGCCCGGTGACCGAATAGGTGTAGAACGCGATGGTGCCGCCGGCGGTGATCAGGAAGCACAGCAGCAACGGGCGCCATTGGTTGACGAACAGCTCGCGCATCGAGCCCGACGCCTTGGCCTTGCCGGTGCGCGAATCGGCGATGGATTCGGAGCTCAGCGACTCGTCCATGGTCTGGCGCAGCCAGAACACCACCAGCGCACCGATGCCGCCCAGGCCGAACGCCACGCGCCAGCCCCACTCGGACACCTGCGGCGCATCGAAGAAATGCAGCATCACCAGCAGCGTGGTCTGCGCCAGCACGTGGCCGCCGACCAGCGTGACGTAATGGAACGAGGACAGGAACCCGCGCCGGCCCGGAATGGCCGCCTCGGACATGTAGGTGGCACTGGTGCCGTACTCGCCGCCGGTGGCAAAGCCCTGCAGCAGGCGCGCCAGCAACAGGATGATCGGCGCGGCGATGCCGATCGTGGCCACCGTGGGCGTCACCGCGATGACGAACGAGCACAGTGCCATCATCGACACCGAGATGGTCAACGCCAGGCGGCGGCCGTAGCGGTCGGCGAAGCGGCCGAAGTACCACGCACCGATCGGGCGCATCAGGAAGGTCATCGCAAAGATCGCCCACACGAACATCGTGGCGTTCTTGTCTTCCTTGGAGAAGAACTGCGATTCGAAATAGGTGGCAAACACCGAGTAGACGTAGACGTCGTACCACTCGACCAGATTGCCGGCCGACCCCTTGAGCGTGTTGGACACCGAACGGCGAAGGCTACCGGGGGCTGCGCCAGAACCGGCGGCGATCGGAGACGTTGGGGGTGCGCTCATGCAGTCAGAACCTCGTGGGTGGGACACCCGGGAAGTATAGGTGCGTGCTTGTGTGACGCATGTAAGCATTTCGGCGCATATACAGGCGCCGCAACCGGCGTCGGCGCACCCGCTTCAGCCCGCTTTCGGAATCGGCCGCGACGCCCGTGGCCCATCATGGGCGTGACCGCCCTGGATGCCGATCGACGGCTACGGCAACACCTGCTTGAGCGTCTCGATGAATGCGCGCAGCCCGGGCGGAATCTGCCGATGCCCCGGGTAATACAGCACCAGTCCCGGAATCGCCGGACACCACTGCTCCAGCACGCGCACCAGCGTGCCGCGTGCCAGTGCCGCCATCGCCGCGTGCTCGGGCACATAGGCGATGCCAAGGCCGGCCTCGGCGGCTTCGCTCATCATCAGGAGCTGGTCCAGCGTCAGCCGCCCCGGCACATCGATCGCCACCTCCTGGCCGCGCCGCTCGAACTCCCAGCGATACAGCCTGCCGCTGGGCATGCGATGCCGGATGCACGCATGACGATGCAGATCGTCTGGCGTGTCCGGGTAGCCGGCATGCTGCAGATACGCAGGTGCGGCCACCGCGATGAAACGCGTCTGCCCACCAAAGGGCACCGCAATCATGTCCTGCGGTACCGACTCGCTCAGGCGAATGCCGGCATCGAAGCCGGCCGCCACGATGTCCACCAGCCGCCCTTCGCTCACCAGGTCCACCGACAGCGCCGGATGACGCGCCAGCACCTGCGGCACCACCTGCTGCAACAACAGCCGCACCACCACTTCGGGGGCATTGATGCGCACCGTGCCGGTGGGCCCGCTCCGGAAGGCATCCAGTTCGCCCAGCGCCTGTTCGACGTCCTGCAATGCGGGCACCAACTTGGCGTAGAGCCGTTCGCCTGCTTCGGTCAGCGACACGCTGCGCGTGGTTCGATGCAGCAGGCGCACGCCAAGGTTGCGTTCCAGCGCGCTGATCAGATGGCTGAGCGAGGACGGTGCCAGCCCCAGCTCGGCGGCCGCACGCCGAAAGCTGCGATGCACCGCGACGCTGGTGAACGCGGCCAGGTCATTGAAGGTCGGCTTGGGCATTGGTGGATATTTCACATCAACTCATTCGGATTCTATGGCATAGACCCATCAATTCCCCGCGCCTAGAGTGGAATTCCCTTCCACGCAAAGGCCCCCCCCATGTCCCGGACCTGGCTCATCACAGGCGCATCCTCCGGCTTCGGCCGCGGCCTGGTCGAAACATTGCTGGCGCGCGGCGATCGCGTCGCAGCCACCGTGCGGCGCGCAGGAGCGCTTGCCGATCTGCAGGCCGCGCACGGCGACGCTTTGACCGTCCTGCAGCTGGATCTGCGCGACAGCGCAGCGGTGCGCGAGACCGTCACCCGGGCCTTCCAGGCCCTGGGCAGGATCGACGTGCTGGTCAGCAACGCCGGCTACGGCACGCTCGGTGCCGCTGAGGCCGCCACCGACGCCCAGGTGCGCGATCTCATCGACACCAACCTCATCGGCTCCATCACGCTGATCCAGGCCGCGCTGCCGCACCTGCGTCGCCAAGGTGGCGGGCACGTGGTGCAGGTGTCGTCCGAAGGCGGCCAGATCGCCTACCCCGGCTTCAGCCTGTATCACGCCAGCAAATGGGGCATCGAAGGCTTCATCGAAGCCGCCGCGCAGGAAGTGGCCGGCTTCGGGATCCATTTCACCCTGGCCGAACCCGGCCCGGCGCGCACCAACTTCGGCGCCTCGCTGGTCAGGACCGACATCCCGTCCGACTACCGCGGCACACCGGTCGACGCACTCAGCCGCGCGCTGGACGACGGCAGCTGGGTCATCGTCGGCGACCCGCAGCGCATGGTCGCGGCCATGATCGCCTGCACCGAGGCATCCCCCCCGCCGTTTCGGCTGGTCATGGGCACGGCGGCCTACCACGCGATCCGCGAAGCGTTGACCACGCGGCTGGCTGCGCTGGAAGACCAGCGCGACATCGCGTTGTCCACCGACAGCCCGGCTGCCGCCGGATGAAGGCAGCGACGCTGCAGCGCGCGCGTTCTGCAGCGTCACCAGCGCCGATCCGCAGCTGGCACCCCACCCTTCACGGCCCCCATGCCGCCCGGCTTGCCAGAATGCCGGCCGCTTGGGCCGTCGATGGCAGGGGAACAGGGGTTGGATGCATGACATGGATCATCGTGGCCACGGTCGTCACCACGCTGGTGGTGGGGCTGCTGCTGCTCAACTTCGCCACGCCCGAGAAAAAGCTCGAGCACATCCCCAGCCATTGCTACGACGTGTCCGACCCGCAGTTCAAGCGCGAGATGTCGGTGTTGCTGGGTCCGGCGATCCTGCCCGGCAACAAGATCCAGGTACTGCATAACGGCAGCGAGATCTTCCCGGCGATGCTGGCCGCCATCCGCAGCGCGCAGCGCACCATCACCTTCGAAACCTATATCTACTGGTCGGGCGAGATCGGCCGCGAGTTCAGCCAGGCGCTGTCCGAGCGCGCGCGCGCCGGGGTCAAGGTGCGCGTCACCATCGACTGGGGCGGCAGCCTGAAGATGGATGCGTCGCTGGTCGAGGACATGACCAAGGCCGGGGTGGAAGTGCATCGCTACCGCCCGCTGACCTGGTACAACCTGCACCGCGTCAATAACCGCACCCATCGCAAGCTGCTGGTGATCGACGGCCGCATCGGCTTCACCGGCGGCGTGGGCGTGGCCGACCAGTGGATGGGCGATGCGCAGGACCCGGAGCACTGGCGCGACTCGCATTACCGCATCGAAGGCCCGGTGGTGGCGCAGGTGCAGGCCGCCTTCAACGACAACTGGATCAAGAGCACCGGCCGCGTGCTCAACGGCGCCGAGTACTACCCGGAGCTGGCACCGGCCGGCGACAGCGACGCGCAGCTGTTCGTGGCCTCGCCGGCCGGCGGCAGCGAGAGCATGCACCTGATGTACCTGATCGCCATCGCCGCGGCGCGCAGCTCCATCGACCTGGCCGCGGCCTACTTCGTCCCCGATGCGCTGATCACCCGCTCGCTGCTGGAAGCGCGTGCGCGTGGCGTACGCATCCGCGTGCTGCTGCCGGGCAAGCATATCGATGCAGTCTCGGTGCGGCTGGCCTCCAAGGCCAGCTGGGAGCCGCTGCTGCAGGCCGGCATCGCCATCCACGAATTCCTGCCCACCATGCTGCATACCAAGCTGCTGATCATCGACGGCCTGCTGGTCTCGGTGGGCTCGACCAACTTCGACATCCGCTCGTTCCGCCTCAACGACGAGGCCAGCCTGAACGTCTACGACCGTGACCTGGCCGCGCAGATGACCGAGGTGTTCGAGCGCGACCTGCAACGGGCCGAGCCGTACACGCTGGAGCGCTGGCGCAAGCGGCCGCTGCGGCAGAAGCTTGGCGAGAAGCTGGTCCTTCCGTTCCGCTCGCAGGTGTGATGCAGCGCGGACGCCGCAAGCAGCGGCGGCGCCCGACAACCCTCACGACAGTGGCGGCGGCACCGCGATCGGCGCAGCCTGCAGCCGCAGCTGGCGCAGCCGCCACCACAGCCCGCCCAGATGCACCAGCGAATACAGCACCAGCGCCGCGGCGATGCCCAGCGTCAGCGGGCTGGCCTGCGCGCCAGCCGCCGCCGCGCCCGCGCTGAAGGCGCCATCGGCCCAGCGCCAGGCCAGGCGCCCGAGCAGCACCAGCATCAAGCCACCGCCGATCCACGGATTGGGCGTATACCAGCCGCGTCCATCCACCCATTCGGCATGCGTGTAGCGCAGCGATGCGGCGCCCAGCCCGATGCCGACCAGCGCTCCCGCGGCGATCCCCGGCCGGACCTGCGGCAGGCCATAGACCGCGTACGCCAGCGCCGCCGCGGCAACCACCAGCACCACGGCACGCAGCGCCGTGCTTACCGGCTTCCAGCGCTGGCGGCCGAAGCTGCGGCGGATGCGCCGGTAGTAGAGGAAGGCGATGGCCGCCATCGACAGATACGGCGTCAGCGGTGCGATGGCAGCAGCGGGCATGGCGATTCCTTTGCGGGGTGAGGTGACCACCGCAGAATGAAACCGCCCCCGGTAGCGAACAAGGTGCCAAGTGTCACTTTCTGCGTGCGCAGGCGGCCGGCCGGGCCGCCGCCACCACGTCCGGCCATCGCGACGGACCGGAGGCCCTCGCGCAGGACCGCTTTCCCTGCCACTGCCAATAAACGCCTCAACCGCGCGCCAGCCATTGCCACACGCGAACCAGAGCCGCACGGGTAGACTTGCCGGCAGAGCTCCCCACCGCAGTGCCATGTCCGCCATCAAGCAAGAAGCCCATACGCTGATCGACACGCTGCCCGAGACGGCAGGATGGGACGACGTGGTTCGCGTCGTGGACACCGCCAGCTTCGAGGCCGCCGTGCTGGAGGGCATGGCCGCAGCGGATCGGGGCGCGGTTGTCGCACCGGCACAGGTGGCGGCACTGTTCGCCAGATGGGGGGTTGATGTTGCGGCGTGACTGGACCGTCCCGGCCGCCAGGCAACTCGCACACGCCCAGGATCACTACCACGCGCTCAACCCGACCGCCGCCGCCGCGATGGCGCGGCGGGTGCTGGACGCCACCCGCACCCTGGCCGAGCAACCCGGGCGCGGCCGCGCCGGCCGCGTCGCCGGCACCCGCGAATGGGTGGTCAGGCAAACGCCCTACGTGCTGGTCTACCGCGTGCGCGACGACGCGCTGCAGCTGCTGCACGTCCGCCTGGAGACGCAGGACTGGCTGCCGCGCACCGAGCCGCTGATCGAGCGCATCGAACCGTGGATCGCCGCGCTGATCAGCGCCCTGCTGCATGTGCTGATGCTGCTGATCCTGCTGTCGGCCTCCACGCCCACCATGACCCCGCCGCAGGGCTCGGCCAGCGGTGGCCGCACCAAGGTGGATTTCGTCGGCGACACCTCCACGCCCGACCAGCCGGTTCCGTCCCCGACGCCCACCCCGCCGTCGCCAACGCCCGCGCCCGTGCAGCCGCCGCCGGCCGCCTCGCCGGTGCAGTCCACCCTGGTCAAGACCGCCAAGAACCCGATCCCGCCGGCAGGCAACACCCGCCGCGGCGGCCTGGTCGAGCAGCGCCAGACCCAACCGGTGCGGCGCCCCACCCCGCCGCAGCCGCCGGCAGAACCCTCGTCACCGCCGCAGCGCCGCCCCGAGACCTGGACCGGCCGCCCACCGGGCATGCTCGAAGAAGAGGCCGATGCCGCCGAAGACGGCATGTCCAACACGCCCACCATCAGCGAAGGCCGCCGCCGCGACCGCAGCAACGCCCAACCCAGCATGGATGTGGGCGGCTACCAGGTCTATTACGAGGTGCGCAGCGAAACCCAGCTGCGCAACTGGCGCGACCAGGGCATGAAGGAGTTGGCGATCATCCTGCCCGGCACCCAGTACCGCATGGTCTGCCCGCTGGAAGTCGCGCTCAAGCGCGGCTCCAGCAAATGCCGCCTGCTGCCGCCGGACTCGCCGGAGCTGAAAGACATCGGCGATGCCCGCGAGGTCATCAACATGATGGAGGTCTACAAGCAGGGCGAGCCGGTGTGGCGCGGCCCCGGGCCGTATCGGTGAGTGGTGGGGCCAGGTTGGCCCCGGATTCCACTACGGCTGGTGCGGTGATGACTGCTTCGATACCGGGTGTGTTGAAGTTGTCTAAGTGCTTGCACTTCCCTAAAGTGCAAGCAACCTGACTCCACCGGGAGGGCGACATGCCTTCTTTCACCGTCCGCAATATCCCCGATGAGGTGCATCGCGCGATCCGCGCGAGGGCCGCACTCCACGGCCGCAGCACCGAGGCGGAGATCCGCGCAATCCTTGAATCAGCGGCCAAACCGGCAGACCGGGTCAAACTCGGCTCCCTGCTGGTGGACATTGGCCGCGACGCTGGCCTGACAGCAAAACAGGCCGACGCGTTCGACACCTTACGCGACAAGACCGCAATCAAGCCGATCAGCCTGAAGTGATCCTGCTCGATACCAATGTCATCTCCGAGCTTTGGCGGCCTCAGCCCAACCCGAAGGTCGTTGCCTGGATCGATGCGCAGGCTGTCGAGACACTGTTCCTGTCGGTGGTAACGGTGGCCGAATTGCGTTATGGCATTGCCGTGATGCCCGAGGGCCGCAAGCGATCCACGTTGCATGCACGGTTGGAAAGCGATGTATTGCCACTGTTCAATGGGCGCCTGCTGGCGTTTGATCTGGACGCATCGCACGCATTCGCGACACTCGCATCGAAAGCCAGAGCCGCAGGACTCACACTCGGCCGCGCCGATGCCTACATCGCTGCAACGGCAGCCGCGCAAGGCCTGACCGTTGCCACTCGCGACACGGCACCGTTCGCGGCGATGGCGCTGGACGTCATTGACCCGTGGAGTTGATCCGGAGCGTGCGGTGACAAACCGCCGTTTCGCCCGCCCCCTCCAACGTGCTGCTTTGAAAACAGCAGCCGAACGAGCCGACGCTGTCTTCGGCTCGTTCGCCGATTACCCAGCGGTTGCAAACATCAGCGGCCCTGGTCTTTGCCCAGTTTGGTACCCAGTGCTCCCTTGAACGGCGCCGGATTGCTGGTCACCAGGCAGTTGTAGGGTTTGTCGCTGTTGAGAACCAGCACGGACGACTGCGGCCCCTTGAAATCCAGCCCGACCGAAAACAGCACATAGGTGTCTGGCAGCGCGCTCGGCCGAAACGCGCCGAAGGCATACTCCCCAGCCACGCCCAACGGCGCCAGCGGTATCGTCACCGTCAGCGGCTGTGTGGCCACAGGCGATGGCAGCGACGAGGACGCGGACATCATCTTGGATTGCACGTCGATGGAGTACTTGGTGGTGACCGCCGAGCCCAGGTACTTGGAAGCCGGTGCGGAAACCTGCTTGCGACAGGCCGCAATGTCTTCAGGCTTCTGATCCTGCTGGCCCGTCTGCAGCGTGGCAAAAACATGGGTCAGCGTGACCGTGTCCGTCTTGCTGACCGGTGCTGCAACAGCAGCGTCCATGCACAGCGCGGCCACGACGAGTGAAAGGCCACAGGCCGCAAGCGCACCGCGATAGCTGGTTTTACGTTTCATTTCGATCACTCCTTGGTCTGTGATGCAAGGTGCCGGCAGCGGCCGTTGCGCGGCTGTCGCTTGCGCCTTGAATGGAATTCGCAACGGCACCTGTGCATAACGCCAAGCGGCAGATGATCGATTGCGTACGATGACGCCCTGCTTGTGTGTGGGAAGCACCACACCTACGCCACCCAGCTGGCCACGCCGCTGGTGTGCTCATCGTTGAAGACCAACGCCTCGCAAACCCGGCAAATCGTCTCAACAACCTCGTTGCGTGATGCAGTGTGGAGTTCGGAAGCAAGCACGGCGCTCCATCGCTCACATCAGACATCCGTCAAGATAGAACGGTTACCTGGAATAGCTCGCAGACATCTGATCCATATGATCAGCTGTATCAGGAGATCGCCATGCCACACATCACGCCAAGCCGTTGGGCAACCTTCGTGCTCATAGGGATCGCAGTGCTCTCACTTTCGTCCTGCATCAATGCAGAGACCGCACGCACCGCTTCGACACAGGAAGACATCCTGAAATCAGAAGCCAGACCCATGCTCGACGAAATTTATGCGTCCCAAAAGCCCTTTCGCTTCCAACAGATCGACGTGAGCAGCATCGTCAGCAAATACATACCGCTGGCTACAGCAAAAGCAACTGTGCTGAAGATGTTCGGCAATTCTCCAACGTCAAGGATCGTTGAAGACACTGCAGGCAAGCTGGTCGTCAGGGATAACAAGGGTCAGGCGATCATGGCCCCCGATGCACGCTCCATCGTAATGACTTTTTCCCTGGATTCCAGCGGCAAAGTGACGCATGTCGACGCTGTCTACATCAAAAGCCAGTAAGCCAACCAAGCACCTCATGAACGAGAAAACCGACGTAAAAACCCGATGGCGGCCGTCTTCAACGCAACGCTGCCCCCGCTTTCAATGCGTCGGTCACAGGACCAGACACAATCTGCCGTAGCAAGCGTGCCTGACCGGAAACAAGTGAAATCTGGAACCAACATTAGATTGGCTGTTTGTCAGACATTTACCGGGTTGGAACTGACGCGGGCTTTCGTTTTAGTTACTTGGGGCTGGCGAGGCTGGCCCAGCTTCACACTATAGCTTGCACTGCTCGTGATACCGGGTGGAGTCGGGGTCGGGTCCGGTTGAGGAGGTGATTCCTGGACAGGCAGATCGGATACGGTGACCTGACCTCGCGATGGCGGCGCACGGTGGGCCGGGAACTGGCTACAGTCTGCGCAGGGCCGTGTGTGCCCGCCTCGTCCACCTGCGTTCCAAAGGATCTGCATGTCCCTGCATCGTCTTGTTCCCCGCCTGGGTCTGGCCATTGGCCTGTTGTGCGCCTGCTGCGCGCACGCCGCCGCACCGGCAGCGGCCCATCGCCTGCTGCGCGTCACGCTGGACGGGGCCAGCGACCAGCCCGTGTCCGGGCGCCTGCTGGTGTTCGCCACGTTGGCCAAGGACGCCCAGGCCGCGGCCAAGGATGGAAAGGACGGCAAAGCCGGCAAGGTGGAAGAGGTGGACGTCAGCCCGTTCCGCCCGACGGCGGTGGCCGTGGCGGCGCAGGAGGTGACCGCGCTCGCCCCCGGTGCCAGCGTCGAGATCGACCTGGACAACATCGCCTTCCCCAGCGGGTTTTCCGCGCTGCCGGCCGGCGAGTACCTGTTCCAGGCCGTGCTGGATCCGGACCACAGCTACGGCTACAGCGGCCGCGATGGCGGCGATCTGCTGAGCGAGGTCACCGCGGTGACGCCGGGCAAGGGCAAGCCGTTGCCCACGCTGAAGCTCAGCAGGCAGGTGCCGGTGTCGGACGACCCGTGGCAGGTGTCGCCGCGGGCGCCGCAGGCGATCCGCGACGCCATTCCGGAGGCCAAGCTGCATAGCGCGGACGCCTCGCTGGTGAGCCCGGCGCTGAGCGCGTTCTGGGGCCGGCCGGTGTCGCTGCGCGCCCGCGTGCTCACCCCGCCGGGCTACGACGCCAAGGCCGCTGCCCGCTATCCCACCGTGTATGTCACCCACGGCTTCGGCGGCAACTACAACCGCTTTGCCGGCAGCATCGCCGCCACCTGGAGCGCGATGGCGGCCAGGCAGATGCCGCCGATGATCTGGGTGTTCCTGGACCAGTCCACGCCCACCGGCACCCACGAGTTCGCCGACTCGGTCAACAACGGCCCCTGGGGCACCGCGCTGACCGAAGAGCTGATTCCCGCGCTGGAACGCCAGTACAAGATGGACGGCAACGCCCGGGGCCGCTTCTTGAACGGGCATTCGTCCGGCGGCTGGGCCACGCTGTGGCTGCAGACGCGCTATCCCAAGCTGTTCGGCGGTACCTGGTCCACCTCGCCCGACTCGAGCGACTTCCACGACTTCACCGGGCCGGACCTGTACGCGCCCAATGCCAACGTCTACCGCCGCCCGGACGGCAGCCAGTTCCCGCTGATCCGCGACCAGGGCAAGGTGGTGGCCGACCTGGAGACCTTCGCCAGGCTCGAACGCGTGCTCGGCCCGTACGGCGGCCAGCTCACCTCGTTCGAGTGGGTGTTTTCCCCGCGCGGGCCTGACGGCCGCCCGCTGCCGATGTTCGACCGCGACACCGGCACGGTGGACCCGGCCGTGGTGGCCTACTGGCGCACGCACTACGACATCGCCGCGCGCGTGGCCGCGCAATGGCCCACGCTCAAGCCGGACCTGGACGGCAAGATCCACCTGATCGTCGGCACCGCCGACACGTTCTACCTGGATGGGGCGGCGCGCAAGTTCCAGGCGGTGCTGGACGGCCTGGGCGCCAAAAGCGACTTCCGCTACCTGGAAGGCCGCAGCCACTTCGACCTGTACAAGGAGGGCGAGGACAGCAACGCCTTGATGAAGAAGATTGCCTGGGAGATGTACGCCGTGGCGCGGCCCAAGCAGTAAGCGCGCCCACGCACGGCCGGCGCTGCCGATCGACGGGCCGGCCACCGGCGCGCCAAGGCGCGCCGTGCAACGCTGTCGATCCTCAGGCCGAGCGCTTGGACAACTCCCATTCCAGCTGCTGCCTGAGCACCAGCAGCAGCACCTGCAGGCGGCCACCGCGCACCAGCGCGGCCGGCGTCTGCCCGTCCAGAGCGTTCATGGGCTTGCGGAACCAGCCGATCAGCGCCTCGTTGTTGCCGCCGTTCAAGGCCCAGGCGTGGCAGACGATCTCGCCCAGGTTCTCGATGCCGGTGCTGCCCAGCAGCTTGAGGTGCTCCGGCGTGAAGGCGAACAGCGTCAGCACCAGCTCGGCATCGGCCGCCTTGCCGTAATCGGCCTCCATCTGCTGGCTGTGCGCAGTGCTGTAGATCAACGCCTGCGCGCGGAAGTCTTCGGCACGCCGCATGCCGGTGAGCAGTGATGCAATGAGGTCGGCGCGTTCCATGAGGCAGTCCAGCGGTGTGATAGCGCGCACGCTATCGACGTTGCCGCCGCCGCTCAATCAGGAGACTCCTGACAGGCGGTATCGGCGTCAGCGGCCGTTATAGTCCGCGCCGGCCGGCGTTGGTGCCTGGCGGCGGCGTTGGCGGCCGATTGCTGCTCGCGCGCCCGCCGTAGCGGCGTCACCCATTGGCCGTGCTTGACGTGCACATTGCTAGGATTCGGGCGCGTTACTGGCAGCAGCCCGCGCCTGCAGGGCTGCAGTACTGGAGTGTCATCTCATGAGGAGTTGTCAGATGCCCTGGAAACCCGCCCTCGCCGTGCTTGCCCTGTCCACCGCCGCGCTGCCGGCCTTGGCCCAGTCCGACCGCCAGGTGGTCAAGGACATGCTCACCCGCTCGGCCAACGTCTGCCCCGGCCACAGCACCGACCGCACCGGCCCCACCGTCAAGGCCGTGCCCGTGGGCGCGCTGCGGGTGATGCTGGAACGCGGCCTGGTCATGTGCCCCGACCGCCGCCTGGATGCCGCCGCGCCAGCGGTGTTCTACGGCCGCCTGGGCGTGTTCGCCTGGAACCCCGAAGTGCCCGCCGGCAAGACGGTGATCGTCAAGCAGATCGACACCATGACCCGCAACGAGGACTACCCCGCCGAGACGCTGGTGTGGGACGCCAAGGGCACCGCGCTCAAGCAGCAGACCGTGCCAATGTTCGAGCCCAGGCCAGGCGCGGCGGTGTTGTACAAGGTGCGCTAAGTCGAAGGCTCACAGAAGCACTCAGTCCCCTGGCTGCAACGGCTGCATCCTCTCATTCCATCTTGCAGCCGCGGCTCGCCTACAAGGATGCCCGCCGGCTGCCGTACCTGACATCGCGCCAGGTGCGGCGGCCGGCGGTCTGCAGGAAAACCGGCCGTGGGCACGGACCGTATTGTCGGCGCATGCGGCACGCCGTTCTGTCCACTGCCTATACTCGACTTCGGCACGCAGCATAGGAGGATGCATGAGACACCCACTGGCCCTGGCGGGCCTCGCATGCATCGCATTGGGCCTCGCCGTTCCCGGCTGCAGCGCAACACAAACAGGCGCCAACACCATGACCAACGAACAAGGATGCGTCCGGCAACGCGGCGGTCCGCAAGACCCCGGCACCAGCCCGCCACCGGTCATGGAGGCGTGCCTGGGTCCGTACAAGCTGCATATTCCAGCCAACTATTTCGACGACCAGATGGGCCCGAACTTCGATGGTAGCTTCGGGCTATATCTGGAATACCCGGATTTAAATGCGTTTGCTCCTGGCGAACGTGCCCACCTGAAGCTGGACGTGGCCACCCGCACCGTCAATATCGGCTATCGCTATCTCGACCGCGTTGATCCCGATGTGTTTCTTCGGCGGCAGTACACGCCGGACAGCACAGCGCAGGACACCCCGGAGGCGGATATCAACACGCGCATCAAGGGAGCAGAAAAAGACGGGCTCACGCCTTACTACGCCAACATCGCCGCGTACCGGGAGCACTACTTGGCGCAAGGGCTGAAACCATCCAATTCCATCATGGACGCAAGCTACTACAAGGATTGGTATGTCCGCCGCGACGCACAAGGAAACATCGACACCATCATCAAGTGCACGTCCCGCGAGGTCGAACAGTCGGGCGTGGAGGTCCGCGAGGGCAAGCTAGTGCGCAGCAAGGACCGGGAACTTCCCCGCTGCGAGCACATCTTCGTCATTCCGGAACTGAAGGTCGCAGTGGAGATCGACTATGTGCGCGTTGCGTTGAAGGACTGGAAGAAGATCCAGGACCGCGCACGAAGCGCACTGAAAGACTTCATGCCGGCCCGCACCGGCACCTGAGTGCTTTCTAACGACAAGGAGGTGATGCGTGCCAGGACTGACACAAGACGATCTTAGGATTCTTTCGGCCTATGCGCGGCAGGAAAACCGCGAGCTGTATTGGAACTACCTCGCCCACAAGGACGGCAACGATGGCTACGGCCTGCTTGCCTTGGGTGTGGTGCGCAACGACAACGCTCCCGGAGCGACCGCAAACATCTTCGCCGACAACCGCGCACGCGATGGCGGCGTCCGGATGAGCGAGCGCGAATGGAACCAGTTTGGCGTCGACCTCATGCGGCGCGATCTGGACGAACGCCGGGGCCAACTGGATGCCGGGCACCCGGACCTGGCGCTCAATCTCCCGGTCCGGGACGTGCAGGACGTGCATGACCGTACCTTCCAAGCCCACCAGATCGATCCCAATGCCTGGACGCCACGCGAGTTTCTGCAAGCCGCACGGCGCCATGGCGGTGAAGGTGAGGCAGAACAGGCCTGGACCATGATGCTGGACAACACGGCCCTTGGCTTGTCGCGCATGCGCGCGACCAGTTGGGACACCATGCATACCTACAACGACCAGAACCTGGATGCGGCGGCATACATGGGCCGCATGGCTGGGGCAAGGACATTGGCGACCCAGGCACTGCCCAATACGGATCCAGACCGGATTGGAGCGGTCAGTTCTTATGCGCTATACGACGCGCGCTCAAAACAGTGGACCCAGGTGACCACAAGCGGGGAGGTGCCCACATCTCAACCCATTCGAGATACCCACCAACTGCAGGAGCTCAACGACACGCGCCAACTCAGGTTGAACCGGCAGGAGCTGAGGCGCGAGTTCCATCCCGATGACCCGTACCGGAACCTGCCGATCGTCCGCAGCCCTTACCTGTTGTCCGACAACACGCCGTCCAATGCGCAGGAACAGGCAACGCAAGTGGCGGCCGCCGCGTCCGTCACCACGCCCGATCAACCCGGTCACCCACGATTCGCATTGCACCAGCAGTGCAGCGCTGGAGTCGATGCACTGGACCGCCAACTCGGGCGCCAGCCCGACCAGCGTAGCGCATGCATGACCGCCAGCCTGACCGCCCTGGCGGCTGCCAATGGGCTCGACCGTGTGGACCACGTGTTGCTGAGCAAGGCCGGGAGCGAAGCACAGGCGGGTCAACATGTGTTCGTCGTCCAGGGCGATCCAGGCAACCCGGCGCATCTGCGCGCGCATATGCCAACGGATCAAGCGGTCACGACGCCGGTGGAAACCTCGTTCCGCGAACTGGCGCAGGTCGATCAGCGCCAACAGTTGCAGCAGCAAAACGCGCAGACGCTGGCGCAACAGCAAGAGGCACCAACGCACGGTGCGCGCGCACTCGGCATTTGATGCCGGTCGTTGAAATGGATCACCTTAGCGAGCAAATGTGCATGAGCGACAACGCCGATTTGGAGAAGCGACTCTTTGCCGCAGCGCTTTACGAGCTGCGACTGCTTCTATCCAGCTACGTCGACCCCAACGATCAAAGCGCATTGGGAAGCGCCGCGTGGATTGCGTACCGGCTGCATAACCAGGCACTTGCCACGCTCGCAGGGCAACCGTTCGATGTAGAAAGCGCGCTGGATGGACTACAGAAACTGGAGCCAGCGCTTGGCAAAGAGCGCATGGAGCAGTTCCGCTGCGCAGTCTTCAATCAGGTCTGACACTTCGGCAACTGCTGGATCGACGCGAGCGGATCAGTGATCGACCTGAGGTGCTTTAGGGCCTAGCCTGCGCTTCGCGCAGCGGAACCGTTTTTCAGCCGGCGTCGATGCGGAAGTCGGCGCCTCGCACGTTCCGGCGCACAATGCCGACGATCCCGCCCCCCATTATGTGAATCAGCAACGGCACCGCCCAACTGGCCCATAGCAATACCGCGATCGTTTCGGGCGATGGCGTCACCCCGGCACCGACCGCTGCGTAGAGCACCGCACGGAACATGACCGGCGCCAGGGTCACCAGATACGCCCGTACCATCCAGCGCCGGTGCCGGCCAACCTGCCCGCGATGGATGGCCACCAGGCCGACGGAAGCCACCACCAGCCACGCCGCTTCCGTCGCCGCGAAGGCTACGCGGATGACCATCGGCGCTGGCGAGGTGGCAATCAACCCGGTGGCGCCCACCATCGCCACCAGCATGCCGGCGAAGTAGGCACGCCCAACCCAGCGGTGCACCCATGCGTGCCTGCGCCAGCGTTGCGTGGCGAACTGCAGCGTGCCCAGTGCAATGCCGGCGGCGCCGCCACCCAGATGGCACCACAGCCAGCCGCGCCGGGTCAGGAACATGGCATATGCCGGCGACTCCAGCGCGGCGTACTTCAGGTACACGTGACGCACGAACTCGGCCGCGAACGCGGCCAGCGCAAGCCACAGCAGCGCCCACGCCACGCGGGCGACCGGCCTGCCACCAGCAACCGCTACACCGTCGCGCATTGGATCGACCCGCATGCCCCGCTCCTTCGGCCAGCCGGCTCTCGGCAGCGGCACGCTAGCATGGACACGCCGCGTGAGCGCTGGCGCAGATCCTTGAGCGATGCGGGACGAAGGCTTATGCGTGCCGCTGCACGTCATGCGGCACCGGGTCCCGCCACTCGCTGCCGAGCCGCTGCTCATAGATTTCGTCCACGACACTGCGCGCTGCACGGGCGGCATTGAAGATGCTCTCGCCCAGAACCGACAAGCTGGTGGCATCCAGTGGCTTGCCGCTGCACACCGCCACCATGTCGCTTTGCGCGGTGATCGTGCGCAGCAGCGTGTGGAACTGGTCGATCTGCTGCAGGGTGACGCCGAAGGTGAAGGGCTCTTGGTGCGGTTGCAGCTTCGCCGCTGGCGTGGCGCGTCGCCGAGCGGTAGTCGAAAGGGCTTTCGAAGCAGTCATGGCGTCCATCCTCGACGTGAGCGGACGGGAT
This sequence comes from Xanthomonas sp. BRIP62418, assembly GCF_003993495.1. Taxonomy (NCBI): domain Bacteria; kingdom Pseudomonadati; phylum Pseudomonadota; class Gammaproteobacteria; order Lysobacterales; family Lysobacteraceae; genus Xanthomonas; species Xanthomonas sp. BRIP62418. The sequence continues at coordinate 42,358 of NZ_QEZG01000053.1, forward strand.
GTCCGCAAAGCCAGCGTAACGCGCTCTTTCGGATATCTGAAAACCAGATATTTCGCCTGGATTTCTAGCGAAACGGAGGCTCGCGTCTCAAGCCAATTTTGTCGGTTCGACTGTCGCGGTGAAGAGCCGAGGATCACCGGTGATCGGATCATCGAACGCCAACGTATGCGCGAACAACCGCAGCGGCCGTTCCGGATCATCGGGCCGCTGATCTTCCAGCTCTGGATAGAAACGGTCATGCAGGATCGGGGCGCCAAGTGCGGCCATGTGCACGCGCAACTGGTGCTTGCGCCCGGTGACCGGCTCCAGCCGATACGTCCACATGTCTGCGCCGCGCGCAATCACATCGATCACCGTCTCGCTGTTCGGCTCGCCCACGCCCTCGCGCATGCGGAAGAACGGCTCACCCGGCTCCAGCCGGCTGCGATGCACATATGGAAACGTCAGCCCCGGCAGCGGCGGCGCCACCGCCAGATAGTGCTTGCGGATGCGTCGCTCGCGGAACAGCGCTTGGTAGATCCCGCGTGTGGCCGGGTTGGCAGAGAACAACACCAACCCCGCAGTGTCGCGATCGATGCGGTGCAGCGGTACCAATGCGGGGTTATCGAAACGCCGCACCAAACGGGTCAACAGCGTCTGGTGCACGTAGGCACCGGCTGGCACCACGGGCAGGAAATGCGGCTTGCAGGCCACGACAATATGCGCGTCGGCATGCAACACCGTTTCCGTTGCCGTGATGATCGGCTCATCCGCGACTTCCCGGAAGTAATAGATCTCCGCACCAAGCCGATACGGCGCGGCGATATCCAATGCCTGCTGCTGCGCATCCAGTACGCGCCCACGCGCGAAGCGATCACGCCACGTGTCAGCACCAACGACCGGAAAGCACGCACACAGCGCCTCCCACACCGTGTGCCACGGGCCGGACGGGAGCTGGAACTGGCTGGCAGGAGTGCCATCGAGGGTCGGGCGAGGAGCAGACATGGCGACAGCAGAAGCGCACTCAAGCAGATGGGCTGGGATCGTACCTTGTCGCGTCGATTCTCTCCGCAGTGATGTATCGGCTCTCCAATTCAGAAAGAGATTTTCGAGCGCTACGAATCGCATGCATTACTGGGAAGCGTACACAGAGACCACTACCGCAGCCCGCTTCATCGCGTTGATTGGCATGCGGTTGCGCTAAACAACGCGCAAGCGAACTCAAGCTTTAGCGTAAAGAACACACCTGTTTACCTGCGCACGCGTCGTGCCGAGCGTTGATGAGCCATTGATCGCAACGGCGCGCATGGTCTGCTGACAAAAACCGCTTCAACGGCTATGTTCAAACCGGGAACGGGGGTTCTGGCATGGGACGCAGAAAGAAACAGGGTGGATTCGAAGCGTTGGCCGCATTGCCGTGGCCGGTTGGCTTCGTGATGGGAATCGCTGCGTATCTGGTGGTGCGCTACGGCATTGGCTGGTGGTTCTCTCACCACGGCGGGATGTTGTCGCAAGGCTTCGCACAGCAATCGAGTGGAACATTCGCGCCATTGGCGTGGACGCTGCTCGGCGTCTGCTGGCTTGCTGCGTTGTTCTCCTACCTGGGCACGCGCAGCCGGCGGCGCTTTCTGGAAACACGCACAAGCCTGGAGAGCCTGGCCGCCGGCGGCTGGCGCCAGTTCGAACTATTGGTGGGCGAAGCGTTTCGCCGCCAGGGCTACAGCGTCGAAGAAACAGGCCTGGGCGGCGCAGACGGCGGCATCGACCTGATACTGCGCAAGGACAGCCGCCGCACGCTGGTGCAATGCAAGCAGTGGAAGCGCCAGCAGGTCGGTGTCAGCGTAGTGCGGGAGATGTACGGCCTGCTGGCCCATCACCAAGCCCATGCGGTCAAGATCGCCTGCATCGGTACCTACACGAAGGACGCTGAGCGCTTTGCCGAAGGCAAGCCGATTGAACTGATTGGGGGCAAAAAGTTGCTGGGAATGATTCGAGCGGCGCAACACCACGCCACCGCGCCACCGACACCACAAGCAGCGCGCGTCGAAGCTGTCTCTGCTTCGACTGAGTCCACTGCTTCCGCGACCATCGCCACCCAAAACTGCCCGCGCTGCGGCAGCTCGCTTGTGCAAAGAATAAATCGGCGCACTAGCGAGAACTTCCTAGGCTGCAGCCAGTTCCCGAAATGCAGAGGAACTGCGTAAGTCAACTGACCCTGTTTTATCAATACGGTTACTTTATTCCTTCTGTAGTAAGTCCATCTTCATTGATGTCAACGACGCCCAACTCAGATAGGAGTGAAACTACCAACTCGTCAGACCTCCCGGCATAAAATTCGTCGACTTGAGCGCAAATTCTGTTAAATAGTCCGATTGTATCTTCAAGGACATCTTCTAATGGTCTCTGAATGCCACGAGGAACTCGATGCAGACGATGAAGAGGATTCATGCATATAGCAAGTGACACGTCACGAACAGCAGCCCATCCACCATGCACAAAGGTAGATGACCACCCATAGTAAGCATCGTATTCGTACTTCACGCCGGCAGTTTCAGCCATCTTCCGCAAATCGGCATTGCACCAATGGCCCAAATCGACTGTAACAAACTCTTCGGATGCGTCTTCATTCGCGATGAGTTGGAGCGACTCCTCACTAAGAAAATTTGGGCGACTTTCAAGCTCATTTAATTTTAGCAATGCAAGCTTCGCCTGACCAACTCCATAGTTGCGATACCTCAACCAAAGTTGATCTTCGTTTTTCGCCGCGAGGTAGGAGAGCGTAATCCTACACTCAGTTAACGAACGTAGAAGCAATCTGCCAGCTATCCCAAACCGGTTGTTACCGTTCATTACCTCTAATAACAAGTTTCCGGCAAAAAGTGCAATACCAAAAACCGCGTCAATCTTTGCGTCAAGTCCAGTCGTTGATTGCAAGCGAAGGAACCTTTCAACCAACTCATACTGTTTTTCGAACCAGGAGGCCTGTAGTGATTGCAAGTCAACTTCCGGAACTTCAGCTGTTCGTCTATCTGGAATGCATTGACTTTTCTCAAGAGATTCCTGCCAGAATGACCTGCACCACTGGGATTCGACATCCTCCCCATCCTGGGTCATCATCCTAAAGGCCATCTCTGCCGCGCGTATAGACGGTCTGATGAAGCGCATTTCCTCGTCCTCGGGCTCAATCTCCATGTATTTCCTTAATCTTTCAGCCATTGTTTCCGGGAACTGTGCCTGTCCTTTAAATATCTTGAAGATCAGAACTAGCCATCGAATATCAGTTGACTGCTGAGATTGATGATCCAAGCACTTGCTGATTGCCTCTGCAAGCACACCAACATCGTCTTCTACAGATTCCTGCTGAAGTTCAGAAAGCCATCGCTCCCGGGCTGGTAAAGATTGCAGAACTAGGAGCGGACGTAGTGATTTTATGCCTGCTGGATGCAGCTTTATGACAGCACATATCTGTTCGATTCCGTCGTTAGATACGCCCAGCGCAGAGTGGGTAAGGTTCGCTGTATCAAAGGCTTTATTTCGGCTCGCAGCGCCAAGGTCAATTGCAATACGAAGGAAAATTTGAAGTAAATCTTTTCTCGGGATCAGGTTGGCTGCTAATGCGGCCCATAGAAATTCAGGCAGATGATTATTTAACCAAGATGAGAATCGCAACTTTTCCTGCGGGAGCATATGTATCATTGGTGGAAGCAGCGTTTTTCCAACCCTTTTATGCTGCAGTAGAGTGCTTCTATTACTATTTAGATTATTCCGCCTCTTACCCTTCTTCTTCTTTCCCATAAACTCCCCTAGGTAACTTATAAAATCACCGACCTTCTACTATCTGGCAATCACAAATATCACAAATATGGAGCTCACTTCGGTCGATCAACATGGATGCAAGCAAGCTAAGAATTGAAGTTGGGTGAAACTCTGAAGCTTCTCGACGATTCCTTAGAAGTACTAGCCACCTATTTTGGGTAAATTTAAGAAGCTCGCTCACGGCGCGTTCTCCGTAGTTACAATCTCAGGAAGATCGCAGACCATGACCGACGGTAAAGTATTACAAAAAATATCAGGGCTCAACAGCGATTTCGATGCACTTGATGTTCCAAAGAACCACGTTATGACAGTCAAATCGTTTTTGCAGGGTGACTGCCGTTCTTGATCGAACTGGACCGCAGCTAAGAGCAGCACCGGGCCTATCTGCGTACCCCGCAAATGCCTGAATTAGCTATTGAGCCGCCATCATTGCATACCAATCGAGAGCACTTGTATGAGTCAATGGAATCAAATGTGAGTTTAGCCGCTGCCTGAGTCGCTCTCGCATTCGAGTCGCCGTTATCGGCGCCCTTGACCTCCCATACATCCCCCACCCACCATCCTCGGCCCCAGCCTCAACTGGAGAACACACGATGATGAAGTGGATGGGCACCGCGCTGGCCGCGGCACTGCTGGTGAGCGGTTGCGCCAAGGTGGAGGGCGAGAAGTTCGTCGGCCACTGGGTCAATGTGCAGACGCAGGAAGAGACGATGGACATCGAGCGCAATGGCGAGACCTTCATGGTCCGCAGCACCACGCCGAAGTTCTTCAGCCGCAAGCCCAAGACCGAGAGCTACCCGGCGGTCTACAAGGACGGCGCGCTGCAGGTCACCAACGATGGCGAGACGGTGAACTTCGCCATCGACGCGGCCAACGGCCACCTCAACACCGGCGGCGAGCAGTACCAGCGCGTGCCGGCCAAGTAAGCCCACCGCTGTCGCCAGCGCCCGCGTGCAGACCTTGCCGGTCGCACGCGGGCGTTTGCGTTTGCGTTTGTGGCCTAGCCGGCCACGCCGAAGGGCTGCCGGCGCTTGCTGCGTTGAGCAAACGCCGGGCCGGGCGTACCGCCTGTCGCCCGGCCTTGCGCTTCCGCTGCCCTTCCACCCCGCGCAAGCCGTACAGTGCGCAGGCACGCCAGGGTCATGGCGCTGCCCCACCGATCAATCCAGCAACTACGAGGGTGTCATGAGCAAGGGGATGGACCAGAAGAAGAGCCAGAAGAAAGAGCCGACCAAGACGCTGAAGGAAAAGCGCGCGGCCAAGCAGGAAAAGAAGGGCAAGTAAGCCGCCCGGCCTGCAAGACGGCAGACGAGGTCAGGCGCAGGCCTGACCTCGCGTTTTTTAGGCGTGGCGCGTGGCGCTGAGCGTTGGCTTGCGAACCCGGCCTGTCGGACTCTCTCAATCGCTACTGACATGGCCTGCGTAGCGCCCCAACGCGCTGTTGACCGAACAACGGGCCGGCCAGACCGGCTGTGCTAATGTGGGTTTGTGCGGAATTCGGAGCGCGTCATGAGCCGTTTGACCATCGACCTAAGCGATCAGCAGCACCAGAGCCTGAAGGCGCTGGCGGCTTTGCAAGGCAAGACCATCAAGCAATACGCCCTTGAACGCCTGTTCCCTGGCGATATAAACGCTGATCAGGCATGGCATGAGTTGAAAGGCCTGCTTGGGGGACGTGTCGAGGAGGGCCTTGCCGGCAAGGTGTCTACCAAGAGCATCAGCACCATCCTGGATGAAGAATTGGCCGAGGGCCGTCGCGGCTGATGCACGGCTACGTCCTCACCGACGCAGCCGAAGCCGATCTGCGCGGGATCATCCGCTACACCTCGGCACGCTGGGGCCAGCCGCAGGCTCGCCGATACATCGCAGACCTGGAACAGGGCATTGCCCATCTCGCAGCAGGAGAATGCACTTTCAAGGATCTGAGTGCGCTGTACCCTGCGTTGCGGATGTCGCATTGCATGCACCATTACATCTTCTGCCTGCCGCGTGAGCAGGCTCCATCGCTGATCGTGGCGATCTTGCATGAGCGCATGGATCTGATGGTGCGTTTGGCCGGCAGGTTATAGCGCACGATCCACGTAGCGATGGTGTGGCTCTCGACTCAAGCCGCCAGCCGCTTGATCCGTGACGGCAGGCCGCCCAGCGCGCGGTGTGCCTGTTCCAGCTCGTCATCGGCTTGCAGGCCCAGCCAGAAGCGCTCGGTCGTGCCCAGCGCTGCGGCCAGGCGCACGGCGGTGTCGGCAGTGATGCCGCGCTTGCCCAGCACGATCTCGTTGATGCGGCGCGGCGGCACATCGGTAGCCCGCGCCAGTGCGTTCTGGCTGATGCCCATCGGCTCGAGGAACTCTTCGAGCAGGATTTCGCCAGGGTGGATGTTGGGTAGGACTGTCATGGACAGATGCCTCGTGCTCAGTGGTAAACGACAATGCCGGGACTGGGTTTATGCATCTCCGGCCTTCTTGCCAGCTGCGCCACTGCCCCGGGCACGTGCCATCTTCTTCAACTCTCGCGTAGCGGCGTCGAAATCGCGCTCGACCGCTGAGGGCTCGGCCAGCTTCTGCTGCTTGTGGCGTGCGAATTCCGCCTTACCAAATTCCAGCGCCTGCTCACGGCTGACCCGGCCCGCGTGGGTGAGGACCTCTCGGTCGCTTAGCCGCAAAAAGTCGTCAAGCTTGGCGATCCAGTCGGCCATGGTCATGGGCTTGCGGTTCAGCGCCTGAAGCTCGGCAAATTCCAGATAGGCAGTGACGATGCGATTCAGTGCGTCCAGCTCGTCAGGATTTAGATAGCTTTTTGCGACCGTGGCGTCGGATGCACGCGGCGTAGCGCTAACCCAGTTGGTCATCCCGCTATGCGGCTTGCCTGCGTCGGCGCGCTCCATGATCAGCTCGGCGGCAGTGTGTCCGTGCGCAGCCCAATGCATCTTGTTCTGCACCGTAGCGAAAAAGCGCTGGCTGGCCTCGGCCGAGGCATCGTAGTCGACGCTGGTGGCGTAGATCTCCAGCACCTTGCGCCAGAACATCTTCTCCGAGGAGCGGATGTCGCGAATCTTGCCAAGCAGGTCTTCAAAGTAGCCGTCATCAGGGCCACGCTTGAGGCGTTCGTCATCGATGGCGAAGCCTTTGACCAGATACTCGGTAAGCCGGGCGGTGGCCCATTGCCGGAACTGCGTGCCGCGCGAGGAGCGGACGCGATAGCCGACGGCCAGGATGGCACTCAGATGATAGTGATCCACGGCACGACGAACCTCTCGCGCACCTTCGATTTGAACTATCCGGAGTTTCCGGACAGTTCGTTCAGGATCCAGCTCATTTTCAGCAAAGATGTTCTGCAGGTGTTCGCTGATCGTCTTGACTGTGACCTGATACAGGTCGGCCAGCTGCGCCTGGGTCAACCAAACAGAGTCACCCTCCATCCGTACTTGAATGTGTGTCTGTGCATCCTCGCTGCGATACAGGATCAGCTCGGAAGCAGGGGCATCCTTGTCATCGGTGTTCATGCGGTCTCCAAGCGCGTGATGTCATCAGAATAACGAGCCTTGCAGCGGTGCAACCGGTGCCTCTGGCGAATCCTGTGCGATTTCAGCAGCGGGCCGTATTTGTTCCCCACCCAACCGCCACGCCAGGCCCGAGATGCGCGCGGCGTGCCGGGCGAGCGCGCTGCGGATGACCGCTTCGCTGCCGGCCAGGTGCAGGGCGCGGCGGGCGCGGGTGATGCCGGTGTAGAGCAGTTCGCGGCTGAGCACGCGGGCGTCGCGGGTGGGCAGTTGCAGCCAGACGGTGTCGAACTCGCTGCCCTGGGCCTTGTGCACGGTCATGGCGAAGGCGCTTTCGTGCGCGGGCAGTGCGGCGGGGTGGAAGCCGCGCACCTGGCCGTCGCCGTCGCCTTCGAACCAGGCGACCAACGGGCCCTGGGCACGGCTCTCTGTGCCTGGGGCGTGGCGGTTGGCGGTGGCGGCGGACTGGCCTGGCGGTGAGGACGGGCCTTCGTCACTGCGCCCCGAAAAGGGACTCGCATCGCTTCGCAGGCAGATGCCGACATCGCCATTGAACAGGCCGTGGCGGTAGCTGTTTTCGGTGATCAGCAGCAGGCGGCCCTGAAACCAGGGCGAGGCGCTGCCGAGACGGCGGGCGCCGGAGCCGGTTTCGGCCAGCAGTTGTTCGATACGGGCGTTGAGGCCGCGTGCGCCCTGCGGGCCGGCGCGCACGGCGGTGAGCAGGCGCAGGCGCGCGGCATCGCGCAGGGCGGCGGCCGGGTCGTGCGCGTCGGCCAGCGCGCGCCAATGGGCGAGCAGTGCGTCGCGGCCCAGGGTGAGCGGGTCTTCGCCGTCTTCGTGGAAGTGCACGCCGGCCAGCTCGCCGCTGCGCAGCAGCGCCAGGGCGGTGTCGGCGTCGCCGGCGCGCACGGCGTCGGCCAACGGTGCGAGCGCGAAGTCGTGCGCCTGGCGGTAGCCGCGCAGCAGGTGCACGCGGTGGCCGGCCAGGCCGCCGCTGTGGGTGGCGGCGGGCGTGGTATCGCCGGGCGCGTTGCCGAGCAGCGGTTGCAGCGCCTGTGCATCCTGCGGCTGCAGGGTGTCGCCGGGGCCGGCGGCCTGCAGGATGGCGGCGAGCACGTCGCCGGCTTCCACCGAGGGCAGCTGGTCGGCATCGCCGAGCAGGATCAGCTGGGTGCCGTCGGCCACGGCTTCCACCAGCTTGCACATCAGCGGCAGGTCGACCATGGAGGCCTCGTCGACCACGATCAGGTCGAACGGCAGCGGGTTGTCCGCGTTATGGCGAAAGTTCGGGGAATCGGGAATGACACCGAGCAGGCGGTGGAGGGTGCTGGCGCCGGTGGGGAGGAGGGAGTTCCAGGTGGACGGCTGGCCCTCACCCGCCCTTCGGGCACCCTCTCCCGCTTGCGGGAGAGGGGAAACAGCGGGGTTTGCTGGCTCTGGCGTTTGATGGAGAGAGGAAGCGAAGGGGTTCGGTGGCTCTGTCGCTTGATGGGGAGGGGAGGCGACGGGGTGCGGTGACGGCTTCGCTTGCCCGGGCGCGGCTGCCGCGGGAGTGGGTGCGAGCTGGATGCCGTCGGCGATGGCGCGGGCAACGGCCAGGCGCAGGCTCTCGGCCATGCGCTCGGCGGCGCGGCCGGTGGGCGCGGCCAGGGCGATGCGCGGTGCCGGGGTGTTGGATGCTTGCGCCTGCGCGATGCGCAGCAGCAGCAGGCGGGCGATGGTGGTGGTCTTGCCGGTGCCGGGGCCGCCGGTGACCAGCAGCAGGGTACGGCGCAGCGCCAGGGCGGCGGCCTGGGCCTGGCGGTCCTGGTGGTGGGATGGGGCCGGTGGGTGCGTGCCGTCTTGATAGACGGATGGCGCGGGCGGGGCCGTGCCCTCTTGGTGGACAGATGGCTCGGGCAGGCCCGTACCCTCACCCGCCCTTCGGGCACCCTCTCCCGGGGGGAGAGGGGTTGGGTC
>NZ_QEZG01000054.1:0-68782 GCF_003993495.1 Xanthomonas sp. BRIP62418
GCTAGCAAGGCCGAAAGGTCTGAATGTCACCGCAGAACCCGGACCGGCAAGGCGCACTCTAAGCATGGCCCCAGTACCAAGACGCGCGCTTGACGCTGAGGGCCCACTCACTGGTACTGCAGCGGCATCCACCTTGCCCTGATGATCGCAAAGCTGGATTTACCGCGTTTGGCCACCATATTGATCCGCTCCGGCGTGCCGCCGGCCTGGTCGATTGGAGTTGTGCATGCCCGAGCTGCCCGAAGTCGAAACCACCTTGCGTGGGCTGGCACCGCATCTGGTCGGCCAACGCATCCACGGCGTCATCCTGCGGCGGCCCGATCTGCGCTGGCCCATCCCTGAGCAGATCGAACGTCTGCTGCCCGGCGCGACCATCACCGACGTGCGTCGCCGCGCCAAGTACCTATTGATCGATACCGATGCCGGCGGCAGCGCGCTGCTGCATCTTGGAATGTCCGGAAGTCTGCGCGTGTTACCCGGCGATACCCCGCCGCGGGCGCACGATCATGTGGATATCAGCCTGGAAAATAGCCGTATCCTGCGCTTCAACGATCCGCGCCGGTTTGGTTGCCTGTTGTGGCAGAGCGATGCGCACGTGCACGATCTGCTGGCGGCACTTGGCCCGGAGCCGTTATCGGATGCATTTACTGGCGATTATCTGCATGCACTGGCGAGCGGCCGGCGCGCGGCGGTGAAGACCTTTCTGATGGATCAGGCTGTCGTCGTCGGCGTGGGAAACATCTACGCGGCAGAAAGCCTGCATCGCGCCGGAATCAGCCCATTACGCGAAGCGGGCAAAGTGTCATTGGACCGTTACCGGCGCCTGGCCACGGCAGTGAAGGACATCCTCGGCTACGCCATCCAGCGCGGCGGGACCACGTTGCGCGATTTCATCAGCCCGGACGGGGCGCCCGGTTACTTCGAGCAGGAACTCACGGTGTATGGGCGCGAGGGTGAAACCTGCAAGCAGTGTGGACGTTTGCTGAAACACGCCACGATCGGGCAACGCGCGACGGTGTGGTGCAGCAGTTGCCAGCGTTGAATGCCGGCCAGCTGACCCTCGTTGATCGAAACACCAGCCTCCAGCTCTGGATCAGTTACGACCGCTGGCCAGTAGCCCTCGGATAACAGCAAACAGCGCGCTTGGAGCAGCAGCGGCCGATTGCTTGATGGTGCGTTGCCGTGCATCGCGCCACAATCGTGACGTCCCGTGATTGGAGTCGTCCATGCCTGCCTCACTGCGCTACTTAATGCCGATCATGCTTGTGGGTGCATCAGCGTTGCCGCTGGCAACAGGCGCATACGCGGATGAGCTTGCGTCCAGCACCAAACCTGGAGTTGAGCGCATCCAGTTGCACAACGGAGTTGTTGAACTCAGTGCTACGCCCGCCTTCGGTGGGCGCGTGCTGTCCTTCAATTTGCGTGGACACCCCAACGTGTTGAAGACCGGCGAGGCGGTTGATCAGCAGCCCGCGCCAGAAGTGTCCGCGACTGCAGGCGATATCCCGTATCTCGGCCACGATGTGTGGGTGGGGCCGCAGAGTCAGTGGTGGGTGCATCAACAGGTCAACCTCACACGTAAGGCCGCCACCGCGGTTTGGCCGCCGGATCCGTATCTGTCGCTGGCAACCACACGTGCAGTCACGCGTAGTGGCGATGAACTGATGTTGGAGGGGGTACCCAGTCCGGTCACCGGCGTGCAGCTCCGCAAGCGCGTCGCGCTTTCATCCACGCGCGCCGATACCGTGGAGGTGGAGGCCACTGCGCGCAATATCCGCAAGGATCCGATCAGTTGGGACCTGTGGTTCAACACGCGGGTTGCGGCGGGCACGCGCGTGTTCGTGCCGGTTGCCGAGGCGGCAGACATTCGCCTGCAACCACCGACCGAGCCTGGCACGGTTGCGCCCACGTATCGGCATCACGGTGGTGTGTTTGCGTTGCGCGCCGATGCACGAAAGGACGGGCTGATTCAGCGCGGCAAGGTGTTGCTGCAACCTTCGGCGGGCTGGATGGCGGGCTTTGCCGGTGATCAGGTCCTGGTGATCCGCTTTGCGCACCAGCCGCTGGCGGCGATCCATCCGGAACAGGGGCAGGTGGAGTTGTATCTGGATGCGCCGCCGCAGCATCCCGAGCGCGGGCTGCTGGAAATGGAAGTGCACGCGCCGTATCGGCAGCTGGCGCCGGGTGCGCACATGCAGGCGAACGAGCAATGGACCTTGCTGCGTTATTCCGGGCCGGACGCGCAGCAGGCGCAACAACAGTTCCTGTGCAGCAAGGCGCAGGAGCTGCAGCTGATCAATGCCTGCGCGCCTTCGTCTGCGGGGCCCTGACCTGCGCATTACCTCCGTGCCGCGCTGTGGCTATGATGTCGGCCATTCCCTGATCAGATCGATGCGCATGCAACGACGCCATTTCCTGAAGAATGCCGCTGCCGCATTGGCCGCGCTCGGTCTGCCGGCGCTGCCGCAGTGGGCGCTGGCGGCCAAGGCCGTTGGCCTGCGGCGCTTGGGGCAACCGCAGCCGTTCGACTATGCCTGGCTCAAGGGGCAGGCGCGTGCGTTGGCCACGGCGCCCTACAAGAGCCATAAGCAGCTGCTTCCCGGGCCACTGGAAGCATTGAACTGGGACCAATACCAGTCGATCCGCTACCGCCAGGATCACGCGCTATGGGCTGACGGCAACGGCAAGTTCCAGGCCAAGTTCTTTCACCTGGGGCTGTATTTCCATACCCCCGTGCACATCTACGACATCGTCGATGGCAAGGCGCAGCAACTGGCCTACGACCCGGCGGCGTTCGATTACGGCAGCAGTGGCCTGGGCGGCAAGCAGTTGCCCAAGGACCTGGGCTTTGCGGGCTTCCGTCTCAATACACGCAAGGACACCGACCGCGATTTCTCCGCCTTCCTGGGCGCGAGCTATTTCCGCGCAGTCGGCAAGGAAGGCCAGTACGGGCAGTCGGCACGCGGGCTGGCGATCGACACCGGCACCGGCGGGCCGGAGGAGTTCCCGGACTTCATCGCCTACTACCTGGAGCAGCCGGCAGACGATTCGAACACCGTGGTGGTGTACGGGCTACTGGACTCGCCCAGCGTTGCCGGTGCGTATCGCTTCGCCATCACCAATGGCGAGGTGCTGGTGATGGAAATCGACAGTGCGCTCTACCCGCGCAAGACCATCGAGCGGCTGGGCATCGGCCCGTGCACCAGCATGTATCAGGTCGGCGAAAACGATAACCGCATGGATTGGGACTGGCGCCCGGAGATCCACGACACCGATGGCTTGGCGATGTGGACCGGCGGCGGCGAATGGATCTGGCGGCCGTTGTGCAACCCGCCGCAGCTGCGCTTCAACATGTTCGTCGATGAGAATCCGCGCGGGTTTGGCCTGTTGCAGCGCGATCGCAACTTCGACCATTACCAGGACGACGGCGTGTTCTACGAGAAACGCCCCTGCCTGTGGGTGGAACCGAAGAGCGGCTGGGGCAAGGGCTCGGTACAGCTGGTCGAGATTCCGACCGTGGACGAGACCTTCGACAACATCGTGGCGTTCTGGAATCCACAGGACAAGCCGCAGCCGGGCCAGGAATTGCTGATGGGGTACCGGCTGTACTGGGGCGCGCATCCGCCGGCCAGTTCGCCGCTGGCGCATTGCGTGGCCACGCGCACCGGCCTGGGCGGCATCGTCGGGCAGAAGCGCAGCCATTTCTCGTGGCGGTTTGCGGTGGATTTTGCCGGCGGCGAACTGGCTGCGTTGACCAAGGACCCGAACGCCAAGGTCGAGGCCATCCTCCAGGTCTCGCGCGGGAGCACCGAAATCGTGTCGGCGCGTCCGCTGCATGAGCTCAAGGGCTATCGGGCGATGTTCGACCTGGTGCCGCCGGATGACAGCACCCGGCAGATCGATATCCGGCTGTTCCTGCGCGCCAACGGCAAGCCGCTGACCGAAACCTGGCTGTACCAGTGGACGCCGCCGCCGCCGAGCGAGCGCAAGATCTACTAGCGCAAGGCCACGCGCGGCCGGCAGCCAGCGCGGTCCTTGCGCCAACGGCGCACCGAGATCGCGCCGGGCCGGGGAGCCGGCACGCCGCTGTTGCCACCACGCGCACGCCGAGGCGGTGCGCGACCGCGGGTCTGCTAGGCCTGGTTCGTTTTGGCGACAAGCTGCATGCGTCCCCGCGGACGCATGCACGCCAGCTCCACCCGGAAGCAGGTGCCGTCCTTGCCGCTGATGATGCGCAGCTCGCCTTGATGGGCACGGGCGATCTGCGCGGCCATGTGCAGGCCCAGATCGACTTCGGGCAAGGGGCGTCCGCCGGTGTGCACGTGGGTGGAGGCGTGCAGCACGTCGAGCCGGCGCGGGTCGATACCGTCCAGATTGCAGACCTCGATGCGCAGTCGGCCCTGCTCGGTCACCGCGATCGCCTTGATCAGTGAACTCTGTTGCCCCTGCACCACGGCGTTGATCATCAGGCTGCCGAACATCTGCGCCAGGCGCACCGCATCGCCATGCACCGGTTCGTCGATGGCCACGTGCGTGGACAGCACCTGGTTCGGATACGCGGCGCGGGTTTCGTCGACGACCTGCGATAGCGCATCGAGCAGATCGCTGCCGTTGCCGTAATCCAGCTGCAGCCAGTCGCGTTCGATGCCGCGTGCGAAATCGCTGGCGAAGTCGATCAGCTCTTCCATGCGCCGCAGGCTGCGCTGCATCGACCGGATCGCGCCACCCTGGCGCTGGTTGAGCGAGTCGATCGCCAGCATGTCCACCACCGCATGCATGGACTGCAGCGGGTTGCGCAGGTCGTGGCCAAGGATGCCGATGAACTCTTCGCGCAGCCGGGCCGAGGCGCCGACACGCCCCAGTTCGCTGCGCGCGCGCAGCGATTCCTGCGCGCTCTCTTCGGCGCGTTGTTCGGCCTGGATCTGCGCTGCCAGCAGTTGCGCCAGCAGTTCGACCTTTTCCACCAACGGTCCGTCCATGACGCGCGGCAACGGGTCCAGCGCACACAAGGTGCCGAACACGCTGCCATCGTCGAACTTGATCGGCACCGAGACATAGCTTTCGAAGCCGTACAGCCGCGGCGTGGGGTGGTCGCGGAAGACCGGGTGCTCGGAGGCATGGCCGAACCACAACGCGTTGCCCTGGGTGCGCACGCTGTCGCAGAAGGTGGTGACCAGCGGCAGCTCGTCGCCGGGCGCCAGACCGAACGCCAGGTCGTCGCGCACCTGGCAGGTGATCCAGCGCGTATCGGTCACGCGCGCAACGGCGGCGAACCCCATGCCGGTCAGACGGGTGAGAACGGTCAGGACATCGGGCACCGACGATAGCCGGCCAACACGCGCGATATCGGCGCGTAACTCGGGAGGAAGCGGACCCATGTATTGCCTCCCGACAAGTGGATGGTCGCCAGTTTACAGGACTGCGGTTGCGCCTGGTTGCGTGCGGGTCGCTGCAACGGCCCCGCAACGATACGCCTGTTGATGTGTAGCGAAGATGCAGTGGCGACCGCATGCCTGCAAGGGTTTAGCGACGCATCACAAGCGCATATCAGGACAGCGCGCCAAGAGCATCCGGCTGAATTCTTCAGCTGCCGCCCTGCCAGGGTTAGCCGTCCGCTGGCACGTAAATACCGGGCCGATAATGCCGAATCATCCGGGAGCTGGAGGATCGCGAGCCGCGCATCAGGTTCATCGGGCGGGATCGGGTAACGGCCGCCGTGTGTCGCTGCAGTTGCGCGTATTCAATGCGTCGCCAGGTGCGAAACGACGTTGGCACGCCATGCCACCCGCGTCGGTGGCATGTCGATGGCCGGTCTAAGGAAGATCGGCGTTGCCAGCCGCGGGCAACCCGTCCAGCGTCGCGCTGCCCTTCCAACAGGGCGTGGGCGTTATGCGCCCGCCGGTGGCAGCGGCAATGCGATCTGCAACGGGTCGATGCGCCCTTCGCCACGCATGATCTTCTTGAACTCGGCGCGGCTGACCGACACGTAGCGCTCGTTGCCGCCGATCTCCACCTGCGGGCCGTCCTGCACCGCGTGCCCTTGCGCATCCACGCGCACGGTCATGGTGGCCTTGCTGCCGCTGTGGCAGATGGTCTTGATCTCCTCCAGCTCGTCGGCCCAGGCCAGCAGGAACTGGCTGCCCTCGAACAGCTCGCCGCGGAAGTCGGTGCGCAACCCGTAGCACAGCACCGGAATGCGCAGGCGGTCGACCACCTCGCTCAACTGCCAGACCTGGCCGCGATTGAGGAACTGCGCCTCGTCCACCAGCACGCAGTGCAGCGCGCCTTCGGCCTGGATGTCGCGCTCGATCAGCTGCTGCAACTCGGTGTTGCGATCGAAGGTGCGCCCATCCGCGCGCAGCCCGATCCGCGAGGCCACCACGCCGCTGCCGGCGCGGTGATCGAGCTTGGGCGTGAGGATCAGGGTGCGCATGCCGCGTTCGCGGTAGTTGTGCGCGGACTGCAGCAAGGTGGTGGTCTTGCCGGCATTCATTGCCGAGTAGTAGAAGTAGAGCTTGGCCATCGGTGGATTTTACCGGGCCGGGCGGCCGGCGGTGACAGCCATCTGCATGAACCGGCGGCGCAGGCCTGCCCGACGCGGCGCCGGTACAATGGCCCGCTCTGTTGGAAGTCTCTATGCACGGTCTCAATCCCCCGCAAAGCGCCGCAGTGCTGCACTGCGAAGGTCCCCTGTTGGTGCTGGCCGGCGCCGGCAGCGGCAAGACGCGCGTGATCGTGGAGAAGATCGCGCACCTGATCGCCACCGGCCGCTATCCGGCCAAGCGCATCGCCGCGATCACCTTCACCAACAAGTCGGCCAAGGAAATGCGCGAGCGTGTGGCCAAGCGCATCCGTGGCGATGGCGCCGATGGCCTGACCATCTGCACCTTCCACGCGCTGGGGTTGAAGTTCCTGCAGATCGAACACGCCGCTGCCGGCTTGAAGCGCGGCTTTTCGATCTTCGATTCCGACGATGCCGCCGCCCAGATCAAGGACCTGATGCACGGCGCCAAGCCGGATGCGATCGAGGATGCCAAGAACCTGATCTCGCGCGCCAAGAACGCCGGCCTGTCTCCCGAACAGGCGATGGCGGCAGCGCGCAGCAATCGCGAAAAGGAAGCCGCCAGCCTGTACGAGCTTTATCAGGCGCGGCTGACCACCTTCAACGCGGTGGACTTCGACGACCTGATCCGCCTGCCGGTGCAGATCCTGGAGGCCAACGAAGAGATCGTACTGGGCTGGCGCGAGCGCATCGGCTATCTGCTGGTGGACGAGTGCCAGGACACCAACGATGCGCAGTACCGGTTGCTGAAAATGCTGGCCGGGCCACGCGGCAACTTCACCTGCGTGGGCGACGACGACCAGAGCATCTACGCCTGGCGTGGCGCCAATCCGGAAAACCTGCAGCAGATGGGGCGCGATTATCCGGCGCTGGAAATCATCAAGCTGGAACAGAACTACCGCTGCTCCAACCGCGTGTTGCGTGCGGCCAATGCCTTGATCGCGCACAACCCGCACGAACACCTGAAGACGCTATGGAGCGACCAGGCCGATGGCGAGCGCATCCGCGTGTGGGAATGCCGCGACAGCGAGCACGAAGCGGAAAAGGTCGCCGCCGAGATCTCGTTCCTGGGGACCGCCAAGCAGGTGCCGTGGAGCGATTTCTGCATCCTGTTCCGCGGCAATTTTCAATCGCGGCCTCTGGAAAAGGCGCTGCAGCTGCTGCGCGTGCCGTATCACCTGACCGGTGGCACCGCGTTTCTGGAGCGGCAGGAAGTCAAGGACGTGCTGTCGTGGCTGCGGCTGATCGTCAATCCCGACGATGACGCCGCGTTTCTGCGCGCCGTGCAGTCGCCCAAGCGTGAGGTCGGGGCGACCTCGCTGGCGCGGTTGGCCGAGCTTGCCAGTGCGAAGTCGGTACCGATGTCGCGCGCGGCCGAGTCGATGGGCGCGCTGCAGCACCTGCCGCCGCGTGCGGCCAATGGCCTGAGTGCGTTCACCGATATCCTGCGCGATATGCGCGAGCATTCGGCCACGCTGCCGGCGGGAGAACTGGTGCGCATGCTGGCCGAAAAATCCGGCCTGCTCAACGACCTGCGCAACCAGTCCAAGGACGACACCGGCTTCCAGCGCCGCAAGCGCAATCTGGACGAGCTGGCCGAGTGGTTCGAAGGCGGCCCGCGTGGTGCCAGTGCCAGCGACCTGGCCGCGCAGCTGGCGCTGTTGTCGCGCAACGACAAGGACGACGGCGGCAACCAGGTGCGCATGATGACCATGCACGCGTCCAAGGGGCTGGAATTCCGTTACGTGTTCATCGTCGGCTGCGAAGACGGCGTGCTGCCGCATGAAGTGAGCCTGGAAGAAGGCAACCTGCAGGAAGAACGCCGGCTGCTGTATGTGGGCATCACCCGTGCCAAGGAGCAGCTGTGGATGAGCCACAGCAAGTTGACGCGCAAGTTCGGCGAGCATGTGCGGCTCAAGCCCAGCCGCTTCTTCGACGAGATTCCGGCTGAAGAATTGCAGCGCGATGGCGCCGACCCGGTGGCCGATGCCGAGCGCAAGAAGGAGCGCGCCAGCGCGGGCCTGGCGGCGATCCAGGCGTTGTTCGACTAGCGGTTGTTGCGTATACGCAGGCTTGCCAGCGACACGTCTGCACGGCAGGCTGGGTTGCCCTGATGCCGGAGTGCGCCGTGACCGTCGTGATCGAAACCCCGCGTTTGCGCCTGCGCACGCTCGACCCCGAGCGCGATGCCGATGCGGTGCTGGCATTGGTCAACGACCCCGGTTTCATCGCCGGCATCAACGACCGCGGTGTGCGGACCCGCGAGCAGGCGCGTGATCATCTGCGCGAGTGGGCGCAGGCGCACCAGCAACGCTACGGCTTTGCGCACTGGGCGGTGGAGACGCGCGCCGAAGGCGCCTTTGCCGGCACATTGGGCTTGTTGTGCCGCGATACCTTGCCGGTGCCGCATATCGGCTTTGCACTGCTGCCCGAACATCGCGGCAAGGGGTTTGTGAGCGAAGCCGGGCGCGCGGTGCTGGCGCATGCGCGCGATGTGCTGGGGTTGTCGCAGCTGTGCGCGATCGTGTCGCCGGGCAATGTCGATTCGATCCGCGCGCTGGAAAAACTCGGGCTGCAGCGGCAAGGCCTGCGCGTATTGAGCCAGGAGGCCGATCCGGTGCTGTATTACACGATCGAGCTGGGCCCCGTCGACATGGACAGCCGGGCAGGCCTGCGGCACCCTGGCGGCGACGCTCACCGCTGAACGCGGCCGGCACAACGTAACGAGCAGTCGTCAGCGCAGCCTGGACGGCGCGGAAGAACTCCGGTGCACACCTGGCACAGGAGACTGCGCGCACCGACCGCAGCTGCCTGGCGATGAGCGCCGTCGTGGTGTCCGTCGCCCCAACCAGGACACGTGCATGCCATTGCTGGTCAACGCCTATTCCACGCTGCGCGAGCCGATGTGGCCGGATTTCCTGCCGCGCGCCGCCGTGCAGCACCGCGACCACGCCGATCCGGAACTGGCCAATCATCTGCACGGTTTTGTCGGCTACGTGAACCAGACCGGCGACGGCCAGATGACCCAGCCGCGCTATCACCTGATGCGGCATGTGCAACGGGTACGCCAGCACTTCACGTTCGAGGTCGACGATGCGGCGTTCGGGGAATTGGCGCAGTGGGCCGAGCAAGCCAATGCGGTGTGTTTCCTGGCCGACGGCAGCGTGCGCGATCCGCACGGGCGGGTGCTGATCAGCCAGGGCGAGCCGGCGATCGATGCGCAGGCGCAGGTGCCGTATCCGCCGGATGCCTTGCAGCGGCGTGCGCAGCAACTTGCGCAGCTGACCGCGCAAGGCATTCGCGTTCCACCCGGCCTGCCGCCGGTGCCTGGCGAGGCCGAAGCGCGGGTGCGCGATGCTGCGACGGTGACGCAGCGCATGCTGGGCTTGTTTGCGGTGGCCTTGCGCGCGGAGATGCTGGCCGCCGGCGATACGCCACCGGCGTTGGAAGAGATGGACGCCCGCCTGCCCGGCGTGGCGGCGGCACTGTCGCCGCAGGAGCGCGCCTTTTTTGCCCAACCCGCGCCGGAGCCGCAGCAGCTCGCCAACTTCGGCTGGCGCTACGAGAGCCTGGCCGTGCTGCAGTGGGCCCTGGGGCTGGCCGAGGCGCTGCCGGAGCCGACCGACCTGTGCGATGTGCCCCTGGCTGCCCAGCGCGCGCTGGAGCATGCCGACGCGGCGACGCGGCCGTCGCTGACGCTACGGCCGGTGCCCGAACTGCTGGATGCGCTGGACCGGCACTTGCGCCTGCACTGGGCAGTGCGCCAGGCCGGCCAGAGCGAGCAACCGCCGCCGGCCGGCATCGTGCCGGGCGTGGTCTACGAGCGGCACTACGCCCTCAACTGGCTGCTGCACTTCGAAGACGCCGACTGGGACGAGGTGGATACGCCGACGTAAGCGGGCCAGCCGCAGCCTGCGCCGTCACTGCGCGGCGAGCGCGTTGTCTCGGAGTCTGGCCGCTCGTTGCGTGCTTCGCGCCCCGCGCAGGCGTCGATGTGAAGCGGGCATCTCCAGGAGCGGACCATCGCCCTAGGCGCCAGCCGCCTCCAGGCGCGCCTGCACGGCGGCCAGCGCATCCTGCAGCTCGGCGACCGTGGCTTCCAGTGTTTGTACGCGCGCTTCCAGCTCGCTGCTGTCGGCATTGCTGCGGGCGCTGGGGGCAGCGCGCGCGGCCGCAGCCTGCAACGCCTCCACATCCAGCTCGCCACTGAGCAGATGCGCATAACGCTCTTCGCGCTGGCCGCTGGCGCGCGGCAGTTGCACGGCCAGGCCGCGCTGGATCAGCCGGTCCAGATGGTGGCGCACGTCGTCGGCATCGTTGAAGCGCGTCAGCCGCTCGCTGCGCGCGAACAGCTCGCCCAGCGTCTGCGGGCCGCGCAGCAGCAACAGACCGATCAGGGCGACCTGCTGGCGGGTCAGGTCCAGCACGCTGCCCAGCCGGTGCTCGTACCGCTCGGCGCGCGAGGAGAACTGCTGGCGCACCAACCCCAGGGTCTCGAGTTGACGCAGGGCGTGATGCACCACGCCGGTCTGCAGGTTCAGCACCGGCTCGCGTGCGGTCTTCTGGTTGGCGGCCACCTGCGCGGCGTTGACCGTGAGCGGATACGCATCCGGCGTGGTCGCCTCCTTTTCGATCAGGCAGCCGAGCACGCGGGCCTGGGCGGTATCGAGGACGGGCGGGGAAGGTGCATCTGTCATGGGGGCGACTCCGGGGCAATCAGCGCACAAGGATATGCCGTTCCTGCATCGGCGTTCTTCAGGCCACGATCCCACCGGCGATGCCGGCACCGGCAGCGGGAGCGAAGAGGCGGTCGGTTGCCCGCAGCGTGCGCAGGTGCATGCAGCACTCGCGCATCGCCATGAACCCCGCGATCGCGATGTCTTCTTCCATGCGCCTGCGGCACTGCCATCAGCCGGAGCGGGCGGTGCGGCGCGAACCCGCTAAAATCGCGGTCTTCATTGCCGCTCCTGTTCTGGTGGATGCCATGCGCCCCTCGCTTTACGCACCCTTGTCCCTGCTCGCCTGCATCGCGCTGGCCCTGAGCGCCTGCAAGCCCGCCGACAAGGAGCTGGCCCAGCGCGCGCAGGACGCCGCCGTGTCCGCCAATGCGGCCGCCAGCGCCGCCGCCAAGACCACCCCGCAGCCCGCAGCCGCCAGCGCACCGGCCGGCGACGACAACCTCAATGCGGTGCTGTGGATGCAGCGCTCGGAGGAGTACCGCGCGGTGGCCGAGCAGACCTATCGCGCTGCTGCCGACAAGCTGGACGCTGCGCTGAAGCAGCCCAACTGGGATGCGCTGGTGCCCGAGGAGCGCGGCAATGCCGCCAGCGGGCTGAAGCCGGCGGTGGTGCTGGACGTGGACGAAACGGTGCTGGACAACTCGCCCTACCAGGCGCGTCTGCTGCGCGACGGCAAGGAATACGACGAGCTGAGCTGGGACCAGTGGGTGGCGGAGAAGAAGGCCACCGCGATCCCGGGCGTGGTGGACTTCGCCAAGGCCGCCAACGCGCGCGGCATCACCCTGATCTACATCTCCAACCGCGCGGTGCACCTCAAGGACGCCACGCTGGCCAACCTGCGCAGCGTCGGGCTGCCGGTGGCCGACGACAGCGTGTTTCTGGGCCTGGGCACGGTGGTCAAGGGCTGCGAGCAGAACGGCAGCGAGAAGAACTGCCGGCGCCAGCTGGCCGGGCAGACGTACCGCGTGCTGATGCAGTTCGGCGACCAGCTCGGCGACTTCATGCAGGTCACCGCCAACACCGGCCAGGCGCGGGGCGCATTGCTGCAGCAGTACCACGACTGGTTCGGCGAGCGCTGGTGGATGCTGCCCAACCCCAGTTACGGCGGCTGGGAGCCGGCGCAGTTCAACAACGACTACGGCCAGCCCTGGCAGCAGCGCCACGACGCCAAGCGCGCCGCGCTGGAGGTGGCCCGATGAGCCGCGCACCGCTGCCGCTGGCCGCGCATGAGCGGCTGATCTTCGCGCTGGATGTGCCCGGCCACGACGAGGCGATCGCCTGGGTCGACCGCCTGGGCGAGTCGGTGTCCTTCTACAAGATCGGCATGGAACTGCTGGCCTCCGGCGAGTACTTCCAGGTGCTCGACGCCCTGGCCAGGCGCAACAAGCGCGTGTTCGTGGACCTGAAGTTCTTCGACATCCCCGCCACCGTGGCCGGCACCATCCGCCGCCTGGCGCAGTGGCCGGTGAGCTATTGCACCGTGCACGGCTGGCACGCCGGCATGCTGCAGGCCGCCGCCGAGGCCAACCACGGCGACATGCGCCTGCTGGCGGTGACCGTGCTGACCTCGATGGGGCGCCCGGACCTGGCCGCGATGGGCATCGACCGCGAGCCGGTGGAGGTGGTAGTGGAGCGCGCGCTGGCCGCACAGGCGGCCGGCATCGACGGGGTGATCGCCTCCGGCCAGGAAGCCGGCCCGATCCGCAGCGCCACCGGCGCCGGTTTTTCGATCGTCTGCCCCGGCATCCGCCCCGGCGGCCCGGTCGGCGACGACCAGCAACGCACCGTGGGCGTGGCGCAGGCCTTCAACGATGGCGCCGATGCCATCGTGGTCGGCCGCCCGATCCGCCTGGCTACCGATCCGGCCGCCGCGGCGGCTGCGATCCAGGCCGAGATTCAAGCGGCGGTGGCGCAGCGCTGACGGAGCCTCCGGCGCGCGCCGGCCATGTCTACGCAAGCAAAATCAACAAGTTAAAGCGATAGAATTAAAGTGTTGCTTTAACGTTAAAGCCTGCGTACGATGCCCCTCGTCCGATGTCAGTCGGAAGCTGTGCCACTCATTGTCCACCGGGCTTGTCCCGGTTTTCGAAGGGATCGGGCCTTGTGCCCGATCCTTTTTTTTGCCTGCCGATCGGTGCATGTGGCGATTGCGCCTGCCGTGGCGTCGCTCAGCGCGGCGCAGCCGCCTTGCAATAGCGATCGATGAACTGCTGGTGGGTGGGCATGACATCCACGCAGTGGCCGATGGTCTGCGCCACGCTGGCCAGGAAGCGTTCGGCGTCGTGATCGGGCACCTGGTCCACCAGCGGGTGGTAACCCTGCGGCAGAATGCCCTGGCCGACCATCACCTGCACCCAGCTGATCTCGGCAAACATCTCCTCGGCATTGCGGTAGAAGCGCCCGCTGTCGCGAAACAGGTCCAGCGTGGTCTGCAGCTCCGGGGTGATCGGCATCGTGCGGCAGTGCCGCCAGAACGCGCTGTCGTCGCGCTCGGTGGCGTGGTAGTGCAGCACCAAAAAATCGCGGATGCGGTCGAACTCGAACGCCAGCCGGTCGTTGTAGCGCTGCACCAGCACCGGGCTGATGCCCTCGCGCGGAAACAGCTCCAGCAGCCGCGAAATGCCGGCCTGGATCAGATGGATGCTGGTCGATTCCAGCGGTTCCAGGAAGCCGCTGGCCAGGCCCAGCGCGACCACATTGCGGTTCCAGAACTGCTTGCGCCGCCCGGTGGTGAAGCGCAGCGGGCGCGGGTCGGCCAGCGGCGTGCCCTCCAGGTTGGCGAGCAGGGTGGCGGCGGCTTCGTCGTCGCTGATGTGCGCGCTGGAATACACATAGCCGTTGCCGGTGCGGTGCTGCAGCGGAATGCGCCACTGCCAGCCGGCCGCGCGCGCGGTGGAGCGCGTGTACGGCGTGGGCGGGCCGACGTTTTCGCTCGGCACCGCCAGTGCACGATCGCACGGCAGCCAATGGCTGAAGTCGTGGTAACCGGTGTGCAAGGCTTCTTCGATCAACAGCCCGCGGAAGCCCGAGCAGTCGATGAACAAATCGCCGCTGACGACCTGCCCGGAGGCCAGCTGCAGCGATTGCACGTGGCCGGTGTCCGCATGCAGCTGCACCTGTTCGACCAGGCCCTCGATGCGGGTGACGCCGCGCTGTTCGGAGTAGGTGCGCAAGAAGCGCGCGTACTGCGTGGCATCGAAGTGGTACGCGTAGGCGATGTTGGCCAGCGGCGAATTGGCCGGCACATCGCCGGCCGAGGTCATGAACTTGCCGCGCACCGCAGCCACGGTGTTGAGCGTGTAGGCGCCCAGCGGCTGCGCCTTGCCGCGCGCGTGCTGCTTGATCCAGTACTGGTGGAACGGCAGCAGCCCGAGCGGGTGCCCGATCTGCGTGCCGAAGCCATGGATGTACGAAGTGCCGGGCCGCTGCCAGTCGACGAACTCGATGCCGAGCTTGAAGCTGCCCTGGGTCTGGCGCACGAACTCGGCCTCGTCGATGCCGAGCAGATTGTTGAAGGCCTTGATGTGCGGCACGGTGGCCTCGCCGACACCGACGGTGCCGAGCTGTTCGGATTCGATCAGCTGCACCTTGAAGCCGGGGCCAAGCACGCGCGCGAAGGCCGCGGCCGCCATCCAGCCAGCGGTACCGCCGCCGACGATGACGATGTTGCGCAGTGGAGCGGGGAGCATGCGGCGTTCGATCCTGTACAAGAGTGGAAAACGCCAACAAGCGAACGGGGCCAGCTGGCCCCGTCCGGATCATCTGCCTGCACAGCGCAGGCAGATGGCGTTGGGCTGCATCAGAACTTGGCGCCCACTTCCAGCACGACACTACGGGGCACATAGCTGATTTCGCCGTTGTCGACCACGGTGATGTCAGGCTGCAGGCGTCCGTTGCTGCCGAAGCTGTTGTACTGGTACTGGGTGAAGTTCTTGAAGTTGAAGGCGTTGAGCACGTTGATGCGTGCGTTGAGCTTGAAGTCGCCCACCACCGTGAACTCCTTGTTGGCCTGCAGGTCCACGGTGCGGTAGCCCCAGATCTTGCCACCCAGCAGGAACTTGCCATTGCCCGGCGGGGTCACGCCCACGGCCTGGCAGGTGCCGCCATCGGGATCGGTAAAGCCGTAGCAGGCGATCGTGTTGATCGGCTCGGGCGTGGCCAGCACCAACTTGGCGCCGAAGGTCACTCCCCACGGGCCATCGATCGAGCCGGACGCGACGAAGCGATGCGCCGACACGGCATCGGACTTCACGAACGGGTAGTCGCGAATGGTGGCCTTGTCGAACGCGAACGGCTCGTCGATGGTGCGGTTCTGGCGCGCGCTGGTGTGGGTGTAGGACAGGTTCAAGCCCCAGCCCGATTCCTTGGTGTAGGGCTTTTCGGCCGACAGCAACACCTGGCTGCTGCGCTGCTCCAGGCCGTTGTAGCCCAGGATCGTATTGCGGTAGCCCGGCACCGGCTCGCCCCAGGGCACGCTGCCGGTGGCGTCGAAGTACGCACCATCCGGGTAGCGGTTGACCAGGCTCATCACCAGGCCGTCATAGGCCAACACGCGCTGGAAGGTCACGTCGGTCAACCAGTCGCCGACCTGGTTGCTGATACCGATGCTGTACTGGTCGCTGTACGGGGTCTTGAGCTTGTTCTTGAACATGAAAAGCTCGGAGCTGTCACTGGTGCCATCGATCGTATTGAGCTGATCGATGCCGGTGAAATATGCCGGGTTCCACGCCGTGCACGCACGGTCGTCGCGGAAGCAGCTTTGCCCGCTGGCAGCATCGCTGAAGTACACCACCACCGGTGACAGCGCCGCCTTGACCGATTCCAGTGCGAGCTGCTCGAACAGGTTGCGATCGTAGGAGCGACCGGCGCCGCCATGCAGCACCGCGCTCTCGTCGCCGAAGAAGTCATACGAGAAGCCGAAGCGCGGTGCCCAGGCGTCCTTGAAATTCTTGCGGTTGTTGCCGGTGCTGATGTAGTCGGCCACGTTGATGCCGCTGGGCAGCAGACGGTTGGCCCACGGTTGACCCGGGTTGTCGGGGTCGTCCGAATACAGCGCATTGATGAAGGGCTGCGAGGTCACGAAGTCGGTGTAGGCCGGGGTGTCCTCATAGTCGTAACGCACGCCGATGTTGAGCATCAGCTTGTCGTTCACTGCCCAGTCGTCCTGCAGGTAGATGCCGTACTGCTTGGACGGCGATTCCACCACCGGCACCTGACCGGGATTGTCGAACGCACGGATATAGCGCACCTGGAAGGGAACCGGCGCAACACCGTTCTGACCGACTTCATAGCTGAACTGCGGGTTGAGCGAACTGGACTCGCGCGATGTCAGCTTGATGTCGCGATAGGTCACACCGGTCTTGATGGTGTGCTCGCCATGCCACTGCAGGGCGTTGAAGGTCAGATCGTTCTGGAACGACCAGCCCTTCTGGCTACGTAGCTTGAAGTCTTCGCCGCTGGCGGCGCCGGTGTTGAGGAAGACCCACTGGCGCGGATCGGCCTGCGTCCGGTCGATGTAGGTATAGATGGAGCCGTTGCCGATGCCGCGCGGTGTCGGCACGTTGCGCGAATCCTCGGTGGTGAGGATGGCTTCGTTGAACCAGCTGTCGGCGCTGTGCTGCCAACGCAGGCTGGTGCGCTTGTCCTTGTTGATCTTGTCCACTGCGCGGACGGGCGCGTTCTGGCCGCCGACGTTGCTGACCTGGGTTTCGTCGCGGTACTGCGTGGCCAGCTCGATGCGGTCGTTATCGGTCGGCTCGAAGTCGATCTTGCCGAAGTACAGGTCTTCGGTGAACGGCATGTTGGACGCGCCGTACTGGTCGCGCAGATTGGACGGCAGCAGGCCGACGAACGGCGCCGCTTCCGCGCTTGGCTGCACGCTCTTGGGCGCCACGTTGTCCTTGCCTTCGTAGGCGAAGAAGAAATGCATGCGGTCCTGGATCAGCGGGCCGCCGATCGCAACGCCGTATTCCTTGGTCTGCGAGTCCACCCTTCCATCTTCTTCGTCCGGGCGCTTCTCACGCAGATCCTGATTGGTGAAGCGATAGAACGCCTCGCCATGGAACTCGTTGGTGCCGGACTTGGTGGCCGCGGTGATCGCCGCGCCACTGATCTGGCCGTATTCGGCCTTGTAGTTGGAGGTGATCACCTTGTACTCGCCGATGGCGAGCTGCGGGAACGGATTGCCCTGGGTCTCGTCCTGCCCGGCAATACCGCCACCGGAGACATAGCTCTTCTGGCTCACGCCGTCGATGTACAGGTTGCTGGAACTGGCGTTGGACGCACCGCCACGCAACTTGGTGTTGCCGTCCTGGTCGATGGTGAACACCATGCCCGGCACGGTGTCGGCGAACTCCAGGAAGTTGCGCGTGGCCTGCGGCAGCTGCTGGATCTGCCGCAGCGAAACCGTATTACCCACCTCCGATGTCTTGACGTCGCGGATCATCGGCGCGCTGACCGTCACCGTGTCCAGCGTGGTCGCATCGCCGGCCGGCGCTGCCGCCGCCTCGGTGCCGAGATCGACGGTGGCGCTGGAGGCCACCGACAGGGTCACCGTGCGGCTGACGCCGTTGGATTCGACGGTGTAGGTGCCCGGTTGCAGGCCGACGATGGTGTAGTTGCCGTTCGCATTGACCGGTGCACGTCGCACCGAGCCAGTGGCGACATTGGTGACGACGACCTCGCTGCCGCTCTGCGCGGAAGCGACCTGGCCGCGCAAGGTGGCGTTGCTGGACTGTGCCATGGCCGGGGTGGTGGCGAACAACGAGGCAGCCAGGGCGCAGCACAACAGGCTGCGTGCCGGCAGGGTGGAGACGGTGCGGTGAGTCTTCATGACTTTCCCCCTCCCAGGGGTAAAGCGCGAACCAGTGAAGTGACTGGCGCGTCGAGGTTGGTGCTTGGTGTGGATGGAACGGGTACAGCGGCAACAGACAGCAGGGACGGCAAACACAACAAAAAACGAATCGCCAATGGGAGCGTGCTGGCTGCAGCATCGCGCGCAGCGCCACAGCAACACACCGCAATCGGGACGATGCAACAAGCCTGCAGGCGGCCCCTCCCCATTGCCGTGGGGCCGATGCAGCTTAGGCAGCGGGGGTGGCACCGGCGCCGGGACGCCGGATGCCGCCAACGCCGCCGTTACCAGATGATGCGTGCGCTCATGAACAAGGTCCGTGGCGGGGTGGACATCGCGCCGTACTGGTTGATGCGCACGCGCGGGTCGTACACGCCGGCACTGCCCCAGTCGATGCTGTACTGATCGTAGTTGCGGAAGTTCAGCGCATTGATCAGGTCGCCGCGCACCTGCACGGTGACCGCGTCGGTGATATGCATGTCCTTGGACAACGACAGGTCCAGCTGGCGGGTGCCGAAGATGTCGCCGCCGGCGATGAACTTGCCGCCGGGCGCATCCACCGACACCACGCGGATATTGTCCGAACTGGGGCCGCCGTACTGGTCGTAGGAGATCGCCTCGTTGCGTGGCGGCACCGTGGCCAGGGTCAGCTTGGCCGAGCCGCTGATGCCCCAGAACAGGTCGTAGATGCCGGTCAGTACCAGGCGGTGGCGCGGTACTGCATTGAGGTCCAGGAACGGGTAGTCGGCGATGGTGGCCGCATCGAAGCCGTAGCGATCGTCGTTGCCGCGATTGCCGCGTGCACGCGAAAAGGTATACGCCGCGGTCAGGCCCCAGCCGCTTTCCTGCGTATAGGCCTTGTCCGCCGACAGCAGCAGCTGGCCGGTCTTGGTCTCCACGCCGTTGTTGCCGATGATCAGGTTGCCGAAGCCCTGGGGCCGCTGCTCGAACGCCTGGGCGCCGTTTTGGAAGAAATCCCCGTTGGCATAGCGGTTGCCCAGGGTGAAGATGAAGCCGTCCTTGCTGTGGATATAGGACAGCGTGGCGGAGGTGTTCCACTCGCCCAGCTGGGTACGCAGGCCCAATGAATACTGGTCCGCGTACGGCGTCTTCAGATCGTTGTTGAGCAGGTTGATCTCGCCGTTGCGCACGCGCGCATCGACCAGGTTGCCCAGGCTGTCGGGGTTGCTCACATACGCCGGATCGAACGCGGTGCAGGTGCCCGGCGCCGGGACGCAGTCGGTGGGTCCGGCAAAGCGGATCGTGTACTGCGCCAGCGCGGATTTGATCTGCTCCAGGCCCATCACGTCGAACAGGTTGCGGTCGTAGCTGCGGCCGGCACCGCCGAACAGCACCAGCGACTCGTCGCCGCGGAAGTCGTAGGAAAAGCCCAGGCGCGGTGCGAAGTTGTTGTTGTCCTGCTTGCGATTGCGGCCGTTGCTGATGTAGTCGTTGATATTCACCCCGCCCTTGGCCAGCTGCTCGGCGTAGGTGGCGCTCACCGCCGGATCAGTGCCGGGGCCGTTCAAGGCCGCTACCACTTCCGGCGGGGTCACGTTGTCCAGGTACGAGGGGATCTTTTCGCCATCCCAGCGCACGCCGAGGTTCAACTGCAGCTTGTCGTTGACGTCCCAATCGTCCTGGATGTACAGGCCCAGCTGCTTGCTGGTGGTGGTCACCGACGGTGCGGCGCCGGCGAACGGCAGGTTGAAGCGCACCTGGTAGGGAACGGCCGAGGTGCCGACGCCATCGTCCACTGCGTAATAGAACGACGGATTGGCTGCCGAGTTCTCGCTCTGGGTCAGCTCCACTTCCTTGTACTTCACGCCCATCTTGATGACGTGGTTGCCGTGCCACTCGAGGTTGTTGAAGGTCAGGTCGTTCTGGAAGCTGGGACCCTTCTGGCCCTTGCGCTGGATCGCCAGGCCGCTGGTGGCGCCGTCGTTGAGCAGCACGTCGTCTTCGGCGATGCCGCGCGTGTACACGGTCTGGCTGCCCAAGGTATAGGCGGTGGGATTGAACAGCACGTCCTCGTAGGACACACGCGCTTCGTTGACGTAGCGCTCGCCGTAATGCTGCCAGCGCAGGTCGAAGCGTTTTTCGGTATTGAGGTTGATCTTGGAGGCGATCGCGGTGGTCTGGCCGCCAACGCTGTCGCGGCTTTCCTCGTCGCGATACTTGCCGGTGAGTTCCAGACGGTCGTTTTCGCCGATGTCCCAGTCGACCTTGCCGAAGTACAGGTCTTCGTTGAACGGGCGGGTCACCGAGCCCAGCCGGCCCTGCACGCCGGCCGGCAGGTCGTCGCTGAGCGCGCTGAAGCGGTCGGGTACGGCCACCGGATCGGCCGAGACCTCGAAGCCCTTGCCTTCGTAGCTGAAGAAGAAGTGCGCCTTGTCCTGCACGATCGGCCCGCTCAGCGCGAAGCCATATTCGTCCTGGTGGGTCTTGCGCTTGCTGCCGTCGGCGTTGGGCGCGCCGGCGCGCTCGTCGGGCTGGCGCGCGCGGAAATCGGTGTTGCTGGTGCGCCCGAAGATCTCGCCGTGGAATTCGTTGCCGCCGGACTTGGTCGAGGCCACGATCGCCGCCGAACCGACCTGGTCGAACTCGGCCTTGTAGTTGGAGGTGATGACCTTGTACTCGCCGATGGCCAGCTGCGGGAACGGATTGCCCGCGCTCTGCTCCTGCCCGGACACACCGCCGAACAGGTAGCTCTTCTGGCCGACGCCGTCGATGTAGACGTTCACCGCCGAGCTGCCCTGCGCGCCGCCGCGGATCTGGCTATTGCCGTTGGAGTTGGTCTCGAACTGCATGCCCGGCACGGTGTCGGCGAACTCCAGGAAGTTGCGCGTCAGCTGCGGCACGGTGCTGATCTGCTTCAGCGACACGTTGGTGCCCACTTCGGACGTCTTGACCTCCTGCAGCGTGGTGGCGGTGACCTGCACCGCATCCAGCGTGGTGGCATCGCCGGCAGGCGCCGCCGCCGCGCCGCCGCCCAGGTTCAAGGTGACCGACGAGGCCACCGACAGGGTCACGGTCTGTTCGCTGCCGGGGCCGGCGTCCACCTTGTAGGTGCCCGGGGGCAGGCCGACCAGCGCGTAGCTGCCGTCGGCGCCGGTGGGCACGCGCCGGACGGCGCCGCTGGCGACATTGGTCGCGGTCACGGTGGTGCCGGCCTGCGCCGAAGCGACCTGGCCGCGCAAGGTGGCGTTGCTGGACTGGGCCATGGCCGGAGTGCTGGCCAGCAACGAGGCGGCAAGGGCGCAGCACAACAGGCTGCGCGCCGGCAGGGTGGAGACAGTGCGGTAATGCTTCATGACTTTCCCCCTCCCAGGGGTAAAGCGCGAACCAGCGAAGTGGCTGGCGCGTCGGTACGGCGTAAAGCGGGACAGCTGGCAACAACGGCAGGGACTGCAAGCAACACACGTTCGGCAAGGCGCGGTGGCGCGTCTCAGGTGGGAGGCGCCGCACGCGGCGCGCTGGATGCGCGCACGATCAGTTCGGGCACCATCTCCGAGAACGCCGGCGGTGCGGCGTCGGCGGGCGGTGCAGGCGCATCGGCCAGTTGCTGGCCCAGCAGCAACTGCAATGCGCGTGCGCCCAGCCCGGCGATATCCACCCGCATGGTGGTCAGTGCCGGCAGCACGTAGCGCGCCATCGGCACGTCGTCGAAGCCGGCCAGCGCGATGTCCTGCGGCACCTTCAGCCCGGCATGGCCGAGCGCGAACAGGCAGCCCAGCGCCATCATGTCGTTGGCCGCGAACACCGCATCCGGGCGGGTGTCCTGCGCCAGCGTCTGGCCGGCGCGGTAGCCGGACTCTTCGTCGAAGTTGCCCGGCAGCACCCACGGCTGCGCGTCGGCATCCAGCGCCAGCTCGTCGCGGTAGCCGCGCAGACGCTCGTGCGCATCGAAGTTGTCGGCCGGCCCGGCGATGAAGGCGATGCGGCGGTGGCCGCTGTCGCGCAGATGCCGCGTCATCATCCGCGCGCCGCCGTAGTTGTCCACGTTGAGCACCGGGCGCTGGCTGGCGGTGCCGGCGCAGTTGAGCAGCACCGCAGGCAGGCCGCCGGGCAGGGCATCCTCGTGCACGCCGGAGTCGCCCAGCGAGGGCGACATCACCACCACCCCGTCCACGCGCCCGGGCAGGCGTTCCAGCGCCTTGCGCTGCGCCTGCGGGTCGCCGTGCGAGCTGGACACCAGCAGGTGGTAGCCCTGCTCGCGCGCCACCTGGTCGATGCCGCGGATCAATTCGGAAAAGAATTCGCCATGCAGGTCCGGCAGCACCACCCCGATGGTGTGGGTGCGCCGGCTGCTGAGGCTGCGCGCGGCGTGATGCGGGATGTAATGCAGCGCACGGGCCACCTGCAGCACGCGTTCGCGCACCGATTCGGCCACGTGCTGATGCCCGTTCATGGTGCGCGAGACCGTTGCCACCGACACCTGCGCTTCGCGCGCGACGTCCTTGATGGTGACGCTGCCGCCTTCGGAGCGTGGCCGACTCATGGCAAAACCTCCAGGACAACGCGGTTGCCGGCGCGCGCCGGGTAGGGGCGCGCGGTCCGCTGGCGCAGAACGTTCGTGTCACACATGCACATGAATGACATCGGCCCCAACCGATGGCGACCTCAGAGCGAGATGGCGCGCACGCTAGCAGGAACTGCAAGCGCTTACATGATGCGCTGCACCATTGCGCCAAATGCACGTGGCACAAGGGCTTGGCGACATCGCCTGGACAAGTTTGTCCGCAAGGGACAACAGCAGTCAATGTCGGACACCGGACGACATCATGCGTGGAACTACGAAAACCTAACGTTTGGTACCGTACCCGGGCGCACGGTTGTCGCGCGCCTTGCCGCCAGTGCGTTCAGCCAGCAAGATGCGCCGATCGATCAGGGGGAACAGCGTGCGCATGTCGCCATCCACCGTCCGCGCCGGCCGGTTCCAGTCCATCGCGTGGGTGCTGCTGGCAGCGCTGTGCGTCAGCAGCTGCCAGCGTACGGACAAGACCGCCGCATTGCCGGGCGCCAGCGCCGAGCCGGCTGCGGCGATGCAGTCGATGACCCTGCCACTGCGGCGCAACGACCTGGTCGCCTATGCGCGGATCCGGGTCACCCCTGCGCAATACACCCGGCTGGAAGCGGCCTGGCGCAGCGGGGCCAGCCGTTGGCCGCTGACCGAGCTGCCGTTGCCCAACGAGGTCGGCAGCCTGCTCGGGACCTTGTCGGCGCCCGGCGCCGAGCGCCAGCTGCAGCAGGCCTTCGATGCGCAGCTGGCCGGCCAGGCGCAGGGCATCCGCCAGGCCGCGCAGTCGCTGGGCCAGTTCGGCGTGCAATACCTGCGCAGCCGCAGCGACTACCAGCCCGAGCAACGCGCCCACTACGTGCAGCTGGTCGATGCCCTGAGCGCCTGGGCCGCCACCGCGCCGCTGGCCGATCGCGCGCGCGCCAAGGCCAGCATCACCGACCTGGTGACCGCCGCCCGTGCCACCGGCATCGGCTCGGACGCCGATCTGCAGCGCTTGGGGATGGAAGAGAGCCTGCGCCGGCTCGGGCCGTTCTGGGCCGCGGCCAAGCAGGTGCTGGAGCGTTACGGCCTGTCGCTGGACGGCAGCCTGGATGCGCTGCGCACCGGCCTGATCAGCCAGGACGGCGACCGCGCCCAGGTGCGGCTGCGCTATCCGCTGGCCGCGCACGACATCGACCTGAGCATCGCCCTGATCAAGCGCGACGGCCACTGGTACCAGCAGCAGACCCAGGACGAGGTCCAGGCACTGCTCGACGCCGCGCCGCCGGCCACGCCCGTACCCGATGCCGCGGCAACGCCTGACACCCCGGCGGCCGCGCCCGCCACGCCCGCCGCCACCGGGCAGCGCCCGGCTGGGCGATAATGACCGTGATGCCAGACCAGAATCCCCTGCCGTTCCCGGACGGCCAGCCCGCCCCGCCCAGCGCTGCCGCCGCCGATCTCGGCGCCACGGCCGCCGCATTGCCGACCGCCACACCGGTTCCGCCGGAGGTTGCGCCGTCGATCGCGCCTGCCGTCGCCGCCGCCCGCAACGCCAAGCGCCCGTGGTGGGCGCGCCTGCTCGGCCGGCTCGCCGACCCCTGGCTGAGCCTGACCATCGAACCGGACCAACCCAGCCGCTACGACGACGGCACGCCAGTGGTCTATGTGCTGGAGGACTACGGCCTGTCCAGCGCGCTGATCCTGGACAAGGCCTGCCGCGAAGCGGGGCTGCCCTCGCCGCTGGTGCCGCTGCCGGGCGACCCGCTGCAGCGCAAGCGCGCCTACCTGGCGCTGTCGCGGCGCAGCAGCAGCAACTCGCTGATCCCCGAGCAGCGCGGCGGCAAGACCCATTCCGATTCGCTGGCCAAGCTGCTGCAGGCGCACCGCGTGCGTGCCGACCTGGACGTGCACCTGGTGCCGGTGTCGATCTTCGTCGGCCGCGCGCCGGACAAGCAGAGCGGCTGGTTCGCGGTGCTGTTCTCGGAAAACTGGGCGCTGGTCGGCCGCTTCCGGCGCCTGCTGGCGGTGCTGCTCAACGGCCGCACCACCATCGTGCGCTTCGCCCCGCCGATCTCGCTGCGCCAGACCATGGCCGAGGGCCTGCCGCCCGAGCGCACCCTGCGCAAGCTGCAGCGCGTGTTGCGCACCCACTTCCGGCGCATCCGCGAGGCGGTGATCGGGCCGGACCTGTCCACCCGCCGCCTGCTGGTGGACCAGGTGCTGGCCGCCGACTCGGTGCGCGAGGCCATCGCCACCCAGGCCAAGCGCGACAACTCCAAGCCGGTCGATGCCTGGCGCAAGGCGCACGCCTACGCCTGGGAAATCGCCGCCGACTATTCCAGCCCGGTGGTGCGCTCGGCCAGCTTCCTGCTCACCCACGTGTGGAACCGCATCTACGCCGGCGTGCTGGTGCACCACCTGGACAAGCTCAAGCAGGCCGCGCCCGGGCACGAAGTGGTCTACGTGCCCAGCCACCGCAGCCACATGGATTACCTGCTGCTGAGCTACCTGCTGTACGAACGCGGCATCGTGCCGCCGCACATCGTGGCCGGCATCAACCTCAACCTGCCGGTGGTGGGCACGCTGCTGCGCAAGGGCGGGGCGTTCTTCATCCGCCGCTCCATCAAGGGCAACGCGCTGTATTCGGCGGTGCTGAGCGAATACGTCGCCCAGCTGGTGGCCGGCGGCTATTCGATCGAATACTTCGTCGAAGGCGGGCGCTCGCGCACCGGGCGCCTGCTGCAGCCCAAGGGCGGCATGATCGCGATGACCTTGCGTGCCTACCTGCGCCAGCCGCGCAAGCCGGTGCTGTTCCAGCCGGTCTACATCGGCTACGAGAAGCTGATGGAAGGCAACAGCTACCTGGACGAGCTCACCGGCCGGCCGAAGGAGAAGGAATCCATCTGGGGCCTGCTGTGGTCCATCCCCAAGGTGCTCAAGCAGAACTACGGCCAGGTGGTGGTGAACTTCGGCGAGCCGATCGCGCTCAACGACGTGCTGGCCAGGCACGCGCCCGATTGGGACGGCCAACCGCTGCCCGACGACGAAAAACCCACCTGGCTGGCACCGGCGGTGGACACGCTGTCCACCCAGATCCAGACCCGCATCAACTGCGCCGCCGACGTCAATCCGATCAACCTGCTGGCGCTGGCGCTGCTGTCCACGCCCAAGCATGCGATGGGCGAGGCCGACCTGATCGCGCAGATCGAGTTGTGCAAGAAGCTGCTGGCGGAAATGCCGTATTCGGACCGCGTCACCGTCACCCCGCACACCCCGGCGCGCATCATCACCCACGCCGAAGAGATCAACGTGCTCACGCGCGTGTCGCATCCGCTGGGCGATGTGCTGAGCGTCAGCGGCGACACCGCGGTGCTGCTGAGCTACTTCCGCAACAACGTGCTGCACCTGTTCACCGCGTCCTCGTGGGTGGCCTGCTGCTTCCAGAACAACCGCCGCATGAGCCGCGCCGGCCTGATCCGCCTGGGCCGCACGGTGTACCCGTTCCTGCAGGCCGAGTTGTTCCTGCCGTGGAGCGAGGACCGCTTTGCCGAGCGCATCGAGCAGACCATCGACATGTTCGTGCGCGAGGGCCTGCTGCTCAACGTCACCGACGACGATGGCGGCATCCTGGCGCGCAACACCGGGCAGACCGATGAAGTGTTCCGCCTGCGGGCGATCGGCCATTCGCTGCAGCAGGCCTTCGAGCGCTATTACATCGCCATTTCGGTGCTGGTGAAGAACGGCCCCGGCGTACTCGGCGCCGGCGAACTGGAAAGCCTGTGCCAGCAGGCCGCGCAACGCCTGAGCCTGTTGTACGCCCCGGCCGCCCCGGAGTTCTTCGACAAGACCCTGTTCCGCAGCTTCATCCAGAAACTGCGCGAGCTGCGCCTGGTGTGGCCGGACGAGAACAGCAAGCTGCTGTTCGACGAGCGCCTGGATGCCTGGGCCAAGGATGCCAAGTTCATTCTCGGCCGCGAACTGCGCCACACCATCGAGCGGGTCAGCCCCGAAGCGGTCAAGCCGGATGTGGTGCTGCCGCCGGCCGAGTAAGGCGGCGCTACAAACGCCAGCGCCCCCCTGCGGGGGGTGATGCGGGCAACGGTAGCGCACCGGCAAGGAAAGGAAGCGCAGGTGCGCACGACGCCTTCCTTCTCCCTCCGGGAGAAGGTGCCCGAAGGGTGGATGAGGGCAGTCAGCACGCAACCCCCCGGCGCTGCAGCAGACCAGAGTCACTTCTGGCGTCCTCTACTGACGCCCGCAACTTCACACAACAGTTCCGCCCGTTTCATCCTCCGCTTGCGGCCGTGCCGATAGCATCGCGCCACCTTTCATCACGATCGGGTGCGTTGGACCACTGGCGTGCCCGGCAGGAGATTCCATGCGCGCAGCCATCCACACCCAATTCGGCGACCCTGCCAAGGTGCTCGAACTCGGCCAGCGGCCCACCCCGCAACCCGGCAAGGGCCAGGTGCGCATCGCCATGCGTCGCTCGCCGATCCACAACCACGACCTGTGGACGGTGCGCGGCAATTACGGCTACAAGCCCGAGCTGCCCGCCATCGGCGGCAGCGAAGCGGCCGGTGTGATCGACGCACTCGGCGACGGTGTCGACGGCCTGCAGATCGGCCAGCGCGTTGTCGCCGCCGGCGTGCACGAAAGCTGGGCGGAGTACTTCCTCGCCGACGCGTCCGGCGTGGTGCCGCTGCCCGACGCGCTCGACGACGACCGCGGCTGCCAGCTGATCGCCATGCCGCTGAGCGCCTTGATGCTGATCGAATTCCTGCAGGTCGAAAAAGGCGACTGGATCGTGCAGAACACCGCCAACGGCGCGGTCGGCAAGACCGTGGCTATGCTCGCCGCCGTACGCGGCATCAACGTGATCAACCTGGTGCGCCGCGATGCCGGCGTGGACGAGTTGCAGGCGCTGGGCATTGGCAATGCAGTCTCCACCGCGCAGGAAGGCTGGCAGGACACCGCGCGCGCGCTGGCCGGCGACGCACCCATCGTGCGCGCGATCGACTCGGTCGCCGGCAGCGCGGCCGGCGAGCTGATGGGGCTGCTGGCCGAAGGCGGCGAGCTGGTCTCGTTCGGCTCGATGACCGGCGAGCCGTTGCAGATTCCCACCGGCGATGTGATCTTCAAGCAGGCCAGCGTGCGCGGCTTCTGGGGCAGCAAGGTCATGGCCGCCACCAAGCCCGAGGACAAGCGCCGCATGATCGGCGAACTGCTCAAGGCCGCCGTCGATGGCAGCCTGGCCCTGCCGGTGGAAGCGGTGTTCGACCTGGAAGACGCCGCCAAAGCGGCAGCCGCCAGCGCCGAGCCGGGCCGCCGCGGCAAGATCCTGCTGCGCGCAGGCTGAGCGCTGCACGCAGGAGTCTGATTGTCTCGCCTTGGCGCTTCCTTCTCCCGCTGGCGGGGGGAGGTGTCCCAAGGGCGCATGCGGGAAACGCAGCGACAGTTGGTCAACGTCTGCGGACTCGCAGTCAGGCGGTTACGTGCGCGCAACGCCACGCCACGGCCGCGCTTGCTCCACGCCGCGTCCCCATCGCGAATCACATGTCGCGCATTCGCAGCCCCGCCAGCCAATCTGCCTACAGGCACCGTAGAAGTACGCCTGAGCGCGACGGGCCTTCCAGGGGGACGCCTCATCGCGCCCAGGTGCGCTCCTACGCAGGGGAATTGGCCCCAAGAGCGGGCAGACGCCGCGATCAGCGCGCGGGTGTCGACAAGCGAACCCAACTGCAGGCATGGCCTCACGCCGGCTCGTCAGGCACCAGCTCCATCTCCAGCCGCGTGATGCAGTCCTTGAGATGCAGCTTGCGCTTCTTCAGGCGCTTCATCTGCAGCTCGTCCTCCAGGTTCGCGGGCACGCGCTGGATCTCCTCGTCCAACGCGCGGTGGGCGCGTCGCAACTCGGCGATCTGCTCGGCGATCTCGGCGGGTGAGAGGGTTTCCACGGCTCCGAGCATACACAACCGCGGCCCGGTCGCGTCACCTGCTTGCCAGGCCGCTTGAGGCTGCGACAACGCCGGCGCGCCGCCGGGGAAGCGGGCGGCGCACCCGACCCCCTCATTGCCGCGCGGCCACGGCCGTCGAGAAAGGGTCTTACGATGCGCCTGCGGTCTTCCCTGCCGGCCCTGAGCCTGCTCACCGCCGCCAACCTGGCCAGCGCTGCCGACAACGCAATGTCTGACAATTTCGACCTTGTGGATAAGGCAGTGGTGCGCCTATTGGCCACAAGCTGATGAAAGGTCTGGTAACAAGGCAGGATGATGTCATGCCACACGATGTGGAGCGTGGTCAGAGACCTCACAAGCAGTGGCGACCGGAGGACATGCCCCAACCACTATGGAGTTTTCACCATTGTCTGAAGTGACCTGTGATCAGCATTGATGCTCAGTCGGTTGCTCTGGATGGCGCCCACCCTGCATGCGGTTGCATGGTCACCACGCGACTCCAGTCGCGTGTCTGATTGGATTCGGGTGCTGAAGCCGGCGGCCAGACGACGGGTCTTGCTGCCTCCGCCCTACCTGCGATAACCGCGCTGCTCAGCGAGCCTCCTGCTCTGCCTGAGTACCTGCTTTCCAGTGCCGCTGGCGGCGCCATTGCTACGTCGCGTATGAATACCTGGTAAGAGCCAGGCGCTAGAATTCCTCCTCGGCCAATTGGCTGCCAAAATCCAAACCCCTATGCAACGACATCCGGACCTGTATCCCAACGACGACAACGGCGACACCCTCTGGCACATCGCCCAGCGAGGGGTGGATCTATCCAAGCCACGCGAGATTGCGTTCTCCGTGGTCTTTCCCACGAAGGAGTCGGCACTGGAGTTCTCGGTGACGCTGCTGCGCTTCGAGCAGAAGGTGCGTTGCTGCCACTACCCGGACAACACGGCGTTTCCGATGGACGTGACGGTGTATCCGACCATGATCCCAACGTACAAGGCGATTTCGGCGTTCGAGGAAGAGCTGGCAGCCGAAGCCAAGCCGCTGGGTGGCTTGAATGACGGGTGGGAATTTTCCGTGGATGACAAGAACGTCTGACGCGCACGGCATGTAAGCGCCTGCGATGCGGTCACTGCATCGCTGGGCGCGTCGCAGTTTTTTTTCCGCAGCGGCGCTTTACCGCGTCAGCGCTGCGACTGCGGGACGCGGCGCAGCTGCGAGACGTCGTAGCCCATGGCGGCGATACGTTGGACGGCCTGCTGATAGTCGGCCTCGGAGACCTGCGGCGTGCGCGCCATATACCAGACGTAATCGCGCTTGCTGCGTGCCACGATGGTCTGCGAATAGTCTGCATCGCGCCAGGCGATCACGTACTCGGCCTTGAACGGCCAGAAGAATTGCATGCTCCACAGCGCGCCATTGCCCTCCTTCGCCACCCGGCCGATCGGATGCATGGACTTGAGCGGTGCCTCGAAACTTCCCTTGCGGTAGGTAAACGTGGTCTGGATGCGGCCGTCCGGGCGCAGTGCATAGCGCTCGACGGCATCGTAGGCCTTGCGCTCGGGCCGGGTGGGAATGTGCGCGATCACGTACCAGTCGCCCATGAAGCGCGGCACGTCCACGCTGTCTGCGCGCGGCAAGGCGGAACGCGACTCACCGCCGCTGGCACTTCCGTGGGCCGCGAGCGTCAGTAACAACAGCATCGAACCATGTCGCATGACAATCTCCACCTGAAAGAACACGTACATGCCCTACGGAGGTGCCATGCGTGCGGATGCAACCCCATGCGATGCAGTTCCGCACTGGCGCACGCCGGCCTGCCGTGCCAGTGAGGCGACGGTAACGTCCAACATGTCATGGCCGCGTTGAAGCGCCAGGCCAACGTGTTGGGCATGCCAGGAGATGCTCGATCAAAGACTTGAGCGCTGGGGCGACGATCGGCCGCAGT
Organism: Xanthomonas sp. BRIP62418; assembly: GCF_003993495.1. Classification (NCBI taxonomy): domain Bacteria; kingdom Pseudomonadati; phylum Pseudomonadota; class Gammaproteobacteria; order Lysobacterales; family Lysobacteraceae; genus Xanthomonas; species Xanthomonas sp. BRIP62418. The sequence continues at coordinate 30,552 of NZ_QEZG01000054.1, forward strand.
AAGGATCACGACGTGCTTTGAAAGCACCGCGGTGACAGGACGTGTCGTTCAGTGCCGGCGGTGGAGCCATGACGCGCTGGTGGACGTTCCGGGAAGCAGGAGCGCAACGACATTCACCAGGGCGACACCGCGTCTTCTCCATATGGATAAATCGTCGCGATCCTTCCGTCGGCAGCATGCTGCAACGGTGCCATCTTGATGCTGCGCAGATGCGTTTGCCCGCCCGACAAGACAGCGTCGTGATAGAACAGATACCACTGGCCTTCGAACGCACAGATGGAGTGATGCGTGGTCCAGCCGATCACCGGTGCGAGCAGCACGCCCTGGTAGGCGAATGGCCCGTACGGGGACTCGCTGGTGGCGTAGCAGATCAGGTGGGTGTCGCCGGTAGAGTAGGACAGGTAATAGCGGCCCGCATGGCGATGCACCCAGGGGCCTTCGAAGAAGCGGCGGGTGTGGTCGCCGGCGCGGAGCGGGGCGCCGTGTTCGTCGAGGATGACGATCTCGCGGGTGGGCTCTGCCAGTTGCGTCATGTCCTCGCGCAGGCGGGCGACGCGCGGGCCGAGCGCAGGCGCAGCGTCGTCAGGTTCCTGATGGGTCGGCGCGTAGACATTGTCGCGGTAGTGCTGCAGCTGGCCGCCCCAGATGCCGCCGAAGTACAGGTAGTGCGCGCCGTCGTCGTCGGCCAGGACGGCCGGGTCGATCGAGTAGGTGCCGGCGATGGGTTCGGGCTCGGCGACGAACGGGCCTTGCGGGCCATCGCCGACCGCCACGCCGATCTGGAAGATGCCGTCGGCACGTTTGGCGGGAAAATACAGGTAGGTCTTGCCGTCGCGCTGCGCGGCATCCGGTGCCCACATCTGGCGCTGTGCCCAGGGCACGTCGCGCACGTGCAGCACCTGCCCCAGGTCTTCCACCGGCGCGTGCGGATGCGCCATGCGCAGCACGTGGTAGTCGGCCATGTCGAAGTGCGAGCCGTCGTCGCTGAAGGCAACGCCGGCATCGATGTCGTGCGAGGGGTAGATGTACAGCGCGCCGTCGAACACGTGTGCGGACGGGTCGGCGGTGTAGAGGTGGGTGACCAGCGGTGCGGAAATGGCGGTGCGCGCCAGCGCCTGCAGTGCAGCGGTGTGCAGTTCATCGGACATGCGCGTACCTGTGCATGAGGTGGGAGGAGGGAGTCAGGGCGAAGCGAGTGGTGCGGCCTGACGGCGCAGGCCCAGCTCGTGTTCGATGCGGGTTTCCAGCGTCTTGTCGATCTCGTACAGCGCCAGCAACGCGGTGCCGAGCAGGAACGGGACGGACGCATACACGCTGATGGCCAGGCGAATGCCGCTCGTCACCGCAGCGCCTTGCAGCGGCAGGGCGGCGTCGTAGCCATAGAAGGCCAGGATGCCGGCGACCAGGGCGCCTCCGACGCTCAGGCCGATCTTCAGCCCGCACAACATCGCCGAGAAGATGATCGCGGTGGCGCGGCGGTGGTTCTTCCACTCCGAGTAGTCGGCCACGTCGGCGATCATCGCCCACAGCAGCGGGATGGTGATGCCGTAGAAGAAGCCATGCAGCACATAGGAGGCGAACACCCAGCCGATCGCCGCCGGCGGATACACATAGAACGCCAGCAAAAACAGCGTGGAAACCAGCAGCGCGCCGCCGAACACATTGCGCTTGCCGTGGCGGTCGGCCAGGCGTTTGGAAAAGCCGATGCCCACGATCATCGCCAGGATGCCGCCGGCGCTGAACACGCTGAAGGCCGAGGTCGGTGCGTCCTGCGGCCATTGCAGTGCGCTCATGCCGGCGCCGGTGAGCACGCTATTGATTGCAGCGATGAAGCGGTTGAAGCCGGCATTGTCGAGGAACTGCGCCAGCGCGCCGGCATCGAGGTAGTACTTGAAGTAGTAGATGTACATCCCGCCTTTCATGGCGAGATTGATGAAGACCAGGATGGTCAGCGCCAGCATCACCAGCCAGGGCTTGTTGCGGACCAGATCGCCCAGGTCCTGGCGCACGCTGCTGCGTTGTTCGCTGATCGGCAGCACCCGCTCGCGGGTGGTGAAGAAGGTGATCAGGAAGCACAGCGTACCGACGGCGGCGAACAGCGCCATGGTGTTGCGAAAGCCCTGCGCCTTGTCGCCATTGCCCAGGATCAGCACCAGCGGCAGCAGCAACACCTGGATGATGAACTGCGCGAAGGTCACCGCCAGGAAGCGATACGCCGACAGGCTGTTGCGCTGCTCCATGCTGCCGGTGAGCACGCCGCTCAATGCCGAATAGGGCAGGTTGTTGGCCACGTATACCAGCATCAGCAGCGTGTAGGTGGCGAAGGCGTAGGCGATCTTGCCCTGCTCGCCGAGGGCGGGCGTGTTGAATGCAGCCAGCGACAACGCACCGAACGGCACTGCCGTCCACAGGATCCACGGGCGGAACTTGCCCCAGCGCGTGCGGGTGCGGTCGGCCAGGATGCCGATGATGGGCGTGAACACGAACGCGCCAAGCATGCCCACCACGAAGATCAGCGTGGCGGCCACACCCGCCGGGATGCGGAACACATCGGTGTAGAAGAACGCCAGGAAGGTGACCAGCGTCTGGAAGATCAGGTTGGCGGCCAGGTCGCCCAGGCTGTAGCCGATCTTTTCGCGCAGGGAGAGCTGTTGTGACGGATCGTTCATGAGGCGGGGCGGGCTCGAGGAGTGCTGCGGGAAACGCCGCGGCGCGCGCCATGCCGCCGACCGCGATCGGTACGGATCGCGCCGGCAGGCATGGCGCCTGAAGTGTCCGGCAAAACCGCGCGCGCCGTCGCCAGGGCAGCGGCAGCGGCATGCGGTGCGCGGGCCATGCAACAAGGCCACGCGCGCTCCACGGGTCGGCCACACCCGCCCGGCCTCTGTGCGGTCGTGTCGATGACCACGCTCAGAACGTGCCGCGGATGCCGAGCATGACCGTGCGGCCGGGCTCGTACAGATCGTAGGTGGCGTTGGGCCAGGCGTAGGTGGTGCGCAACGGTTCGTCGGTGAGGTTGGTGACGTTGAGGGTGAGCTGCGGCTTGGACGGCAACCAGTCCAGTGCGTAGCTGGCCGACAGGTCCAGCTGGCCACGCGCATCGGCGTTGAGGCGCGCATACGGAATGCCGTTCTGGTTGGCGCCGGAGATCACCATGTCGTCGTTCCAGGTGTAGGACAGGCGCACCGAGGCGGCATCCTTTTCCCAGTACACGGTGCCGTTCCACAGGTTGGGTGCGACGCCGACCGCCACTGCCGGAATGCCTTCGCCTTCGGAGGATTGGGTGACATGCGTGTAGTTCACGCTGAAGCCCATGCCGTCGACCAGCTTGTCCAGCGGCTGCACCCAGATTGCCTCGGTGCCGCGGATGTTGAGCACGCCGTCGGCGTTGACCTGGGTCTGCACATCCACGGTGGCCGCATTCGGGCCGCCGCGCTGGTCCAGGCCGGCCTGCTGGATCGGCAGCAGGCTGTCGTAGGGCACGCCCAGGTCGTTGAAGGGAATGCGCCGCACGCCGTTGACGGTGAAGCCGCTGATGCGCTTGTTGAACAGCGTCAGGCCCACATAGCCTTCGCCACCGGTGTACCACTCGCCGCCGAAATCCACGTTGGTGGACAGATACGGCGCCAGGTTCGGATTGCCCTGGGTTGCGGTCTGCGCGGAGGGGTCGCTGAAGTTGGTGTTGGGCAGCATCGCGCTGGGATCGGGGCGGGTGAGCGTGCGCGAGCTGGACAGGCGCAGCACCACGTTGTCTGCCACGTCCCAGGCGGCGTTGAACGAGGGCAGGGTTTCCTTGTAGTCCGAATCCAGCACCTGGATGCGGCGGATGCCGTTGATGGTGACCGGGCCGGTGATGGTCTGGTCGGTGGCCACGTAGCGCACGCCGGCGTTGAAGCGCAGCGTGCGGTTCCACACCTCGGTTTCGGCGTTGGTTTCGATGTAGAAACCCCAGTTCTTTTCGCGGATGCCGCCGGCCGAGGCACCGGTGTTGGCGGAGTTGGTTTCCGGGGCGGAATCGCGTAGCGCGTAGTAGTTGGTGTCGCCCAGGAAGCGGTTGAAATCGGCGGTGATGAAGCCGTCCGGGCCGGGGCGCAGATAGCCGGCCAGGGCCGCATTCGGAATTGCCGAGCCGGGGCCGCCGTTGCAGATGGTGCCGCCGCCGCCGCGGCAGACCACCTGCTCCCAGGCGATGCTGTTGTCGAAGCCGCGAATGGTGCGCTCGGCCTGGTCGTAGGCGGCGCCGATCTTGATGTTGCGCTTGTCTTCGCCGAATTGCAGGTCGGCACGTCCGCCACGTGTTTCGGTCACGCGTTTCTCGTTCTGGATATTGACCCGGCCACCGTTCCAGCCCCAGCCCAGGTTCGGGTCGTTGAGATCGAGCGGGCTGCTGATCGACGGGCGGTCGCCGCCTTCATTGCGGTAGTCGACGGTGGTGAACGGCGAGGTGACCAGGATGCTGGGCGACTCACGATCCAGCCAGCTGCGCGTGGCATTGGCCTGCACGTTGAGCTTGATGTCCTGGTCCGCGCCGAACAACAGTTCCGCACCCGGGTTGACGCTCCAGAACTTGACCTCTTCGCGGTACGGGCGCGCTTCCAGGAAGTACTGCGCATTGGCGAAGGTGGCGCTGGTGACCACGTTGTTCTGGTCCAGCTGCATGCCCAGCGGAATCATGTTGCCGTTGCGGCCGATCAGATTCATGCTGATGCGCTCGGTGGTGCGCTTGGCTTCCGAATACAGCGTATCCAGGTAGAAATGCATGCTGTCGGAGGGGCGCCATTCCAGCGACATCACCGAGGCATCGCGGTCGCGATCGCCATTCATGTACACGCTGCGGCCCAGCCGCGGAATCAGTGCGTCGCTGATCTGGTCGATGCTCAGGCCGGGGTTGCGCGCCAGCAGCCAGGCCGCATCGATGGTCTCGCCGGTGGTCAGGCCGCTGCCGGCGGTGGCCGGCACGCGGTCGGGGATGCGCCAGTTGCCGCCACCATTGACGTTGCACGCGGCCGGCTGATTGGTGGCCGGCGTGCCCGCAGGCGGGGTGAGGCCGCACTGGGTGTAGGTGAGGCCGGGGTTGGTCCAGCCCACGCTTTCGAAGCCGCGCACGCCCAGCTTGCTGCGCACCGAGGCCACGCCGAACAGCGCGCCGAAGGTGCCTGCCTCGTTGGTCCAGCTGCCCATGAAGGCGCCGCGCGGGGTGGTCTTTTCGCTGGTGCTGTTCCAGTCGGCCTGGGCCTGGTAGGTGAAGTGCACGCCGGGGCGATCGAACGGCCGCGCGCTGCGCATGTCCACCACACCGGACACGCCACCTTCGAGCATGCTCGCGGTGGGCGTCTTGCTCACGGTGAGCTGGGTGAAGAATTCGGTGGGAAACAGGTTCAGATCGACTTCGCGGTTCTGGTTCTGCGCGTTCAGGCCGATCGAGGCGGTGGCGATGCTGGCGCCGTTGAGCGTGGTCTTGGTGAAGCTGGTGCCCAGGCCGCGGATGGCGATGTTCAAGCCCTCGCCATTGACGTCGCGCGAGAGCTGCACACCGGGGATGCGGTTGAGCGACTCGGCGATATTCATGTCCGGGAACTTGCCGATGTCCTCGGCAAACACGGTGTCGGCAAAGCCCACCGAGTCGCGCTTGGCATCGGTGGAGAACTGGATGCTGCGTCGGTAGCCGGAGACGGTGACGGTGTCGAGCTGGGTCACCGCATCGCCGCCGGCAGCGGTGGCCGGTGGCGGTTGTGCGGCAGGCGCGGCGCTGCTGGCATCGCTGGACTGTGCCCAGGCGGCAGTGCTGGCCATGCCCAGCAGGATGGACCCCAACGCGCAGGACAACGCGGTTCGTGCGTAGCTGTTCTTCACCGTAATCCCTTCCCTAACAGGTGAGCAGATGTCCCACGCATCGCCCCTGCGCAGGGAGTGCCGCTGCCGATGCGCGGCGCGGCGATGGTGCGGTGGGGAAGAACGGGCGATCAGTGACGCCGGATGGTAGCGCTACCAAATTCAGAACATCACGCTGCAGGGCAGCATAGTCGGCGGGGGCAACGCAGCGACTGCGACAGTGGCGCTGCTCAAACCCGTATTCGTCATGCATGACCTTGTGGCGTGCTGCACTGCGCGATGGTTTTTGCCCGATGGCGTGGTAATGGTAGCGCTATCACCCGTGGCGCAAGGCCACCTTCGTGCAGGTGCAGTGCTCGATGAATCGAACCGAAGAACGCGGCAGCCAGAGGCCGGGCTACCCCGAGCATGCGGCAGTGCCTAGCAGTGGTCGCTGCGCGATTGCCCCGCGCATGCTGCGCGCAGCAGCGCTGCGGCGCGCGGGCACATGAGCCAGTTGCCGCACGCCGCAGCGCCCGCCGGCACGCTGGCGCGCCTGGGCCGCATGCGGTGGCGCGTGTGCGCACTGCTGCTTGCCGCCACCACCATCAACTATGTCGACCGCCAGGTGCTGGGCGTGCTGGCGCCGTTTCTGCAGACGCAGATCGGCTGGAACGAGATCCAGTACGGCTATATCGTCACCGCCTTCCAGGCCGCCTACGCGCTGGGCCTGTTGTGCAGCGGTGCGGTGATCGACCGCTTCGGGACGCGCGTCGGCTACGCGCTGGCGATCGGCATCTGGAGCCTGGCGGCGATGGGGCATGCGCTGGCCACCAGCGTGGTGGGCTTTGCGATCGCGCGCTTCTTCCTGGGGCTGGGCGAGTCCGGCAACTTCCCCGCTGCGTTGAAGACGGTGGCCGAGTGGTTCCCGCGTCGCGAGCGCGCCCTGGCCACCGGCATCTTCAATTCCGGCTCCAATATCGGTGCCATCGTCGCGCCGTTGCTGGTGCCGCTGATCGCCACCGCCTGGGGCTGGCAGGCGGCCTTCCTGTTCACCGGCGTGCTCAGCGCCACCTGGCTGCTGGTGTGGTGGCTCAGTTATCACCCGCCGGAGCAGCAGCCCGGCCTGTCGGCGGCAGAGCTGGCGCATATCCGCAGCGATGCGCACGAGCCGGTGCAGCGGCGGCTGTCGTGGCTGCAGGTGCTGCGGCACCGGCAGGCCTGGGCGTTCGTGCTGGGCAAGTTCATCACCGACCCGATCTGGTGGTTCTTCCTGTTCTGGCTGCCCAAGTTCCTGCATGCCGAATACGGTTTGAGCCTGTTGCAACTGGGCGCGCCGTTGATCGTGATCTTCGTGCTGGCCGACATCGGCAGCATCGCCGGTGGCTGGGTCGCCGGGCGCTTCATCGCGCGCGGCTGGAGCGTCAACCGCGCGCGCAAGACCGCCATGCTGATCTGCGCCGTCTCGGTGGTGCCGATCGTGTTCGCTGCACGTGCCGACAATCTGTGGCTGGCGGTCGGCCTGATCGGCCTGGCCACCGCCGCGCACCAGGGCTGGTCGGCCAACCTGTTCACGCTGCCCTCGGACATGTTTCCGCGGCATGCGGTGGCCACGGTGGTCGGCATCGGCGGCTTTGCCGGTGCGGTCGGTGGCATGCTGATCGCCACCTTCATCGGGTTCCTGCTGCAGGCCACCGGCAGTTATGTGCCGGTGTTCCTGATGGCAGGCTCGGCCTACCTGCTGGCGCTGGCGTTGGTGCACGCGCTGGTACCACGCCTGGAGCCGGCGCAGCTGCCGGCAGCGGCCTCACCGGCCGCCACCGCATCGTCCTGAGGGGAGCATCATGCACTTACGCACACTGGCAGCCGGCGTGTTGTTTGCAGCGAACATCGCAAGCCTGGCGCAGGCCGCGCCGCTGGCCGCCGGCGCGCCCAAGTTCCTGGGCAGTGCCTACAGCCCGCAACAGGCGCCAGGATTCGCGCAGTACTGGAACAAGCTCACACCCGAAAACAGCGGCAAGTGGGGCAGCGTGGAAGCGGTGCGCGACCAGATGGACTGGAGCGGGCTGCATACGGCCTACCGCTTTGCCAAGGCCAATGGCATGCCGTTCCAGATGCATGTGATGGTGTGGGGCAACCAGCAGCCGGAGTGGATCAAGTCGTTGCCGCCGGCCGAGCAACGCCGCGAGATCGCGCAGTGGTTTGCTGCGGTGGCGCAGCGGTATCCGGACATCGACCTGCTGGAAGTGGTCAACGAACCGCTCAACGACCCGCCCAGCAAGGACGACACCGGCGGCGGCAATTATCTGCAGGCACTCGGCGGCAACGGCGCCAGCGGCTGGGAATGGGTGCTGCAGTCGTTCCGGCTGGCGCGCCAGCACTTCCCGCGTGCGCGGCTGATGATCAACGACTACAGCATCACCAACAGCGCCCAGGCCACGCAGAAGTACCTGCAGATCGTGCAGCTGCTGCAGCGCGAGCAGCTGGTCGATGCGATCGGCGTGCAGGAGCACGCCTTCGAAACCACCCCGAACGTGGCGATGTCGGTGCATCGTGCCAATCTCGATACATTGGCCGCGACCGGCCTGCCGATCTACATCACCGAGTTCGATCTGGACGGCCCCAGCGATGCGCAGCAGCTGGCCGACTACCAGCGCGTCTTCCCGGTGTTCTGGGAGCACCCGGCGGTGCGCGGCATCACGCTGTGGGGGTTCCGCCCCGGCCTGTGGCGCGACAAGGAGGCGGCGTACCTGATCCGTGCCGATGGCACCGAACGGCCTGCGCTGACCTGGCTGCGCGATTACGTTGCCAGCCATCCCGGCACGTCCGCGCCATGACGCGGGCGGCCGACAGGTTTCGTTCTTCGTCTCTCTGGATACCCTGATTCCATGTCCACGCCCTCGCCCCTGACCTTGCACGACGACCGCCTGCTGCCCGCCGACCCTGGCACGCGCGCGATCGCACGGCGCCTGTATGCGCAGGTCGCCGCGCTGCCGATCATCAGCCCGCACGGCCATACCGACCCGGCATGGTTCGCCACCGATGCGCCATTCGCCAATGCCACCGAGTTGCTGCTGGTGCCGGACCATTATGTGTTCCGCATGCTCTACAGCCAGGGCATCGCGTTGGACGCATTGGGCATCCCGCGGGCGGACGGGTCGCGCGCGGCGGTGGACCCGCGCGCGGCGTGGCGCGTGTTCGCCGAGCACTACACGTTGCTGCGCGGTACGCCGTCAGCGTTGTGGCTCAACCATGTCTTCCATGACGTGTTCGATTTGCGCATCCGGCTGGATGCCGGCACCGCCGATCATTACTACGACCACATCACCGCCGCCTTGCAGACAGCGGCGTTTCGCCCGCGGGCCTTGTTCGAGCGTTTCAACATCGAGGTGATCGCCACCACCGAATCGCCGCTGGACACGCTGCAGCACCACGCGGCCATTCGCGCCAGCGGCTGGACGGGACGCGTGCTCACCGCGTACCGGCCGGACCCGGTGGTCGACCCCGAACACGAACAGTTTGCCGGCGCGCTGCAGCAGTTTGGCGCGCTCACCGGCGAGGACGTGCTGAGCTGGCAGGGCTATCTGCGTGCGCATCGGCAGCGCCGCGCGTTCTTTGCCGCACACGGCGCAACCTCCACCGACCATGGCCACCCCAGCGCGGCCACCGCCGATCTGTCGCCGGCCGAGGCGCAGCGCCTGTTCGACACCGTGGTGCGCGGTGCGGCCACGCCGGCGCAGGCCGAGCTGTTCCGCGCGCAGGTGCTGACCGAGATGGCGGCGATGAGCCTGGACGATGGCCTGGTGATGCAGCTGCATCCGGGCTGCTTCCGCAATCACAACCGGCAGCTGTTCCAGACCTTCGGGCGCGACAAGGGCGCCGATATTCCGATGCGCACCGACTACGTGCATGCGCTCAAGCCCTTGCTGGACCGGTTCGGGAACGACCCGCGCCTGCACCTGATCGTGTTTACCCTGGACGAGACCAGCTACAGCCGCGAGCTGGCGCCCCTGGCCGGGCATTACCCGTCGCTGTTGCTGGGCCCAGCCTGGTGGTTCCATGACGCGCCGGAGGGCATGTGGCGCTTCCGCGAGCAGACCCTGGCCAGCGCCGGCTTCTGCAACACCGTGGGTTTCAACGACGACACCCGCGCCTTCCTGTCTATTCCGGCACGCCACGATGTGGCGCGGCGCGTGGACAGCGCGTTTCTCGCCAGGCTGGTTGCCGAGCATCGCCTGGATGAGGATGAAGCGGTCGAGGTGGCGATCGATCTGGCCTACCGCTTGCCCAAGCGGGCCTACCACCTGTGAAGGTGGGCGAGGCAGCAGGCAGCGATGCCCACCCGTGTGCACGAAGGGCGAACATGCCGTGCGTGCATAGACGGCAGAAGAGTGTCGCGCCATGACGCGTGCCGGCAGGCAGGCACCGGTGATGCGCGATTTGAGGCGCTGCGCAGGTGTTGCACGTGTGGCGATGCTCTGCATCTTCATCGTCATGCCCGCGCTGGCAGCACCACCGGCGCCTACCGAACTGCCACGTGAGCGGGTCTCGCTCAACGCGCAATGGCGCTTCCACCGCGGCGACCCTCCCGGCAATCGCCAACTCCTGGATTACGACGTCCGCCCGCAGGTGCTACGCAGCGAAGACGGCAAGGTGGCCGATGCCCGGCCCGAGCAGGCGCAGCACCTCGATGCCACCGCAACACGCGTGCTCAAGCCGTGGATCCTGCCCACAGCCAATGCGTTGATTGCAGACCCGGCAAACCGCCATGTCCGCCCGCCCGGGCATCCGGGCAGCAGCGTGGCCTTCGTGCAGCCGCAGTTCGACGACAGCGGCTGGGAGCGCGTGGATCTGCCGCACGATTGGGCCATCGCCGGGCCGTTCCTGGCCGATGGCCCGTACGGCGGCATGGGGCGCCTGCCGAGCTGGGGCGTGGGCTGGTACCGCAAGACGCTGGACATTCCGGCCAGCGATCGCGGACGTTCGCTGTTTCTGGATCTCGATGGGGCGATGGCCTATGCCACGGTCTGGCTCAACGGCAAGCTGGTCGGCGGCTGGCCGTATGGCTACAGCTCCTGGCGCGTGGACCTGAGCCCGTACGTGGTGTTTGGCGCCAGCAACCAGCTGGCGATCCGCCTGGACAACCCGCCCGACTCGGCGCGTTGGTATCCCGGTGGCGGGCTGTATCGCAATGTATGGCTGACCAGGACCGCGCCGCTGCATGTCGCGCACTGGGGCACGCAGCTGACCACGCCGCAGGTGTCGGCCGACAGGGCGCAGGTGCAGCTGGCAGTCACGCTGGACAATGCCGCCCGCAGTGCGGTGCAGGCGCAGGTGAGCACCGCGATCTATGTGCTCGACGCTGCACGCGGTACGCGCAGTGGCGAGCCGGTCGCGCGCATTGCCGCCATGCGGGTTGCGGTTCCCGCGGGCGGGAGCGCACGCGTGCAGGGCAGCACGCAGATCGACCATCCACGTCTCTGGGGCCCGCCGCCCACCCAGCGCCCACATCGCTATGTCGCAGTGACCGAGGTCCGCCAGGACGGGCACGTGGTGGATCGCTACGAAACACCGTTCGGCATCCGCAGCATCGTGTTCGATGCCGAGCAGGGCCTGCTGGTCAACGGCGAACAGGTGCCGATTCGCGGCGTGAACAATCATCACGACCTCGGCGCGCTGGGTGCGGCGTTCAATGTGCGCGCCGCCGAGCGGCAACTGCAGCTGCTGCAGCAGATGGGCGCCAACGCCATCCGCATGAGCCATAACCCGCCCGCGCCGGAGCTGCTGGAGCTGACCGACCGCATGGGCCTGCTGGTGGTGGACGAGGTGTTCGACAGTTGGCAGATGAAGAAGACCCCGCTGGATTTCCACCTGGTGTTCCCGCAATGGCACGAGCCGGACCTGCGCGCGATGCTGCGGCGCGACCGCAATCATCCCTCGGTGATGCTGTGGAGCGTGGGCAACGAAGTCGGCGAGCAATACACCGGCGAGCAGGGCGCGGCGATCGCACGCACACTGCACGCCATCGTGCATGAGGAAGACCCCTCGCGCCCAGCCACGGTGGCGATGAACTACGCCTCGCCCGAAATGCCACTGCCCGCTGCGCTGGATGTCATCAGCCTCAACTACCAGGGCGAAGGCATCCGCGACACACCGGAATTCGCCGGCACCGAGCGTATCCGCAAGCAACCGCAATACCCGGCGTTCCATGCGACGTTTCCGCACAAGGCCATCCTCAGCAGCGAGACCGCCTCGGCCTTGAGCAGCCGCGGCGTGTATCTGTTTCCGGTGACGCCGGACACCAGCGCGCCGGTGCGCGATGGGCGCGGCGGCGATTCGGTCGCGCACCAGGTCAGCGCCTACGAACTGCATGCGGTGGACTTCGGCTCCAGCGCCGACAAGGTGTTCGCGGCCCAGGACCAGCATCGGTATGTTGCCGGCGAATTCGTCTGGACCGGTTTCGATTATCTGGGCGAGCCCACGCCGTACTACAGTTCGCGCAGTTCCTACTCCGGCATCTTCGATCTGGCCGGTTTTCCCAAGGACCGCTACTGGCTGTATCAGTCACGCTGGCGCCCCGACCTGCCGATGGCGCACCTGCTGCCGCACTGGACCTGGCCCGGCCGCGAGGGCCAGGTCACGCCGGTGCATGTGTTCACCTCCGGTGACGAGGCCGAGCTGTTCGTCAACGGCGTCTCGCAGGGGCGCAAGCGCAAGGGCCCGCTGCAGTACCGGCTGCGCTGGGACGATGTGGTCTACCAGCCGGGCGAGCTGCGCGTGCAGGCGTACAGGCAGGGCAAGCCTTGGGCCAGCGACCGCGTGCAGACCGCCGGCAGCGCCGCGCGCATGCAGGTGATGCCCGACCGCAGCCGCATCCGTGGCGATGGGCAGGATCTGAGCTTTGTCACCGTGCGCCTGTTCGATCGCGCCGACCGTCCTGCGCCGACCGCTGGCGACCGCCTGCGTTTCCGCATCGAGGGCCCGGGCGAACTCGTCGCTACCGATAATGGCGACCCCACCAACCTGGAGTCGTTCGCCGCGCCGCAGCGCAACGCCTTCAACGGCCTGTGTCTGGCGATCGTGCGCGGCAAGGCCGGCGTGCGGGGCACGATCACCGTCCATGTCGAGTCCGACAGCTTGCAGGCGGCCAGTGCGCAGGTGGTGGTGGAGTGATGGGGCTGCTGCTCGGCAAGTGTGTGGCACGTGCAGGTGAGCTGTCGCGTCCGGATGGCGATGCGGTGCCTGCACGCAACAGATGCGATGGACGCAAACGTGCTCCCGCGTTCGCTAGCGTGGTTGCTGGATTCAAACGCACCTGGCAACGCATAAGCTGCGATCCCGCATTGGCGCGCATTGCCAGTCACGGTCAGCCGCGAAGAGAACAGAAAACGCATCCGATCAGGAAGCCTGTCATGCAAGAAAACAGTACGCGCGCATCAACCTGCCTGAGCATTGCGTTCGCCGTCATCAGCGCCGTCACTGCACTGCCAGCCTCCGCTGCCTGCGACACCCGCAGCACGTCGCTCCGGCGCGCTACGCCGACGGCTTCCTGATCGGCACCGCCGTCAATGCCGACATCGTCTCCGGCAAGGATGCCGCCTCTTCCGCGCTGGTCGCCTGCCACTTCAATGCCGTCACCGCCGAAAACGTGATGAAGGCCGAAGTGGTTGCGCCACGTCCGGGCGTGTTCGACTTCAGCGCCGCCGATGCCTTCGTCGCCTACGGCCGCAGCCGCGACATGTTCGTGATCGGCCATACGCTGGTCTGGCACAACCAGACGCCGGACTGGTTCTTCGTCGATGCACAGGGCAAGCCCAACACCGCCGATGCGCAGCTGGAGCGCATGCGCGCGCACATCGAGCGCGTGGCAGGGCGCTATGTCGGCAAGGTGCAGGCCTGGGACGTGGTCAACGAGATCATCGACGAAGACGGCAGTTACCGCGATACCAACTGGGTGCAGCGGGTCGGCGACGGCGACACCGTGGTGCGTAACGCCTTCGCCTTTGCCCAGCGCTATGCACCGGATGCGCAGCTCTACTACAACGATTTCAACGCCTGGCGGCCGAGCAAGCGCGACGGGATCGTGCGCATGGTCAAGATGCTGCAGCAGGCCGGCATCCGTATCGACGGCGTGGGCATGCAGGGACACTGGGGGCTCAACTACCCCAGCCTGCGCGACATCGAAGACGCCATCGATGCCTACGCCGCGCTCGGCATCAAGGTCATGATCACCGAGCTGGACATCGACGTGTTGCCGCTCACCAGGGAAGGCCAGGTCATCGGCACCGGCCTTGCACACCCGCAGTTCCAGCTGCCGGAATTCAAGCGCTTTCTCGACCCGTATCGCGATGGCCTGCCACCGCAGGCGCAGGCGCAACTGCGTGATCGCTACGCCGAATTGTTCGCGCTGTTCTGGCGCAAGCGCGACAAGCTCGCCCGCGTCAGTGTCTGGGGCGTCACCGATGGCATGTCATGGAAGAACGACTACCCCGTGCCGGGGCGTACCAATTATCCGCTGCTGTTCGATCGCAATTACCAGCCCAAGCCGGCAGTGGATGCGATATTGGCGGTGCCGGCGCACGCTGGCGAGCGCTAGCATGGTCGCCAGCGTGCGCAGCAGACCTGCACACGCATGGTGGCATCATGGCCCGACTTCGTTACTGGACTGACCGATGCGCTTACCGCCCTATCTGCTGCTGGCCGTTCCGCTGCTGGCCATTGTCGCTGCCTGCACGAAAAAGGAAGCTCCACCGCCGCGCTTCACGGCGATCGGGCACCTGGAAACCTTCGACCAGCGCTTCGGTAAGGTGGTTGCGGCCGACGCGCGCATCGAGAAGCTCACCGAAGGCTTCACTTGGTCCGAGGGGCCGGCCTGGGTGCGCAATGGCGGCTATCTGTTGTTCACCGATGTGCCGGAAAATAAGCTTTATCGTTGGTCCGAAGACGGAGGCTTGTCGGTGTTTCTGTCGCCCTCCGGCTATAGCGGCCCGGAGCAGGCGACCTTACGCGAGGCCGGCGCCAACGGTCTGTATGCCGAACCTGGCGGCACCGTGCTGCTGGCCGATTCCGGCACGCGCATCGTCGCCAGGCTCGACCCGGTCACGCGCAAGAAGACACCGCTGGCAACGCAGTTCGAAGGCCACCGCTTCAACAGCCCCAACGATCTGGTCCGCCGCAGCGATGGCGTGGTGTTCTTCACCGACCCGCCGTATGGCCTGAAGGGCATGAACGACTCGCCGGTCAAGGAACTGCGCTTCAACGGCATCTACCGCCTGGACACCGACGGCAGCGTGCACCTGCTGGACGACAGCCTCAGCCTTCCCAACGGCATCGCCCTGTCGCCCGACGAGCGCACCTTGTATGTGGCCAACTCCGATCCGCAGCGCCCGATCTGGATGGCCTACGCGCTCGACGCCAACGGTGCGGTGACCGGCAAGCGCGTGTTCGCCGACGCCTCCGATCTGGTGGCCAAGGACGCGCCCGGCCTGCCCGACGGCATGGCGGTCTCCGCCGACGGCCACCTGTTCGCCACCGGCCCCGGCGGCGTCATCGTGTTCGCCCCCGACGGCCGCAGGCTGGGCCGCATCGAAACCGGCGAGGCCATCTCCAATTGCGCCTTCGGCGACGACGGCCATACCCTCTACATGACCTCGCACGCGATGCTGACGCGGGTGCGCGTCAAGGCGCGGGGCCTGGAGTTTGCAAGGTAGCACCCGATAGCCCACCACACCCAGTCGCCGCTCTTGTAGGAGCGGCCCTGGCCGCGATGGAGCGTGACCGATCGCCCAGTACGACAAGTCGCTTTCCCTTCGAGCCAAGACTGCGATCCGGCTCGGATGAACCCCACCTCGCTTAGCGTGTGGCTTCCGCCCCGCCCAACACCAACACATCATCCAGCTCCGGCCCGCCGCCACGGTTGCCGCTGCCCGCAACGATGTACAGATCGTCGCCGACGGCGGCGACCTGGGTGCCATGCCGCCCTTGCGGCAATGCTGCCAGCGTCGTCCAGGTGGATGCGGCTGGGTCGTAGGCCTCCACCTCGTCGTGCGCCTTGACCTGCCGCATGCTCTCGCCACCGATGACCAGCAGGCGGCCATTGCGTGCGATGGCCGCAGTGCCTGCGCGCTGCGTCGGCAGCGCAGCCGGTGCTACCGACCAGGTGCCGCGCTGGATGTCATACACATCGACGTCGGGAATCGTTTGCGCCAGGGTATTGCCGCTTTCGTGCGCCGACCTGCGTCCACCGGCGGCATACAGTTTCCCGTCGAGCACCACTGCATGGAAATGATCGCGGGCACGCGGTGCGTCGGCCAGCTGCGTCCATTGCTGCGTTCTGGTGTCGAACGCATCCAGCCATGGCACATAGCCGCTCATATGGCCGCGCGTGTTGCCGCCGACCAGGTACAGCACGCCGTCGTGCTCCACCGCGCCTGCCCCGCCGCGGCGGCGATGCTTGGGAATCTCCGGCCCCACCTGCCAATGGTCGGTGCGGGGATCGTAGATCAGCAGATTGCTCAGCGACGCTTCCTCGGGATAGTCGCCGGTGAACCCGCCCACGACGTACAGCTTGCCCGACGACACCACCGCCTGCGCGTGGCTCACCATCAGCGGCGGCGCACTGCCCTGCGACCAGCGGCGCGTGCGGGTGTCGAAGATCTCCAGCGGGCGCTGATCGCGTCCACCGACCAGATACAGGCGATCGCCAATGGCCACCATGCTGTTCTCATGCCGCGCATGCGGTTGATTGCGTGTGCTCAGCACCTGCCATTGGGGCGACTGTGTCGATTGCGCCGATGTGGTTGCCGGCGCCGCTGCGTCGGCAGCCTGCGCAAGCACGGGGAGCATGCCGATTGCGGCAGCGAGCAGGCCCGCGTGGAACGAGGTCTTCAACAGGCGCATGCAGCACTCTTGCGATAGCCGTGGCAGGCCAGTGTAGCGACACATGCACGGCGATCCAGCTTCCCAAGCAGGCTGATCTGCGCCTGCGCCTGCGCCTGGCGCGGCGGATGTCGCTTGCCGGTGCATGCTGAGCGAGAGCTCGCCTTGACGACCGCGCAATCGCGCGCCGCGTGGCGTGCCTGCGTATCGCCGAGTCACCTCCATCGGCGTGTGGTGTGCGCAGGCTCGGCTGCCAGCCTCTTCACATGCAGCAGCACGGCGCATGCGAACACTACGGCAACTCGATGCGACAGGAGCAACCCGTGCCACGCACACCAGCAAAGCAGGCGATTTCGACACTGCCACCCAGGAACGTTGCCAACGCAGCGGCACGCGGACTGCGCTTGCGCGAGCAGCACGGGCGTGGCGGCACCGCGATCGGCGTTGCGCGCGCGCGCGACCTGTCGGCACAGACGTCGCTGTCCACGCAGACCATCCGGCGCATGCATGCGTACTTCGCGCGCCACAGCGTGGACAAGAACGCCAAGGGCTGGGCCGATCGCAGTGCTCCATCTGCAGGCTACATCGCCTGGCTGCTCTGGGGCGGCGATGCCGGCCAGCGCTGGGCAGCGCGGCTGTACCAGCGTCTGCAGGATGCAGCCAGCGCGAAGACCAAAGCAGGAAAGGGCACAGGCACCAGCAACACGGCCGCCGCCGGAGCCAGTGGTACGAAGACACGCACCGCCGGGCAGACCGCAGCAAAACGCACCGCAAGGAAGACCGCCGCAAAGAAGGCCGCAAGGTACACAACCGGAACGGCCTCCGCGAAGAAACCTTCGGCGAGAAAAGGCGCAGCCGGCAAAGCAGTGGCCGGTAGCGCGGCGACATCAACGTCCAGGTCGTCGACCGGTGCCCGCAAGGCCACCGGCACGACGGCAGCCAAGAAGGCGGCTGTAAAGAAGACCGCAGCAAGGAAGACCACAGTCAAGAAAGCGACGGCGAAGAAAAGACCTGCAAAGAAGACTGCGACAAAAAGGACCGCCGCTCGCCGACCTGCAGCCAGCAAGAGCGCCTCCACGCGCAGCACTGCGAAGAAAGGCGAGGGCAAGGCTTCAGCGCCATGGAACAAGCCGAATCCGAAGCGTGCTTCGCGCTCAGGTTCGCTTTCTCCAGCGCAGAAGACGCAAGCCAGACAGCGCGCCAAGGCAGCGGGCCGGCCTTATCCCAACCTGGTCGACAACATGGCCGTGGCACGTAAGGGCAGCGCTGCCAAGCGGGCAGGCGGAGCGGGCGCTGCGAAGAGAACCGGCACGCATTAGCCGCAACCGGGTGTGGGGTTGGCCGCCCCTGGCTGGCCCGGGGCGCCGGTGAAAGCTGCGCGCGCAGTGTCTATAGTGGACAAGCTCGCCCGTGCAGATGCGATCCGGAGCTCCGGAAGAGCACACGCACACTCGCCTCATCCTGGACAAGGACGCTCGTGAAGATTTTTCTACCCGTGTTATCGGCCCTGCTGTACGGCGTTGCGCTATGCCTGCCTGCATTGCATGGCGGCAATGATCACCTGGGTGGCTTCGTCATCCTGCTGCTTGGCTGGATGCAGGTGGTCGATGGCCAATGCGTGGCCTGGATGAGCAATCCGTTGTTCTTCCTGGCGTGGCTGTGTTACCTCTTCAAGGTGGACAAGGTGGCGGCGGCGCTGTTGGTAGCGGCGTGCCTGATCGGGCTGGATACCTTTCGCGCAACCCGGTTCGACAAGAACGAGGCCGGCCATCAGGTCATGATCGACCACGTGGGTATCGCGTTCTATGTGTGGGAACTGAGCTTTGTTGCGCTGCTCGTCGTGGTGCTGATGCGCCTGTTCGGCACCGCTGGTGCCGTGCAGGGGCGGCAGGCGAAGTGATGCGCAAGCAGGCCGAAGACGCCTGGGCAATGCGGATATTCGTCCGGCCGGCACGCCTCCACCGGCATCAGTGCAGCAGCATCGACAGCAGCCACGTGCAAAGACAGACATACGCCAGCAATCCCAGGCTGGCGGCCAGGGTGGTCCGCATGATTGCCGACTCCTGCCCCACCAGTTTGACCGCAGCGGCGGCAATGGCGATCGATTGCGGCGAGACCAGCTTGGCCATCACGCCGCCGGCGGTATTGGCCGCCACCGGCAATGCGGCCGGCACGCCGATCTGTGCCGCCGTCACCGCCTGCAGATGCGCAAACAACGTATTGCTGTTGACCACCGAGCCGGTGATGAACACCCCCATCCAGCCGATGACCGGCGACAGCAGCGGAAACACGCCACCGGCCTGCGCCAGTGCGAGACCAATGCTCGACGATGCGCCGGAATAGTTGGTGACATAGGCCACCGCCATCACCAGCGACACGGTGGCCAGCGGTCTCCACATCTCCCTCGCCGATTGGGCCAATTCGCCGGTTGCCGAGCGCAGGGTCAGGCGCGGCGACAGCAGCACCGTGAGCACCGCGGCGATCAGGATCGCCGTGCCGGAAGCGTTGAGCCAACCGACATTCCACACCGCAGGCAGCGTACGCACGCTGGCCACCAGTGGCGGCACTTCCTGCACGCGCTGATCGAGCAGGCCGATGGGCAGATGCAACACCGTGGCGGCAAGCGCGCCGTCTGCGGCAAACAGTGCCTTGAACGCAGGCAGGCTCCATACCAGGATCGCGCCGGTCAGGATGTAGAACGGCGACCACGCACGCAGCACCTGGGCAAGCGTCCAGCGCTGGGTGGAGCACGGCGGCGCCTGTGCTTCGCGGTAGATGCGCTTGGGCCGCCAGAACCGCATGAACAGGGCCAGCCCGCCCATGCCGGCCAGCGGGCCGACAATGTCCACCAGTTCCGGACCCAGCAGGGACAAGGTCACCGTCTGCACGCCGCTGAACACCACGCCGACAAACAGCAGCACCGGCCAGGTCTCGCGCACGCCACGCCAGCCATCGAGCATCGCCACCAGCCCCGCCGGTACCAGCAGTGCGCAGACCTGCACCAGCGCGATCAGCATCAGCGACATCTCGTCCAGGCGCACGCCGCCCTGCTGCGCGCCCACCAGCACCGGGATGCCGATCGCCCCGTAGGCACCCGCCGCGCCATTGGCCAGCAGGCACAGCATTGCCGCCTTGAGCGGACGGAAGCCCAGCTCCACCAGCAACGCCGCGCAGATGGCGATCGGCACGCCAAACCCCGCAGCGCCTTCCAGAAATCCGCCAAAGCAGAACGCGATCAGCAACACCTGGATGCGCTGGTCTTCGGACACCGTGGCAATGCTGCCGCGGATCACCTCGAACTTGCCGCTGCGGATTGCCAGCTTGTACAGCCACACCGCCATCAGCACGATAAAGCCGATCGGGAAGATGCCGTTGGCAATGCCCAACAGCGCGGCGCCCACGATGCTGGCCATCGGCATGCCGAACACCAGCGACGACACCGCCACCGAGACCAGCACCGCCAGCGACGCGGCGGTCAGCCCCTTGAGCCGCAGCAGCGTCAGCGCCAGCAAAAAGAACAGCACCGGCAAGGCCGCCAGCAAGGCCGAGAGGTTGGCGTTACCGAGCGGGTCGTAGAGTTGTTGCCACATGGTTGGACCTGCGCGGGTGGTGAACGGGATAGGTGACGCTTACGGTGTCGGAACAAGATTGGCGCACGGGGAGCCCGCAGCGAAATCAGCGAGGTTGCGCAGGGTGATTTCGGAGATCTCCTGCAGCGCCTCGGCGGTGAAGAATCCCTGGTGCCCGGTGACCAAGACATTGGGGAAGGTCATCAGGCGCTGGAACGCCTCGTCGTCGATGATCTCGCCCGAGCGGTCCTGAAAGAACAAGGCGCTTTCCTGCTCGTAGACATCGATGGCCAGATGGCCGAGCTGGCGGGACTTGAGCGCGCGGATCACCGCATCGGTATCCACCAGTCCACCGCGCGAGGTGTTGACCAGCATCGCCCCCGGCTTCATCGACGCCAGCGCCGCATCGTCGATCAGGTGCTGCGTGGCCGGTGTCAGTGGGCAGTGCAGCGAGACGATGTCTGCACGTGCAAGCAGCGTCTCCAGTTCGACCCGCTGCCCGATCGCAGCGAAGCCGGGTGTGGGATAGGGGTCGAAGCCCAGCACGTCGCAGCCCATCCCGTTGAAAATACGTGCAGTCGCCAGCCCGATCTTGCCCAGCCCGACCAGGCCCACCGTCTTGCCGTGCAAGGTGCGGCCGAGCAGGCCGTTGAGCATGAAGTTGCCCTCGCGCACGCGGTTGTAGGCGCGGTGCGTCTGCCGGTTGAGCGTCATGACCAGCGCCAGGGTGTGCTCGGCCACCGCTTCGGGCGAGTAGGCCGGCACGCGTGCCACGAACAGGCCAAGTGCGGTGGCCGCGGCAAGGTCCACATTGTTGAAACCGGCGCAGCGCAGCAGCACCGCGCGCACACCGCCGGCGTGTAGCGCCTGCAGCACGGGCGCATCGAGCTGGTCGTTGACGAACACGCACACCACCTGGCACCCCTGCGCCAGTGCGGCCGTCTGCAGATCCAGCGTTGCCTCGAAGTAAACGAACTCGGCTGCACATTCCGCGCCCAGGCGCAGTTTTGCTTCGTCGAGAAAGCGCTTGTCGTAAGGGCGCGTGCTGAAGACAGCCATTTTCATGCGGAAAACTCCATAGGTGCGGGAATACGGTAGCTCACCCAACCGGGCCTCTTCCACCGCGTTTTTGCCAATCGCCGCGACCACGACCAGCGCCAGTGGCGATGCGGACATCGAACCGGTGCCGAGGTTCGTTACTGCACAGCGCGCACCCACACTACGCGAGTGCGCCCGTGTGCGACGGTCTGGCGCTGGTGCGCGCGCGTGGTGGTGACCGGCAAGGCGCACATCGTGCAGGTCACGGAGGCGGACGCGTCCGCTTGCTTTCGCCACGGCAACGGTCGGAGCAGTACTTCACCTGGTCCCACACGCGCTCCCACTTCTTGCGCCAACGAAACGGCCGCCCGCAGTGCATGCAGGGTTTCTCAGGCAACTCGTGTTTCTTGCGCATGGCCATGCGGCGCGTGAGCCTAACCGGAGGTGGGTGGAGCGTGGATGAGGCCAAGCATGTCATGTCGCGCGGTGCCCTGCAGATGCCGGTGCAGGCAACACGCTCCGTGCCGCTGGCGACCCACGTGCAACGCGGCCTTGCTTCGCTGCCCCGTATCGGAACAGACACGTTGCTCTCGCGTGCAGACGGCACAGGCAGCCTTCTGTCTCCAACGCAAACAGGATAGGGCAGGCTCCTCTCTCCAATCCGGACGAGGGCAACAAGCGCACCTGCTCCCATACAGGGGAGCAGGTGCCGCAAGCACCGCATTAGGGCGCTTGGCCCACGCGCGTCACTTTCGGCGTGGTTTCACCGCAGCCAGCGCGGGTGCCACGCGGCTGATCAACAGCACGCCGCGTCCCACCGTGACCTGCAGCGCATCGCCAACCGCGAAACCGCAGTGTTCCAGCCAACGTCCGGACAGCCGCAGCTTGGGCACCGCGCAGCCGACCACATCCTCGGCCCGCCGCACGTCGTAGTGCTGGCAGCTCATGGTGACCCGCTCGGGAATACGGAAGCCGGGCTTGCGCAACGGTGGGGTGGGCGCTGGCGATGGATCTGCCGCCGACTCCATGTCGGTCACGGCGGACACCGAGCTCTGCCTTGATCCGGTACGTGCGACAACAGAGCGCTTGGCCGGCGATGCAGGGCGTGCATGGGCAGTCGCTTTGGGGTGGGTCATATCGAACTCCTTGTGCGATAGAGAGGCCCGCCGCATCGCTGTCAATCGAGGTGGCGGACGGTGTGCGGTTGACAGACCGGCCACAAGATACCGGCAGACCTTTCGGTCTCCGCACACCGCCCGCCATAGAGCGAGCACGCCCCACGCATGACATCAGGCAAAGAAAAAGCGCCGACATCGTGCAATGGGCGCTGGTGCGCCTTGTGGTTTCGGACTGTCAAATCCGGCTACGGAATGTGCCGCAGCACCGTTATGCTGCAACCTAAGCCACCTTGGGTCAAGAGAAGCCCGGCTTACGCTGAGGCCTTCCGTTCTCCAAGGAAAGCGAATAGCGAAGGGTAATTATTCGTCAGTAGAGTTTGCTTGTGAGCATCGGGGTCGTAATGCTAGTGTCGTTTAACGGATGTCTAAATAAATTATTTAAAATAGTTACATGTTTTTACATACAGTTAGTTTTATTTGAGTCATTTTAATGCGGGCTGTAGGTGAGCTGCCAGTCACGCCAATTTTCGAACTGCCTTTATTCGAGTTTGGCTAACGGGCGTCACCTTTTAGGGAGTTGCTTTGTTGATTTTCTCTATGTCACTTTAATTTTTAATAGGTGGAGAAGGGAATGGAACTGCCAAAGCTCAAAGCTTTCGTAATTGGACCAATAGGAGACCGAGACGCAGAGAACGGGTCTGAGGCAAAAGTCGCGTATGAAGACGCGATTGAAGTATTCGAAGAGATTATTTTACCAGCATGCGATGCGCTTAATGTCGAGGCGTTTAGGGCTGATCACATTTCCCGAACTGGAGAAATTCATGAGCAAATATTCCGTTATTTGCGTGACTCACACATCGTAATTGCCGATTTAACAGGTGCTAATCCAAATGTAATGTATGAGTTGGGCTTGCGTCATACAACTGGAAAGCTGACTTTCCAGATTGGTGAAAAGGGAAAACTTCCATTTGATATATCTACAATAAGGACAATACTTTTTAATCGAACGGCTGCTCGATTGATTGCGGCAAAAAAGTCCTTAACTGCAGCATTAAAGGAGGGGTTGGAACACGGGTCTGATCCAGTCGCGTCAACTAGGATATGGCTAGAGAATCCGATTGCTGAAAGCGAAATATTACTCGATGAAAATATTGATAATGTAGAATTTGACGAGCCCCCGGGATTTTTGGAGCATATGGTTGATATGGAGATCAGTCTCGGAGATATGACGCAGACGGCGATGAGAGCAACCGTAATTGTAGAAGAGATATCTGCCATACTTAACAATGGAACTCAGCGGATTCGCGGTATTCCAGCGGTGAGTAATTACTCATCCAGAAAGCTCGAAGTGGCGAATCAAATCGCTCAGAATTTACAAGATCCGTCAATTAGATTGAATGTTATATCTCAAGAATTTAAAAATAATGTCGATCGAGCTGCGCCTGGGGTAGAATATATTTTGCTTGAGGCGATCAAGGATCCGAGTCAGCTTGATGGGGCGCCTGACTTTATTGGATCTTTTTATGGACTAATTTCTGTGGCTGAAACGTCAGCAGTCAACTCTTTAGATTTTGCTAAAACCATGGAAGAAGCGGGCGATGCAACAAGGATGATGAGGCGAGTAACCGCCTCTATAAGGGCTAGCGTCATTTCGATGGCAAAAACTTCAGAGAGAATCGCTAGCTGGAGAGTTCTAGCGGATCAGATAGCTACGAATTAATTAGATTTTTAAATGTAAATTAATTTTTGTGATAGTGATTTTGTAAGGTGCTATTACTGATCTACATTTATGGATGCAACGATTATTATTTTAAGGAGCTGCATAAGGAGGGCTCGCTTTGGCAGAGGCGCGTCATTGTTTTTGCCGGATTTTTAATTTGGCGCACTACTGGCGATCGAACGAATCGCACTGAGGACTTGCATGCATGAAACTTTCTGTAACTAGTCCACAGCCCAATTGGAGAAGGTGATGATTTTCAGCGCTGTTGTGCCAGATCGCACTATTCCGCTGTTACCAAGCCAATCGATCGAACGCACGGTTGCCTTCTACCGGCGGCTGGGCTTTGTCGGCGATGCGCATCCGCACGATGCAGGCTACGCGATCCTGACCCGTGGCGAGGTGGAACTGCATTTCTTCGCGCATCCGGACCTGGATCCTGCTGCCTGCTATGCGGGGTGCTACATCCGGGTTGGCGATGTCGATGCGGTCTACGCCGCCATGCGTGCGGCGGAGCTTCCGCTGCACGGCATCCCCAGGCTCGATCCTGTCGGCGACAAGCCCTGGGGAATGCGGGAATTTGCGCTTGTCGATGAGAGCGGCAACCTGCTCAGGATTGGGCAGGTGATCGGTAAGTAGGCATTCAATCGCCCGCTGCATCTGCGTGCCTGCCTATCCGCAATAGGCCGCGGATCGGGTAGCTCGATGGGCGGTGTTCTGCGCATTGCTGCCCGCCAATCGCACGCTGCAGACATCAGACCTTTGTTGCATGCGACCTCACCGGGCGATGCAGTGCGATGCATCACCCCAAGTCAATGGCCCGCTGTATCTCTGCTGGTGTTGCATTGCCCAGCGCAGCGTAGGCAGCGTGCAGCGCCTGCACAAAACGCCCATCGCCGGAAAGCGACGCGAATACCGCATCCACGGTGAGGAATGCCGCGATGTCATGGGCGGCATCGCCGGTGGCCGAGCGGCCCATGTCGCTTAGCTCTTCGCTCAGCGGGTCGACCAGGGCCGCTCCATGACCAGCCTGCCTGCACACGAACTGCAGCCAGGCCGCTACCGGAATGCAGAGCCGGTCGATCCGCCGCCCGGCAGCCAGCGCGTCGCCGATGACGCCGAGCAGGCGTACCGGGATCTTCTGCGAGCCGTCCCAGGCGATCTGGGCGAGCAGGTGGCGGATGGCGGGGTTGCCGAAGCGGGCCAGGATGGCGTCGATGTACTGCTGCGCATCGAAACCTTGCATGGGTTGTAGAGTGGGGGCGATGTCTTCGCGCATCAGGGCTTCGACGAAGGCGGCCAGTGGCCGGTGGCGCATGGCGTCGGCGACGGTTTCCAATTCGAGCAGGCTGCCGAGATAGGCGAGTGCGGAGTGCGGGCCGTTGAGCAGGCGCAGCTTGGCGCGTGCATAGCCGGCGATATCGTCGCTGAGGATCACGCTCGCCCGCTCGAAGGCGGGGCGGCCGTTGCAGAAGCGGTCTTCGATCACCCACTGGCTGTAGCGCTCGCGCTGGATCGGCCAGGCGTCGTGCAGGCCGGTCTGCGCTTGTACTTGCGCGCGCAGTGCGTCGTCGGTGGCGGGGGTGATGCTGTCGACCATCGAGCGTGGGAAGGTGGCGTGCTGGTCGATCCACGCCGCAAGCGCTGGATCGTGTTGCTGGGCGAGCCGCAGCACCGCGCGGCGCAGCAGGCTGCCGTTGTCGGGCAGGTTGTCGCAGCTGAGCACGGTGAACGGCGCAATACCCTGCTGCCTGCGCTGGTGCAGGCCGGCGACGAGATAGCCGATGGCGCTGCGCGGTGTGCCGGGGTGGGCGATGTCGTGCGCGATGTCGGGGTGCGCAAGGTCGAGCGTGTCGCCAGCCAGGCAGTAGCCTTTTTCGGTGATGGTGAGGGTGATCAGCCGCACGGCGGGATCGGCCAGGCGCGCGAGCACGGCGGCCTGTTCGTCGGCGGCGCACAGCACCTCGCGGACGGCGCCGATGATGCGCAGTTGCGGGTGCTCGTCGAGCAGGGCGAGGGTGTACAGGCCGTCCTGTGGGCGCAGCGCGTCGCGCATGCCTGGGCTGTGCAGGGAGACGGCGCAGATGGCCCAGCTGGGATCGTCTGCGAGCAGGTCATCGATGTAGACGGCCTGGTGGGCGCGGTGGAAGGCGCCTGCGCCTAGATGGACGATGCCGATGGTGGTTGCAGCTGTGCCATAAGCGGGCGGTAAAACTACTGGCGGCAGGGTGGCAAGGGTGTCGAGCGAAAGACGTGGGGCTTGCATCGTGGTGTCTGCACATTAGGGATGTGTGGTGGAGTCGCCTGCGCCGTACCCTCACCCCAACCCCTCTGCCGAGGGGAGAGGGGCTTAGGGCAATCGCGGCCGGAGGGTTTCTTTGCCCACGTCCGCAGAGCGAGGGGCTTTGCAAGGCGCTACTTGTCGGTGACGGTGAAGCGTTGCCTGCTGCGGATGTCTGCGCTGGAGGCGCCGATCTGCACCTCGTAGGCGCCTGGGTCCACCGCGTAGGCCTCGCGCTGCTCGTCGTAGATGCGCAGGGCGTCTTGTGCCTTGATGGTGAAGCGCAGCTGGCGTTGTTCGCCCGGCTGCAGGGTGATGCGTTGAAAGCCGCGTAGCTCCTTGCCGGCGCGTTCGCGTTGCGGCGTGAGCGGATGCAGATACAGCTGCACCACTTCATCGCCGGCGCGTTGGCCGGTGTTCTTCAGCGTGACCGTGGCCGTGAGCATGCCGTCGGCCGCCAAGGTGGTGCGATCGAGGCGCAGATCGGAATAGGCGAACTGTGTGTACGACAGGCCATGGCCGAACGGGTACAGCGGCTTGCCGGCAAAGTAGCGATAGGTGCGCCCGCGCATGGCGTAATCGTCGAAGGCGGGCAGGCGCTCGTCTTCGCGGTAGAAGGTGATCGGCAAACGGCCGCCGGGGCTGGCCTGGCCGAACAGCACATCGCCCACCGCGCTGCCGCCGCGTTGGCCGGGGTACCAGGCCAGCAGGATGGCGGGCACATGCTGCTGCGCCCAGTCGATGGCCAGTGCCGAGCCGGTGGTCAGCACCGCCACCACCGGCGTGCCGGTGGCCTGCAGCGCCTGCAGCAACTCGCGCTGTGGTTTGGGCAGGCGAGTGTCGGTGCGGTCGCCGCCGGCAAAGCCGGGATAGTTGACGTCCATCTCCTCGCCTTCGACATCGCCGGTGAGCCCGCCCACGAACACCACCACCTCGGCATTGCGTGCGGCGTCCACCGCCTCCTGCAGCGGCGGTTTGGCGCCGGGCATGCGCCAGGCCAGGCGCACGCCGGCATCGCGGGTGGCCTCGTAATACTCCACACGCAGGTCGTAGGCCTTGCCGCCTTCCAGCGCCACGCTGGCGTTACCGCCGCGCATGCGCGGCGCATCGCTCCATTGATCGATCAGCAGCTTGCCGTCCAGATACAGGCGCACGCCATCGTCGGCGGCAATCTGCAGCTCGTAGCTGCCCGACACCGGCGGCAGCAGCTGGCCATGCCAACGGACGCTGAAGTCGTCCTTGGCCAGCGCACGCTCGGCCTGCAGTTCACCGCGGCCCACTGCATCATCGGTGGGTGCGTTGCGGTCCCAGCGGAAGGCGATGCGCGGGTCGATGCGGGTCAGCACCGGCTGGCCGGCCAACGCACGTCCACGGAAGTACTCGCCGGTGAGGCCGTTCTGTTTGGCATCGGCGGACGGGCGCAGATAGCGCGTGTCGATCGGTGCGGCGGCGTTGGGGTCTTCGCGCCCCTCCACCAGGTCGCTGCCGCGTGCGTAGACCACCTGCGCCTGCGGCGCGGCCTCGCGAATGCCCTGCAGGATGGTGACCGGCGCGGCAGGCGTGCCGTAGTAGTTGCCCAGCAGCGACATCGGGTCGTCGGCGGTAGGGCCGATCACGGCGATGCGCTTGAGCGTGGGTTTGAGCGGCAGCAGGCCATCGTTCTTCAGCAACACCAGCGATTCGCGCGCGGTGCGGCGCGCCAGTGCATCGTGCTGCGGCGACTGATTGGCCGAGGGCGGAATCTGCGCCCACGGCACCTTGGCCGGCGGGTCGAACATGCCCAGGCGCATGCGCGTGGTCATCAGGCGCTTGAGCGCGGTGTCGATGCTGGCTTCGTCGATCAGGCCCGCCCGCACCGCCGCCGGCAACGCGGCGTAGGTGTCGCCGCAATCCAGGTCGGTGCCGTGCTTGACGCCGAGCGCGGCGGCGGCCTCGGGCGTGGGCACGATCTTGTGGTTCTGCCAGATATCGCGGATGGCGGCGCAGTCGCTGACGATATAGCCATCGAAGCCCCAGTCGCGGCGCAGGATGCCTTCCAGCCGCGTGCTGGCCGAGGCGGATTCGCCGTTGACGCGGTTGTAGGCGCCCATCACCGCGGCGACCTTGCCTTCCTGCACCAGGGCCTGGAAGGCGGGCAGGTAGGTCTCATACAGATCGCGTTCGCTGGGATGCACATCAAAGTGATGGCGGTCCGCCTCCGGGCCGCTGTGCACCGCGAAGTGCTTGGCGGTGGCATCGAGCTTGCGGTACGGCCCCTGTTGGGCCTGCAGGCCTTGCACGAAGGTCACGCCCATGCGCGCGGTCAAAAACGGGTCTTCGCCATAGGTTTCCTGCCCGCGGCCCCAGCGCGGGTCGCGGAAGATGTTGATGTTGGGCGACCAGAAGGTGAGCCCCTGGTAGCGCTTGTGCTCGCCGCGCGCCAGGAACGCGTGGTGCTTGGCGCGCGCCTCGTCGCCGATGGCGGTGGCCACCTCGGCCATCAACGGGGTGTCGAACGTAGCAGCCAGGCCGATCGCCTGCGGAAACACGGTGGCGCCGCCGGCACGCGCCACGCCGTGCAGTGCTTCGTTCCACCAATCGTATTCGGGCACCTGCAGGCGCGGGATCGCCGGGGCGGCGTTCTGCATCTGCCCGGCCTTTTCCTCCAGCGTCATGCGCGCCACCAGGTCGGCCGCGCGCGCGTCGAACGGGCGCTGGGTGTCCAGGTATGGCGGCGGCGTTGCGGCCTGCGTGCCGGTGGCGGCAAGCGCCATCGCCAGCAGTAAGCCGCGTGCGAGTGCGCGATGTGGGGCGGTGGCGAGGTGGGCGGGGTGAGAATGCATGGTCAGTCCTCCTGGGTGCGGTGCGGTTCCAGCTGGGCAAACGGCCCGATCATGCTGCCGACGAAACCGCCGGCCTGTGCGGTGCTGAGCATGCCTGCATCGTCGTTGCGGCGTAGCGATTGCCAGCCGCGCCCATTGGCATCGAAGGCGAAGCTGTACGCCCCACCGTCGCCGCTGATCTGCAGGCGCAACTGTGCGGTTGCGGGGATGCGTGTGCGTGCGAGCGTGGTGGTTGTTGCGCCATCGCGCTTGTCGAGGAAGACGTCCAGCGCATCGCCGTTGCGTCGCACGCCCAGCGCATACCACGCGTTGGAATTCTGAAAGGCAGCAAGCCCTGCGCTGATGCCGGCCTGCGTGGGTACCGCCAAGGCCGTGCTTGCGGTAAAGCGCGTGTGCTGCTGGCGACGCGCGAGGAAGGCAGGTGTGGCGGTGCTGTCCAGGCCGTGTGCATTGGCATGCAGCGTCACCCAACCGGCGCGCGTGCGCAGGTTGGCCACTTCATGTTTGGGCACACGTAAATAAAGCCATTCGCGCTGCAATGAGGTGCCGGCGAAGTCGTCGCGCCAGGTGAAGTTGCCCGACAACGGGGCTTGATCGGCCGGTGTCTTGCCGCCGCGCGGGCTCTGTGCGTGATACGGAATCGGCTCGCCGGCCGGCAGGATCGACGGCCAACCATCGCGCCAGTGCACCGGCAGCAGGAAGGTTTCGCGCCCGGTGTTGTAGCGCTCGCCCGCATACGGGCGGCTGGCCAGAAACACCGCCCACCATTGCCCGTCCGGTGTGTCCACCAGATCCACATGCCCGGCATTGCTGATCGGATGCGCGCGCTCGGCCGGAAGGTCGCGCTGGGTCAGGATCGGGTTGTGCGGCGAGGCCTCGAACGGCCCCCACACGTTGCGGCTGCGCAGCACCACCTGCGAATGCTGCGGCCCGGTGCCGCCTTCGGCACACGAGAGGTAATACCAACCGTCGCGTTGATACAGATGCGGGCCTTCGATCCAGATCGGCTTGCTGGCCAGGTCCACGCCACCGTTGAGCAACACCTTGCGTGGGCCGACCGGTTGATTGCTGGCGATGTCGAAACGCTGCATCCAGATCGCGCGATGGCCGTCGTACAACGGCGTGCCTTGCGGCGGGCCGTTGTTGAGTAGATACGCGCTGCCGTCGGTGTCGAAGAACAGCGACGGGTCGATGCCATCGATGCCCGGCAACCACGTCAGTGGCGACCATGGACCCGCGGGGTTGCTGGCACTGGCGATGAAATTGCCGCCGCTATCGACCGATGTA
Source organism: Xanthomonas sp. BRIP62418 (assembly GCF_003993495.1). NCBI lineage: Bacteria > Pseudomonadati > Pseudomonadota > Gammaproteobacteria > Lysobacterales > Lysobacteraceae > Xanthomonas > Xanthomonas sp. BRIP62418. Next base: position 61,073 of record NZ_QEZG01000054.1, read on the forward strand.
CCTACGACATAGAAACGTCCGGCATGATGACGGATGCTGGCAGCGAACATGCCGCGCGACACGCCCAGCCCGTCGAAGTCGAGCTGCTCGCGGCGTTCGACCACATTGCCGATCTGCGTCCAGTGCACAAGATCGGTACTTTCGAACACCGGAATCGCCGGGAAATACGCAAACGTGGAATTGACCAGGTAATAGCGCTCGCCTACGCGCGTCACGCTGGGGTCCGGATAGAACCCGGCCAGCACCGGATTGCGGTAATGACCGGCCGGCAGCGGTTTGGTGAACACCGTATCGTCGCCACGATAGTCGAACCAATCGAAAGCGACATCGGCCTGCGCTTGCGCCTGCACGGTCGTGGGTGCGAGCACTGCGATGACAGCGCTCAACACCACGTGGCGAGCCAGCATCAGAGCAACGCAGGCGGCGCGCAGACGCCGCAGGCTCGACGCCGGCTCCGCATGCCGGACAGGCCCGCTTGGCTGCCGCAAGGGCGTTGTATGGGGGGCGCCTGGACGCACCGCGCTAGACCGCATCACCAGTCCCACATCGCGCCGTCTTCCAGCCGCGCCACCGGCAATTGCTTGGGCACGTACGGGTACTTCGCCGCCAGGGCTTCGTCGATGTCCACACCATGCCCGGGTGTTTCGCCGCAATGCAGGCGTCCATCGCGGAACACGTAATCGTGCGGGAATACCGCATTGGCCTCGTCGGAATGGAACATGTATTCCTGGATGCCGAAGTTGGGCACCCAGGTGTCGAAGTGCAGGGCCGCGCCCATGCACACCGGCGACAGATCGGTGGCGCCGTGGAAGCCGGTGCGCACCTGATGCAGCGCGGCGAAGTCGGCCAGCCGGCGCACGTGGGTGATGCCGCCGGCGTGGACGATGGTGGTGCGGATGTAGTCGATCAACTGCTGCTCGATCAGGTGCTTGCAATCCCAGAGCGAGTTGAACACCTCGCCCACCGCCAGCGGCGTCACCGTGTGCTGGCGGATCACTTCGAACGCGCGCTGGTTTTCCGCCGGCGTGGCATCTTCCAGCCAGAACAACCGGTACGGCTCCAGGTCGCGGCCCAGGCGCGCGGCTTCGATCGGTGTGAGCCGGTGATGCGCATCGTGCAGCAACTCGATCTCATCGCCGTGGTCGGCGCGCAGCTGCTCGAACAACTTCGGCACCACGCCCAGGTAGCGCGGCGTGGACCACACCGTTTCGGTGGGCAGTTCGCTTTCGGCCGGTTCGTACGGCTTGCCGCCGCTGGAAATGCCATAGGTCTTCTTGATGCCGGGCACGCCGCACTGCGCGCGGATCGCGATGAAACCCCGCTCGCGAAAGCGGCCCACCTCATCGCTGGTTTCGGCGATGTCGCGGCCATTGGCATGGCCGTACACCAGCGCGCCCTCGCGCGAGCGCCCGCCCAGCAGCTGATACAACGGCAGGCCGGCCATCTTGCCCAGGATGTCCCACAGCGCCACGTCCACCGCGGCGATGGCGCTCATCGTCACCGGGCCGCGCCGCCAGTACGCGCCGCGATAGAAGAACTGCCAGATGTCCTCGATGCGGCCGGCATCGCGGCCGATCAGGTTCGGCACCAGGTGTTCCTGCAGGTACGCTGCCACCGCCAGCTCACGGCCGTTGAGCGTGGCATCGCCCAGCCCGGTGATGCCCGAGCGGGTGCGGATCTTCAAGGTGACGAAGTTGCGCCCGGGGCAGGTGACAATGACGCGCGCCTCGACGATCTCGCGATCGCGGGCCGAGCCTTGCAGCGGAGCAGGGGAGTCGGGAGTCTGTGACATCGTGGTCTCGCTCAGGGAGAAGTGGCGGCAGTGATGGGAAGTTCGAACGGGCCGGCCGGCAGGCCGCTGCGGTCGTACAGCGTGCAGACCGGGCTGTCGGCCCAGCAGTAGCGCACGCGCGTGGGGTCCAGGCCGGGAGGAACGCGCAGAGCGATGGCGTGGTCGTGCACGGTGGCGACGGCATAACGACAGGTGCCGGGGGCGGCGGCACAGACCTCGAAACCGATCGGTGCATCGTTGCCATAACTCAGCAACGTGGTGTCCACGGCATCGAAGGCGATGCGCACGCCGTCGCCTGCGCGTTGCGCGCTGCGCGGTACCGGGCCGGAGGGCGCAAGCGCCTGCCCATACGCCACCTGCCGCGCCGCGCGCGCCAGGCGCCGGCCCAGTTCCTGCTTGTTGGCCGGATGGATGTCGTAGCGGTCGCCGATGTCGATCGTCACCGCCAGGCCCGCGTGCGCATCGTCGGCGACGAAGCGGCGCTGTGCCTCGCGCAGCTGCGCCCAGCCGCTTTCCACCGGCTGGGTGGGCGGCGCGCCATAGTTGGCCAGCTGCACGATCAGCAGCGGCAATTGCGCACCGAAGCGCTGCCGCCAGTCGCGCTGCCATGCGGTGAGCAAGGCCGGGTAATGCGCGGCATCGCCGGCGTTGGATTCGCCCTGGTACCACAGCACGCCACGCAGGCCGAGCTGGCCGAGCGGGGCGATCATGCCGTTGTACAAGGTGGTCAGCCCGGCCGCCGACGACCATGGCGCGCGCGGTGGCGAGCCCAGTTGCGGCGGCACGATGCGGTACTGCCAGGGTGCATCCAGCGGCAGCGTGCTGCCATCGGCGAACTGCAGCGCACGCGATTGCGCATCGCCCAGCAGCCCGCCACGCCGATAGGTGTTGAGCACATTGAGCACGATGCTGTTGCGCCCGGCGTGCAGGCGCCCGCGCGGCAAGCGGTAGCGACGCGGCTGCTCTGCGCCGTAGCTGCTGCCCACGCCGCGCCCGTTGACCCAGGTCTGGTCCAGCTCGTCCACCGGCCCGAGCAGCAGGCTGGCGTCCTGCGCGGCCTGCGCCTGCGTCAGCTCCACGCTGGTGCGGTACCAGACCATGCCGTTGAAGCCGACCAGCTGCGGCACGCCCCAGTCGTCCCACGCGCCCAATGCCGCCGGTGCGGTTTGCCAGGCGCCGGGCGCGTCCGGTTGCCAGGGCTCGCCCTGGCCGTGCGCCTGCCACCAGGCTTCCCAGAGCGCGGCCCAACGCGGCGCCGCATCCACCGGGTCGACGGCGTATCGCGCCAGCACATCCAGCGCCGGGCCATCGTCGCCGGCGGCGCGCAAGGCTGTCTCGCCGATCCAGGCCTGCAGTTGCGAGCCGCCCCAGGAAGCATTGATCAGGCCCATCGGCACATCGACGGTCTTCTGCAACTCACGTGCGAAGTAATAGCAGGCGGCAGAAAACTCCTTCACCGTCTCCGGCGTTGTGCGCTGCCACCCGGCAGCGCCACCGAAGCCGCGCTGCGGCGTCGGGCTGGACTGCGCCGGCACCTTGAACATGCGGATGCGCGGGTTGTCGGCATCGGCGATCTCGCTGCGTGAATCCAGCGTGCGATGCACCGGCAATTCCATATTCGATTGGCCCGAGCACAGCCACACATCGCCGATCAGCACGTCGTTGACCTGCTGCGTCACGCCCGTGCCGGTGCGTGCGCTCAAGGTGTACGGGCCGCCGGCGGCGTGCGCAGGCAGGCGCGCTTCCCAGTGGCCCTGCCGGTCTGCGCGCGCCTGCACCTGCTGCGCATCCAGTTGCACGCGCACGCGCGCGCCCGGGGCCGCATCGCCCCACACCCGGATCGGCGCATCGCGCTGCAGCACCACATGCTCCTGAAACAGCGCATGCAGCAGCGGCGCATCGGCCGCCTGCGCCAGGGGCGGCAGCAGCGCTGCCATGACGGCCAGCAGCGTACGCGCGCTCATTTCGGATTCCCCGGCGCATACGGAAACTTCAGGGCCTGGTAATACGCCAGCGGATGCGCCGGCGGCGCCGTGCCGGCAGGCAACGGCCGCCCGGACACGCTCTGGAAGTAGGCGATGCTGGCATCGCGCCACCACTGCGCTTCGTCCTGCTGGATCGCCAGGAAACTGGCCACCTGCTGGTAACGCGGTGCATCGATCCTGCCGGCCAGGCCCTGCCAGGTCGCGCGCATCGCACGCACCTCGTCCACGCCGTGATCGTAGTGCCACACCAGCTCGTCCCACAGCGGCCGCCCGGAGGCCATGCGGTGCTCCCAGGGCACATGGTGGAACCACAGCAGGTAACGCTCCGGCACGCGTTGCACATCGCCGAACACGCGCGCCACCGGCTTGGCGTATTGCGCCACCGCATTGCTGCCGCCGGCACTGCGATCGAAGCCGATGCCGTGACGGTCGGCGCGGTGGTAATAGACCGGGTCCCAGTCCGGGCGCTCGCTGCCGGCATCCCACGGCGCCGGGCCGTAGTGATGGCCGCGCCCCATCAGGTGATGCAGGCCGAGCGGGGTCATGTAGTCCACCACTGCCTCGCGCGAGCGCAGCAGCATGTCGACCACGGGCATCACCACAGCAGTGTCATTGGAGAACGTCATACGCACCCAGTCCTGCGCGATGGCCTGCGGCGACACCTGCGGATTCCACGCCAGCCGCCCGTAGGCGTACCAGTTGGCCTGGTCGAAGATCGAGCCACTCCAGTTGCGGTCCGCCCCGATGTTGGCCACTCCGGCCATGCCGGTCAGCCGCGTGCGTTTCGCATCGTTGAAGAGCGTGCCATCCACGGTTCTGGCAACCGTCGAGCCCTTGCCGCGCGCATAGGTGTCGGCCTGCAGGGTTTCGGCAAACAGCGTGCCCAGGTAGGCCAGATGGGTGGAAAAGCCCAGGTACTCCTTGGTGATCTGGAATTCCGGCATCAACGGCGTCTTGCGCATCGCCCCGAACAGCGGATGGAATGGCTCGCGCGGCTGGAAGTCGATGGCCCCGTTCTTGACCTGCACGATCACGTTGTCGCGGAACCGGCCATCCAGCGGCAGGAACTCGCTGTAGGCCTGCCTGGCGCGATCGTCCGGTTGCTCATGCGAATAGACGAACGCGCGCCACATCACCACCCCGCCATGCGGCGCCAGCGCATCGGCCAGCAGATTGGCGCCATCGGCATGGCTGCGCCCGTAGTCCTGCGGGCCGGGCTGGCCTTCGGAATTGGCCTTGACCAGAAAACCGCCAAAATCCGGAATGCGCGCGTAGATGGCGTCGGCGGTGTCGCGCCACCACCGCTGTACCTGTGGATCCAGCGGGTCGGCGGTCGTCAGGCCACCGATCTCGATTGGCGCACTGAAACGCGCACTGAGAAACACGCGAATGCCGTAAGGGCGAAACACCTTGGCCAGTGCCGCCGCCTTGTCCAGATACTGCGGCGTCAGGCTCCAGGCCTTGGCATTGACGTTGTTGAGCACGCTGCCGTTGATGCCCAGCGATGCATTGGCGCGCGCATAGTCGGTGTAGCGCGGATCCAGATAACCGGGCAGGGTCTGCCAGTTCCACAGGGACGCACCGGCATAACCGCGCTCGACCACCCCGTCCAGGTTATCCCAGTGATTGAGCAGGCGCAGCTGCAACCGCGGCGACTCGCGCAGGTCCAGCGCGGCCAGCGATTGACCGGTCTGCAGCAGGCGCAGCAAGTGGAATGCCCCGTACAGCGCACCGATATCACTGCCGCCGACGATGGCGGTGGCGCGATGCCCGTCCACGCGGACGCTGCGGATCAGATAGCCGTCGCGGCCCAGGCCGGTGGTCTGCAGGTGCAATGCCGCGATCTGTGGCGCTGCGGCCGCACCCAGCACGATCGCACCATCGCGCGTGACCGTGGCAGACGAGGACGGCGCAGCACCAAGCAGGCCCGACAGCCCACGCTGCAATTCCTCGCGTGCGGCCTGCAAGCTTGGCGAGTCGCCGACGACGATCAATTCGCTTGCGCTGCCGCGCACCTGCGCCGCGTTGTCCAGCGGGTGGTAGCGCAACCATAAGTCGTAGCCATCTTCGGCGCGCGCACCGGCACTGGTCAGCACCAATCCACCCAGCAGCGTCACCGCCAGCCACCACGGCTGCGCCAACGCAGCGCAATACGCGACGCAGCGCCGCGTTGCACGCGCGCTCATGCGGCATGCTCCATCGACATCCACGTACACGGCGGCGTATCGCCGCTCTGCCTGCTTCCCGGTACCATGCGTCGCATCGTCGTGCACGCAGTGAGCGCTTGCGTTATCGCAGCGGTTTGTGTGCATCGTGCAGGTTCGCCACCCACTTGAAGAGGCCACGCTTGGAGAAGGTCAGGAAATCGGTCCGCCGCACCAGCCGCGCGACCACCATCGACGAGGTGGCGGCGCTGGCGAAGGTCTCGCCGATGACGGTCTCGCGCGTGGTCAACAACAACGGCAGCGTGCGCGATGCCACCCGCGCACGCGTGCTGCGCGCGGTCGACAAGCTGGGCTACACGCCCAACCTGGCGGCCAGTGCCCTGGCCGCCGCGCAGAGCACGCGCATTGCGTTGATCTACAGCGATCCCAGTGGCGCCTACCTGCGTGAATTGCTGCTGGGCGTGTTGCGGGTTGCCTCGCGCACGCCGATCCAGCTGGTGATCGATTGCTGGGACGACCTGGATGCAGACGCCGAACGCCGCGCCGCGCGCAAGCTCGCCAAGGGCGTGGCCGGGGTGATCCTGCCGCCACCGCTGTGCGAATCCAAGGCCGCGGTCTTGGAACTGGTCCGCGCCAAGGTGCCGGTGGTGGCGATCGCCTCCAACCATTTCAGCCCGGATGTGGCCTGCGTGCGCATCGACGAATTCGCCGCCGCCAAGGAAATCACCGAGCATCTGATCGCCCAGGGCCACACGCGTATCGGTTACATCGCCGGCCATCCCAATCTGTCGGCCAGCACGCGTCGCTTCGAAGGCTTCCAGGCGGCGCTGGCCGATGCCGGCCTGCGGCTGGATCGGCATCTGGTGCAACCGGGCGACTACACCTACAAATCCGGCCTGGTCGCCGCCGAAAAGCTGCTGGCGCGCAAGCGTCGCCCCAGCGCCATCTTCGCCAGCAACGACGATATGGCCGCCGCTGCAATCTCGGTCGCGCATCGGCGCGGGCTGGATGTGCCGCGCGATCTGTCGGTGGTCGGCTTCGACGACACCTCCGCCGCCACCGCGGTCTGGCCCGAACTCACCACCGTGCAGCAGCCCATCGCCGCCATGGCCGACGCCGCGCTGGACATCCTGTTGAAGACGATACGCGCCAAGGAGCGCACGGCGAAGATGGTCGATCATGTGGTCGCGCACCTGCTGGTCAAGCGGGATTCGGTGGCCGCACCGGCGGCGCCGGATGCAGCGGAACAGCCCTGACGCTGCACGCGGTTCTGCGCGCAGGCCGCCGGTGATCGCCTGCGCGTGCAGGCGGTCACCGGCACGGCATCAACGCGTCAGATACTGGTTGATCAGGTTCTCGTAGGCTTCCTGGCGGCCGCTGAGTTGCTTGGGCGCATTACCGGTCGCGTACTGGGCCAGATCCACCAGCGTGCTGCTGCCGTTGGCAAACTCCGCACCCGCGCCGCTGTCGAAGCTGGCGTAACGCTCGGCGCGCCACTGCTCCAGCGGCGAGGCGGTCAGCAGCGCATTGGCTACTTCCAGCCCGCGTGCGAACGCGTCCATGCCGCCGATGTGTGCCAGGAACAGGTCCTGCGGATCGGACGACTCGCGGCGCACCTTGGCATCGAAATTCAGCCCGCCCGGTGCCAGCCCGCCCTGGCGCAGCACCACCAGCATCGCGCCGACGGTGTCGTACAGGTCGGTCGGGAACTGGTCGGTATCCCAGCCGTTCTGCGGGTTGCCGCGGTTGGCATCGATGCTGCCGAGCA
>NZ_QEZG01000055.1:0-5978 GCF_003993495.1 Xanthomonas sp. BRIP62418
TGCCGCTGCAGTACCAGTGAGTGGGCCCTCAGCGTCAAGCGCGCGTCTTGGTACTGGGGCCATGCTTAGAGTGCGCCTTGCCGGTCCGGGTTCTGCGGTGACATTCAGACCTTTCGGCCTTGCTAGCGCGTCCTGCTTCAGCGCAAGCGCCGAGCGCGTGTCCTGGCATCGGTATCGCGCTCAGCCTGAGCATTGAGCCTGCGGATGCGGTGCGGATGCGGATGCGGATGCGGATGCGGATGCGGATGCGCTGGTCAGCGTGCGTCCTTGCGCAGTGTTTTTGGCGGTTACGTTGCGGATTTTGGACAAAAAGAAACCCTCAGTCCTGATGGACTGAGGGTTTCGGGTAAAGCCCCTGGCGATGACCTACTCTCGCATGGCTTGAGCCACACTACCATCGGCGCAGCTGCGTTTCACTTCCGAGTTCGGGATGGGATCGGGTGGTTCCACAGCGCTAATTTCACCAGGGAGACGGTTGGAGCGTCGCCATCCAAGAAACGGATTAAGGCGCCCAGTCTCGCATAGTTAACTTGTGACGTAGCTTGCGTTTGATGATCTACCAACGTTCGTTGGGACCAAGGCAACTTGAGGTTATATGGTCAAGCCGCACGGATCATTAGTATCAGTTAGCTCAATACATTGCTGTACTTACACACCTGACCTATCAACCACATAGTCTATATGGTTCCTTTAGGGGGCTTGTGCCCCGGGAAGTCTCATCTTGAGGCGCGCTTCCCGCTTAGATGCTTTCAGCGGTTATCGCTTCCGAACATAGCTACCCGGCAATGCCACTGGCGTGACAACCGGAACACCAGAGGTTCGTCCACTCCGGTCCTCTCGTACTAGGAGCAGCCCCTCTCAAACTTCCAACGCCCATGGCAGATAGGGACCGAACTGTCTCACGACGTTCTGAACCCAGCTCGCGTACCACTTTAAATGGCGAACAGCCATACCCTTGGGACCGACTACAGCCCCAGGATGTGATGAGCCGACATCGAGGTGCCAAACACCGCCGTCGATATGAACTCTTGGGCGGTATCAGCCTGTTATCCCCGGAGTACCTTTTATCCGTTGAGCGATGGCCCTTCCATACAGAACCACCGGATCACTAAGACCTACTTTCGTACCTGCTTGATCCGTCGATCTTGCAGTCAAGCACGCTTATGCCTTTGCACACAGTGCGCGATGTCCGACCGCGCTGAGCGTACCTTCGTGCTCCTCCGTTACTCTTTAGGAGGAGACCGCCCCAGTCAAACTACCCACCATACACGGTCCCTGATCCGGATAACGGATCTAGGTTAGAACGTCAAGCACGACAGGGTGGTATTTCAAGGATGGCTCCACTGCAGCTAGCGCCACAGTTTCATAGCCTCCCACCTATCCTACACAGACGAACTCAACGTTCAGTGTAAAGCTATAGTAAAGGTTCACGGGGTCTTTCCGTCTTGCCACGGGAACGCTGCATCTTCACAGCGATTTCAATTTCACTGAGTCTCGGGTGGAGACAGCGCCGCTGTCGTTACGCCATTCGTGCAGGTCGGAACTTACCCGACAAGGAATTTCGCTACCTTAGGACCGTTATAGTTACGGCCGCCGTTTACTGGGGCTTCGATCAAGAGCTTCGCCTTGCGGCTGACCCCATCAATTAACCTTCCAGCACCGGGCAGGCGTCACACCCTATACGTCCACTTTCGTGTTTGCAGAGTGCTGTGTTTTTGATAAACAGTCGCAGCGGCCTGGTTTCTGCGACCCTCTTCAGCTATAGCTCGCATGAGCCACCAAAAAGGGTGCACCTTCTCCCGAAGTTACGGTGCCATGTTGCCTAGTTCCTTCACCCGAGTTCTCTCAAGCGCCTGAGAATTCTCATCCTACCCACCTGTGTCGGTTTACGGTACGGTCTTCGTGAGCTGAAGCTTAGGAGCTTTTCCTGGAAGCGTGGTATCAGTGACTTTGCCATAAAGGCTCGTCTCGGTGCTCGGTCTTAAAGGATCCCGGATTTGCCAAAGATCCAAACCTACCGCCTTTCCCCGGGACAACCAACGCCCGGTACACCTAACCTTCTCCGTCCCTCCATCGCACTCACGCGAGGTGCAGGAATATTAACCTGCTTCCCATCGACTACGGCTTTCGCCCTCGCCTTAGGGACCGACTAACCCTGCGTCGATTAACGTTGCGCAAGGAAACCTTGGGCTTTCGGCGTGCGGGCTTTTCACCCGCATTATCGTTACTCATGTCAGCATTCGCACTTCCGATACCTCCAGCAGACTTCTCAATCCACCTTCGCAGGCTTACGGAACGCTCCTCTACCGCGCATAAAACAAGTTTTATGCACCCCAAGCTTCGGTTCACTGCTTAGCCCCGTTAAATCTTCCGCGCAGACCGACTCGACCAGTGAGCTATTACGCTTTCTTTAAAGGGTGGCTGCTTCTAAGCCAACCTCCTGGCTGTCTATGCCTTTCCACATCGTTTTCCACTTAGCAGTGAATTTGGGACCTTAGCTGTGGGTCTGGGTTGTTTCCCTTTTCACGACGGACGTTAGCACCCGCCGTGTGTCTCCCGGATAGTACGTACTGGTATTCGGAGTTTGCAATGGTTTGGTAAGTCGCGATGACCCCCTAGCCATAACAGTGCTCTACCCCCAGTAGTATTCGTCCGAGGCGCTACCTAAATAGCTTTCGAGGAGAACCAGCTATCTCCGGGTTCGATTAGCTTTTCACTCCTAATCACAGCTCATCCCCGTCTTTTGCAACAGACGTGGGTTCGGGCCTCCAGTACCTGTTACGGCACCTTCACCCTGGCCATGACTAGATCACCCGGTTTCGGGTCTACTGCCCGCGACTATGCGCCCTTATCAGACTCGGTTTCCCTTCGCCTCCCCTATACGGTTAAGCTTGCCACGAACAGTAAGTCGCTGACCCATTATACAAAAGGTACGCAGTCACTCTTGCGAGCTCCTACTGCTTGTACGCACACGGTTTCAGGATCTATTTCACTCCCCTCTCCGGGGTTCTTTTCGCCTTTCCCTCACGGTACTGGTTCACTATCGGTCGGTCAGGAGTATTTAGCCTTGGAGGATGGTCCCCCCATATTCAGACAGGGTTTCACGTGCCCCGCCCTACTCGTCTTCACTGGAGTGGCCCTTTTAAATACAGGGCTATCACCTTCTATGGCCAATCTTTCCAGATTGTTTTTCTAAAGCCATTCCAGCTTAAGGGCTGCTCCCCGTTCGCTCGTCACTACTTAGGGAATCTCGGTTGATTTCTTTTCCTCCGGTTACTTAGATATTTCAGTTCACCGGGTTCGCTTCCAGCAGCTATGAATTCACTGCAGGATACTGCCGAAGCAGTGGGTTTCCCCATTCGGACATTGCCGGATCAAAGCTTGTTGCCAGCTCCCCGACACTTTTCGCAGGCTACCACGTCCTTCATCGCCTCTGACCGCCTAGGCATCCACCGTGTGCGCTTATTCGCTTGACCATATAACCCCAAGTTGCCTCGGGGTCACATGCCGTGTTGTGTGGGGTACAAAGCCACCAACGCGAACATACGACTCAATTATTTAGGGACTCGAAGTCCCCGCCTTAGCCTCAACGACACGTTTAGATAGATATCTCAAACGCTCGCTACGTCACAAGTTATAAAAGAACATGTATCAGCCTCAACGCTGATCCATATAAATTCTTAAGTGTGCACTACATTCAGAGTGGTGGGTCTGGGTAGACTCGAACTACCGACCTCACCCTTATCAGGGGTGCGCTCTAACCACCTGAGCTACAGACCCGAAGTCTTTTCACTCAATATGGTGGAGCCTGTCGGGATCGAACCGACGACCCCCTGCTTGCAAAGCAGGTGCTCTCCCAGCTGAGCTAAGGCCCCAAAAGGGACTTCGCATACCGACCTGTGCCGGTATGAATCTCTGAATGCAGGTAATTTGTGAGGACGCCCGACAGGAACAATGACGTCATGCTCAAAAGGAGGTGATCCAGCCGCACCTTCCGATACGGCTACCTTGTTACGACTTCACCCCAGTCATCGGCCACACCGTGGCAAGCGCCCTCCCGAAGGTTAAGCTACCTGCTTCTGGTGCAACAAACTCCCATGGTGTGACGGGCGGTGTGTACAAGGCCCGGGAACGTATTCACCGCAGCAATGCTGATCTGCGATTACTAGCGATTCCGACTTCATGGAGTCGAGTTGCAGACTCCAATCCGGACTGAGATAGGGTTTCTGGGATTGGCTTACCCTCGCGGGTTTGCAGCCCTCTGTCCCTACCATTGTAGTACGTGTGTAGCCCTGGTCGTAAGGGCCATGATGACTTGACGTCATCCCCACCTTCCTCCGGTTTGTCACCGGCGGTCTCCTTAGAGTTCCCACCATTACGTGCTGGCAACTAAGGACAAGGGTTGCGCTCGTTGCGGGACTTAACCCAACATCTCACGACACGAGCTGACGACAGCCATGCAGCACCTGTCTCACGGTTCCCGAAGGCACCAATCCATCTCTGGAAAGTTCCGTGGATGTCAAGACCAGGTAAGGTTCTTCGCGTTGCATCGAATTAAACCACATACTCCACCGCTTGTGCGGGCCCCCGTCAATTCCTTTGAGTTTCAGTCTTGCGACCGTACTCCCCAGGCGGCGAACTTAACGCGTTAGCTTCGATACTGCGTGCCAAATTGCACCCAACATCCAGTTCGCATCGTTTAGGGCGTGGACTACCAGGGTATCTAATCCTGTTTGCTCCCCACGCTTTCGTGCCTCAGTGTCAGTGTTGGTCCAGGTAGCCGCCTTCGCCACGGATGTTCCTCCCGATCTCTACGCATTTCACTGCTACACCGGGAATTCCGCTACCCTCTACCACACTCTAGTGACCCAGTATCCACTGCAATTCCCAGGTTGAGCCCAGGGCTTTCACAACAGACTTAAACCACCACCTACGCACGCTTTACGCCCAGTAATTCCGAGTAACGCTTGCACCCTTCGTATTACCGCGGCTGCTGGCACGAAGTTAGCCGGTGCTTATTCTTTGGGTACCGTCAGAACAATCGGGTATTAACCGACTGCTTTTCTTTCCCAACAAAAGGGCTTTACAACCCGAAGGCCTTCTTCACCCACGCGGCATGGCTGGATCAGGCTTGCGCCCATTGTCCAATATTCCCCACTGCTGCCTCCCGTAGGAGTCTGGACCGTGTCTCAGTTCCAGTGTGGCTGATCATCCTCTCAGACCAGCTACGGATCGTCGCCTTGGTGGGCCTTTACCCCGCCAACTAGCTAATCCGACATCGGCTCATTCAATCGCGCGAAGCCCGAAGGTCCTCCGCTTTCACCCGTAGGTCGTATGCGGTATTAGCGTAAGTTTCCCTACGTTATCCCCCACGAAAGAGTAGATTCCGATGTATTCCTCACCCGTCCGCCACTCGCCACCCATAAGAGCAAGCTCTTACTGTGCTGCCGTTCGACTTGCATGTGTTAGGCCTGCCGCCAGCGTTCACTCTGAGCCAGGATCAAACTCTTCACTTAAAATTACATGTCCGAAGACAAATACTTTAGCTGCAGAAGTTCAACCACTGACAACTTATCGCTTGCAAAGCAATTAATATGTTGCTTTTTGATTAAACGTCTGCAAGATGGACAATCATCCTTCCTGCAGGCGTCCGCACAAATTACCTGCGCACACTGTCAAAGAACATTGGGAAGTGGCCTCAGCGCCGTTCCCGTCAGCTTCGTCGTTTCCGTCGAAGCGAGCCGCCCATTATAGCGGACTTTTTCTTGCCGTCAACACCTCATTTCGAGGTGGTTGACGCTGCTTCGTTTCGACCCGAAGGTTTTCTGCGAAGCGAGCCGACCATATTAGCAGGCTTTTCATCTTCGTCAACCCCTCGTGAAGAGGAAGTTGCCGCCGCTGCACCTCAATCTGCCGAAGCATCTTTCCGTGTAGCGAGCCGCCCATCATAGCCGGCTTTTTCGTTTCGTCAACACCTT
>NZ_QEZG01000056.1:0-22733 GCF_003993495.1 Xanthomonas sp. BRIP62418
CCCAATCCCCAATCCCCACTCCCGAATCACGGCCTATCCAACGCCGCCGGGCGATCCGCCTGCCGTATCCGCTCCCGCCGCAGCAAATACAGCCCGCTGGCGACGATGATGCCGGCGCCGGTCCAGGTCCAGCCATCGGGCAGGGTCTGCCACAGCAGCCAGTCCAAGCCGATCACCCAGACCAGGCCGGTGTATTCCAGCGGCGCGATCATCGAGGCCTCGCCGCGCAGGAAGGCCTGGGTCAGCGCAATCTGCCCCAGTGCGCCAGCCAGGCCCATGCCGGCGATCAGCCAGGCGTGCTCGCCCCGCAACGGCACCCAGTCGGGAATGGCCAGCAGGCCGGCGCCGATCGCCATGAACAGCAGGAACGACACCACCATCGCCTGCGGGGTGTCGGTGCGGGTCAGCAGACTCACGCTGATGGCGGCGATGGCATAGGCGGTGGCCGCCAGCAGCACCATCAGCCCGGGCAGCGAGATCAGCCCGTCCACGCCCGGGCGCAACACCACGATCACCCCGACCAGGCCAATCCCGATCGCCGTCCAGCGCCGTGGCCCGACCCGCTCGCCCAGCAACGGCACCGACAGCGCCGCCACCAGCAACGGGGCGACGAAATACAGCGTGTAGGCAGTGGACAGCGGCATGCGCTTCAGGCCGTAGACGAAGCAGCCGATCATCACCATGCCCAGTACCCCGCGCAGCAGGTGCAGGCCCCAGCGCACCGGCACGATCGAGCGCGGGCCGGCGGTGGCCAGCACCCACACCAGCACGAACGGCAGCGAGGCGGCGCCGCGCAGCAAGGTGACCTGCAGCGGCGGGTAATGCGCCGACAGCAGCTTCATTCCCGCGTCCATCAGCGAGAAGCAGGCCACGGCGGCCACCATCCAGGTGATGGCGGGAAGCGGAGAGCGGGTGGTGGGCATGGGCCATTATCGCTGCGCTTGCGCGCAGACTGCCAACCGCGTGTGGACCGGGGCGACGACGCGATGCCCTAGAATGGCGGCTGTTTATAGAGAGCAGGAGCTTTGCATGCCTTCCTTCGACGTGGTGTCCGAAGTCGACAAGCACGAACTGACCAATGCGGTGGACCAGGCCAATCGCGAGCTGGATACACGCTTCGATTTCAAGGGCGTGGAAGCCAGGTTCGAGCTGGAGGACGGCAAGGCGATCAACCAGTCCGCGCCCAGCGACTTCCAGGTCAAGCAGATGACCGACATCCTGCGCGCGCGCCTGCTGGCACGCGGCATCGACGTGCGCTGCCTGGAGTTCGGCGACATGGAGACCAACCTGGCCGGTGCGCGCCAGAAGGTCACCGTCAAGCAGGGCATCGAGCAGAAACAGGCCAAGCAGCTGGTCGCCAAGCTCAAGGAGGCCAAGCTCAAGGTCGAGGCGCAGATCAATGGCGACAAGCTGCGCGTGAGCGGCAAGAAGCGCGACGACCTGCAGGATGCGATGGCGCTGCTGAAGAAGGCCGATTTCGAGCTACCGTTGCAGTTCGACAACTTCCGCGACTGAGCACGCGTTGTGGCTGACACGGCGCCTTGTTGTGCCGCGCTGTGCAGGCGGGCCGCGCGGCGCGGTGTGTCGGCCGCCCGTTACCCGGGCATCGGCCACGCGCGCGCCGGCGCGTTACGGAGCTGATGCAAGCATGCGTGGCCTGCTCTCCAGCCTGTTGCAACGCGCGCACCTGGCCACGGTGCCGCAGGCGCCGCCAGCTGCCGGGACGGCGTGCGCCATGACGCACGCACAGCCGCATATCGAAACCGGCTCGACGCTGCATACGCTGGCCGGGCTGGACCCGGTGGCGGCTGCGACCTTTGCCGATGCGTTTGCGGCGGAAGTGCAGCGCGCCATCGCCAGCTGCACGCTCGGCCAGGCCGGCACCAGCCGGGCGCAGGCGCTGGAGCAGATCCATTCGCTCAAGAACACGCTCTCGCTGACCGGCTCTGCCGAACTGCTGAACGCCTGCGACCAGTTGCGCGGCGATGTCGACGGCGGCGAACTCGGGTGCGTGCTTGCGCAGCGCTACACCGCCATTGCGACCGCGGCCGGCCTGTTGGTCAAGAATTACCGACGCACCCTCCCCAACGACGACACCGGCCCCGATGCGTAGTGGATCCAACCGTGCAGCGCCCGGCCTGATTCTGGCCGCCCGGCAGCTGCGCAACGACCGGCTCGTGCGACTGTTCGAATCGTTCCTGGAATACCGCGCCTGCGTCGGCCGGGTGATCGTGCAGACCATCGTGGCCCTATGGTGCTTCGGCTGGCTGTACGGGCCGCAGCCGGTGCTGGTCAGGGATGCGCAGGCGGTGTTCCCCACCGCGGCGATGCTGTGGGGGCTGGCGGTGGTCTGGATGGTGCTGGTACGACGCAGGCTCATCCCGCCAGGCGAGTGGTTGGATGCGATCGGGTTTGCGATGAACCTGCTGTTCATCGGCATCCAGACCTATCTGGCCTTCATCCTGCTGATGTCGCTGAATGCCTTCCTGCCCTTCATCACCATCGCCGCGGTGGCGCGCTACGGGCAGAAGGCGACGCTGCCGGTGCTGCTCAGCACCTTCGTGCTGATGCTGTTGACCGCGCCGGCCGGCTACTGGCTCTCGCGCCCTGCCTACTTCGTGTACGCGGTGGCGCTGAGCGTGGTACTGCCGCTGCTGGTGGCGCGCATCGTCAGCGCGATGCAGGAGATCGCCCTGCAGGCGCTGGCCTCGCGCGATGCGCAGAGCCGCTTCATCAGCACCATGAATCACGAACTGCGCACACCGTTGAACGCGGTCATCAACTGCGCGCAGCTGATCGATGGCGACACCTTGTCGGCACAACAACGCGAACTGATGCAGGCGATGACGGTCAATGCGATCGCGCTGCGCCACCGCGTGAACGAAGTGATCGACGTCGCCAGCATCGACGGTGGCCGGCTGCAGCTGCACAGCAAGCCGCTGAGCCTGCTCGATGTGCTGGCCACGGTCAAAGCGGTGTGTGCGAGTGCCGCGTCCACCAAGGGCGTGGCGCTGGAACTGCGCAGCGATGCGGCACAGACGCCTGACCTCATCGGCGACGAGGGGCGTATCGAACAGGTCATCACCAACCTGGTCATCAATGCGATCAAGTTCACCCCGGCCGGTGGGTCGGTGGACGTGCTGATCGCCGCCACGCAGGTGCAGCAGCGCTGGGCGATTTCGGTGACCGTGACCGACACCGGCATCGGCATTGCCGACGACCAGAAGGCCTACATCTTCACCCCCTTCACCCAGCTCAGCACCGGTTTCAGCCGCACCGAGGGCGGGGTCGGCCTGGGTTTGTACATTGCGCTGTCGGTGTCCGACGCGATGGGCGGCAGCCTGAGCGTGCGCGACAATCCCGGCGGCGGCAGCGTGTTTCGCTGGACCTTCGCGCTGGCTGCCGCCGCGGCGCACCGCAGCCGACCGCCGGCGCTGCGCGAGGCCCTGCAGCAGCATGCCGCGACGGTGCCGCCGCTGCATTGCCTGGTGTTCGAGGACTTGGACACCAATCGGCTGGTGATCGGCAACCTGCTCACCCGCGCCGGGCATCGGGTGAGCTTTCACAGCGATGGCAGCAACGCGGTGCAGCGCATCCGCGAAGCGGCGCCGGACCTGGTGTTCCTCGACCTGCACATGCCCGGCACCTCGGGCTGGGACGCGCTGCGCGAGGCGCGCGAGGCGATCGCCGCCCTGCCGCCGATCATCGTGCTGACCGCCGATACCCGCACCGATTCGATGCGCGAGGCCACCGCTGCCGGCGTTGCCGGCTATCTGTCCAAACCGATCAACGCGCACGAGTTGCTGGCCATCCTGGGCGCGCAGGCCCCCCATGCAACCGGCTGACCTGAAACCGGGCAACGCGGCACGCCAGCACTGGCATGCCGGCGCGCAGACGCGCACACCGCTGGCGCTGCTGTACCTACACGGGTTCACCGCCAGCCCGGGAGAAGCCGGCGACCTGCCCGAGCAGATCGCCGATGCGCTGGCTGCCAACCTGTACGTGCACCGGTGGCCAGGGCATGGCCGCAGCGCGGCCGACGCGATGCAGGGGCTGACGCCGGCGGTGTTGCAGGCCTCGGCACTGGATGCGCTGGCGCAGGCGCAGCGCATGGGCGCGCGCGTGGCGATCGTCGGCTCGTCCATGGGCGCCACGCTGGGCTTGTGGCTGGCGGCGCAACGTCCCGATGCGGTGGCCGCAGTGATTGCCTGGTCACCGGGCATCCGGCCGGCCGATCCGGCGCTGCTGGATCAGGTCTGCGCCGCGCAAACGCCATTGACCGACCCACGCCCGCGCACCGCCGCGTCCCTGGCGTTCTGGTCGAGCACCATCCACCCGGACGGCTTCCGCGCGCTGCGCAACCTGTTCGACGCGGTTGCCGCCGATCCACCCTGGCCACGCGTGCGCTGCCCGGTGTTTCTGGGCTATTACCGCGCTGCCAACGGCGAGGAGGATCCAACCGCCTCGGTGCCGGCGATGCTGGCCATGTTCGCCGCGCTCGGCAGCGCGCCGGCACACACCTGCGCGATGGCCTTCGATACCGGCGCGCATGCGATCGGCTCGCCGCACAAGACCCCGCACGCCGATACGGTTGCGCAGGCCTCGATTGCATTCTTGCGCGCGCATGTCGGCCTCAATGGCGCACGCGCTGACGCCGGGTCCGCGTGAGCGCTGCAACTGCCGCGGGTTTTCCCTGCACTCGGCTCGCCGTGTCGGCCGCGCCTGCTCGGCGCGGCGCCGCAGCGGCACGGGCGGCCGCGCCGGCAGCGATCGCATACACTGGCCCACCATCACGCCGCCGCCACGATGACGCCCACCCCTGCCACGCTTGATCCGTTGACCGCCACCCGCCAGTGGATCGAGCGCGCGGTGATCGGCTTGAACCTGTGTCCATTCGCCAAGGCGGTCTACGTCAAGGAGCAGGTGCGGCTGGTGCTCAGCGATGCCAGCACGCCCGAGGCGCTGCTCGAACAACTGGCCGAGGAGCTGGTGCTGCTGCGCGACACGCCGGCCGAGCAGATCGACACCACCTTGATCGTGCATCCGGACGTGCTCACCGATTTCCTGGACTACAACGACTTCCTCGACAACGCCGATGCGGCGGTGGACGCGCTGGATCTGGACGGCGTGCTGCAGGTGGCCAGCTTCCATCCGGACTATCAGTTCGCAGGCGCGGCGGTGGATGACGTGGCCAACTTCACCAACCGCTCGCCCTTCCCCACCTTGCACCTGCTGCGCGAAGACAGCGTGGAGCGCGCGGTGGCCGCGTTCCCGGACCCGGATGTGATCGTCGAACGCAATATCCAGACGCTGGAACGCCTGGGCCAGGACGGCTGGGAACGGTTGTTGAGCGCATCGCAGCACTGACCGCCGCAGCGCGTGCGGTGGCACCAGCGGTGCCGGACGGCCGCGTCGGAGACACGTGGCGCCGTGCCGGCGCGCCCTAGCTCGGCCCACCGATGACGGCGCGGTAAGGCACCAGAAGGCACCAGCATGCCCGGGCCGCACGCGGGAATCGCGTTGCTATGGCCACCACGGCGCCCGCGTTACAGTGCGCGCGACCTCACTGCCATGGTGCGCCCGATGCCGCTGACTCCCGCCGTCTCCGCATGGAATCCCTCCCCGTTGCAGGACCGCGTGGTGGTGATCACCGGTGGTGCCCAAGGCATCGGCCGTGGCATCGCGCAGGCGGTGCTGGGCGCCGGCGGCAGCGTGGTGATCGGCGACCTGGATGCCGATGCCGGCAAGGCCTGCCTGCAGGAGTGGGCGTTGCCGCGGCGCAGTGCCTTCGTGCGCTGCGATGCCGCGCGCGAACCGCAGGCAGCGCGCCTGATCGCCACCGCGCTCAGGCGCTTCGGGCGGCTCGATGGCCTGGTCAACAACGCAGGCGTGGCCGATCCGCATGTGGCGCCCTTGCCGCAACTGGACTGGCAGGAGTGGAATCGCAGGCTGGCCAGCCTGCATGGCGCATTCCTGTGCAGCAAGCAGGCCTTGCCCGCCTTGGCGCAGGCCCAGGGCGGCGGTGCGATCGTCAATATCGCCTCCACCCGCGCCTGGCAATCGGAGCCCCATAGCGAGGCCTATGCCGCCGCCAAGGGCGGGCTGGTGGCCTTCACCCACGCCTTGGCGCTGAGCGAAGGCCCGCAGGTGCGCGTCAACAGCATCAGCCCGGGGTGGATCAGCACCGACGCCTGGCGCGCGCCGCAGCGCCGGCGCACACCCAAGTTATCGCGGCGCGACCATGCCCAGCATCCGGCCGGACGCGTCGGCACGCCGGACGACATCGCGCAGCTGGCGGTCTATCTGCTGTCGCCGCAGCTGTCGGGCTTTGTGACCGGGCAGGACTTCATCGTCGATGGCGGCATGTCGCGCAAGATGCAGTACGTCTAAGGAGTGCCGCGCATGCCGGGATCGGCGCATGCGCACTCAACGGCAACGCGGCTCAGGCCTGCGCGCCGCGGCCGAACAACACCGCAAGATCCTCCGCCGCCAACGCGCGCCATTGCCCGGACGGCAGGCCATCCAGCGACAAGCCACCGATGCGGCTGCGGTGCAAGGCCACCACGTGATTGCCGGCGGCGGCGAACATGCGCCGCACCTGGTGATAGCGGCCTTCGTGCAAGGTCAGGCGTGCCTGGCGTGGGCCGAGCACGTCCAGTTCGGCCGGCAGCAGCGGCTTGGTTTCGCCTTCCAGCAGGAGCGTGCCGCTGGCAAACAGCGCCGCTTCGTCGCCGCGCAGGTCCTCGGCCAGGGTGACGTCGTAGACCTTGTCCAGCGCCGACTTGGGCGAAATGATCCGGTGCAGCAGCGCGCCGTCGTCGGTCATCAGCAACAGGCCGCTGGTCTCGCGGTCCAGCCGCCCCACCGGCGCCAGCACCGGTGCGCGCGAGCGGAAGCGCGGCGGCAGCAGTTCGTAGATCAGCCGGCCGGTGTCCTTGGTCGAGCAGGTGTAGCCGCCGGGCTTGTGCAGCAACAGGCTCAGACCCGGTGGCGGATCCAGCGGCTCGCCATCGATGCGGATCGCATCGTGCTCCACCTGGTCGTCGGCATACAGCACCTCGCCGGCGGCATCGGTGACCGCGCCCTGGCGAAACAGCTGGGTCACCTGCTTGCGGCTGCCGTAGCCGAGATTGGCGATGTGCTTGACCAGCTTCATGCGCGCGCTCCGCGGCCGCGGATGGCGGAAATCAGCTTGAACCCGTCGCGTTCGGCGGCCACGCGCACCTGCCCGAAGCTTTCGTTGAGCACGTATTCGTAGGGCAGATGCCGGTTGGCGACCAGCAGCAGCTGCCCACCCGGGCGCAGCGCCTGCGCGGCCACGGCGATGAAGCGCTGACCGATATCCGGGCGATCCGCGCGCGAAGGCGTGTGGAACGGCGGGTTGCTGACGATGAAATCGTACTGCGCCGCCAGGCCGGCGGTGACGTCGCGCCAGTGGTACTGCAGCTGCGCCGGATGCGCGATGGCCTGCAGATTGCGCTGCGCCAGGGTGAGTGCACGCGCCTCGGCCTCGTACAGATCCAGTCCGGTGACCTTGGGGCAACGCGCCAGCACCTCGGCCGACAGATAACCGAAGCCCGCGCCCAGGTCGGCGCCATGCCCGGCCAGCGTGCCCGGCAGATGCTCGACCAGCAGCGCCGAGGCAGGATCGATGCGGTCCCAGGCGAACACACCGGGGCGGCTGACGAAGCGCCCGTCCAGGATCGGGCGCGGCGCATCCAGCGCGGCCCAGCGCACCTGCAGCGCCGCATCGGTGTCGGCGGGCAGCGGCGGGCTCCAGTAGGTGCGGCAATGGTGCTTGGTCAGGCTGCCGGCCAGGCCGGTGAGCTGACGCAGATCGGCCTCGCCCGAGCGCGCGCCCTCGTTGTTGGACTGGCAGGCCACTACGCGGCCGCCCGGCGCAGCCAGCGCCACTGCGCGCGCAAACAAGGCACGCGCTTCCTCGCGTTGCCGCGGCGGCAGCACCAGCACCAGGGCGTAACGGGTGCTGTCGGCCTCGATCTGGCCCTCTTCGCGCACGCTCCAGCCGTTGCGCTCCAGCGCCTCGGCGAACGGGCGAAAGCTCTGCTCGCAGGTCAGTGCATCGGCCGCCGCATGCGCGCGCAGCGGAAAGCCGTCACGCGCGCGCAGGAACAGCACCGGGCCGCTGGGCCACGGCAGCACGCCCTGGGCAAAGGGCAGAAACAGGGCTTGAAGCGGGGCATCGTGCGGGCCAGCCATCGGATCATCGGGTCGGGAACAGGCTGCCATTGTAAGGGAGCACTGCCTGTCCCCCGCCCTGGTGCTGGCTTGAACGGGCGTTCGATTGCGTGACCTGCAGACTGCGGCCCTTCCAATGTCTATACGGACTATTGATGCTTACGCAACATCCGCCCACCTAGGCTGGAATCACACCAATACCGGAGAGACGCGATGCGAGCCCTGTTCGTAGGTGGAGTGGTCGACAACAGCGAAATGGATCTGGATGACACCCCGCCACCGATGCATTACCCCGAAAACACCGGCGCGGGCCGGCCGCGTTATCGCCTGCATCAGGTCGGTGAGCGCGACGATGGCAGCGTGGCGTATGCGGTCTATGGCGCACCGGAGATGGCCGATGAAGACATCAGCCGGATCACCGAGGAGCGCGGCTATGCACGACGTTTCAGCGCGTCGCCCGAATCGCCGCGCTGAGCGCACCGGCGCAACAGCGCGCGCGATAGCGGAACGCGCATGAAAAAACCGGGCCTGGGCCCGGTTTTTCCTGTTTGACGGCCGGGATCAGCGCGTCTTCGGTGTCACCCGCCAGATCACGTTCCCGACATCGTCGGCCACCAGCAGCGCGCCGGTATTGTCCGGGCTCACGCCCACCGGGCGCCCCTGTGCATTGCCCTCGGCGTCCAGGAAACCATCCAGCACGGTGATCGGCGTGCCGCTGGGCTTGCCGTCGGCAAACGGCACGAACAACACCTTGTAGCCGCTGGGCGGATCGCGATTCCACGAGCCGTGCTGGCCGATGAAGGCGCCCTGCCGGAAGCGCTCCGGCAGCAGGCTTCCGCTGGCAAAGCTCAGACCGAGCGAAGCGGTATGCGGGCCCAACGCGTAATCGGGCTTGAGCGCCTTGGCCACCAGCTCGGGGTTTTGCGGCTTGACCCGCTCGTCCACGTGCTGGCCGTAGTAGCTGTACGGCCAGCCATAAAAGCCGCCGTCGCGCACCGACGTGAGGTAGTCGGGCACCAGATCGCTGCCGATCTCGTCGCGCTCGTTGACCACGACCCACAGCGACTTGCTCTGCGGCTCCCAGGCAGTGCCGACCGGATTGCGCAGGCCGCTGGCAAACACGCGGCTGCTGCCGGTGGCCGGGTCGATCTCCAGAATCGCCGCACGGTTGAGTTCGGCCTCCATGCCGTTTTCGGCCACATTGCTGTTGGAACCGACGCCGACGTACAGCTTGCTGCCATCGGCACTGGCCAGCAACGACTTGGTCCAGTGGTGATTCAGCCCGCCAGGCAGATTGGCCACGAAGGTCGGCTTGGCGGTGATATGCGTTTCGCCGGGCTTGTACGGGAAGCTCACCAGCGCATCGGCATTGGCCACGTAGAAACGATCGCCGACCAGGGCCATGCCGAATGGCGAAAACAGGCCGCTGATGAACTGGGTACGCACTTCGGCCACGCCGTCGCCGTCGGCATCGCGCAGCAAGGTGATGCGGTTGGCGCTGGGCACCACGGCACCGGCCTTGCTCATCATCGCGCCCTGCACCTTCTTGCGAATGCCACCGCCTTCGGCGCTGTCCGGTTTGGGCGGCTCGGCGGTTTCGGCCACCAGCACGTCGCCGTTCGGCAGCACATAGATCCAGCGCGGGTGGTCCAGATCACGCGCGAACGCGGCAACCTGCAGGTCGTCGGCGGCGATCGGCTTGGCGTTCTCGGTCCAGCGCTTGACCGGCGCCACCTTGACGGTGGGGATCAGGCGTTTGACCGGCTCGGGCAATTGCGGGTTCGGCCCGGTCCCCTGTTCGATGGCAAGCGTGGCGGTGTCGCCGCAGGCGGCGAGGACGGCGACGGTCAGTAGCGACAGCGGCCAGCGGGCGAGCTTCAACGCGGGAGCATTCATTGCGCGGGCAATCCTGAACAGTTGCGACAATCGGCCATCATGCCGTCACCGCCACCACGAGAAGTAAACACATCGTCAATGCATCGTTCAGGGCGCGGCTTGCGGATCACTGCCCAAGGGCAACGGATGCACGGCCACGATGCGGTCCATCCAGATCCAGTGCGGCTCCTGTGCGGCGTCCAGCTGGTCGATGCGCAACTGGCCGTTGAGCCCTTCGCGCTGCTGGTCGTCCAGGTAGGTCTGGATGCTCGGGCGCACCGCGACGGTGCCGCTGATCATGCTGCCGTCGTCGAGTTCGACGCGGACGCGCTCCTGGCCACCGAGCAGCGAGACCCAATGTTCGAGCGTGGCGATCTGCACTTGTTCCGAATAGACGTGCGGGGCGTATCTGGACATGGCGTCATCTCCATCGAGGGAGTGCATCACGCTAGGCCACATGCTGTGAAAGAGGCAGCAAACAGCCCCCTTCGGCCGGTTGCGGATCTGTCGCCGCGACGGCGCGGCATCAGACCCGCCTTCGGCCTCACTCCACCGATTCGCGCGCGGCGCGTACCGCGGTGACCAGCTGGGCGACGCTGTAGGGCTTGGCCAGATGCTCCTGGAAACCGGAGTCCAGCGCGCGCTTGCGATCGTCGTCGCGTGCCAGTGCGGTCACGGCCACCGCCGGCAGTGCTGCCGCGTCCAGCCCCAGGTTGTCGCGCACGGTGCGGATCAGCCCGTAGCCGTCCATGCCCGGCATGCCGATGTCGGTCAGCATCAGATCGAAGCGTGCGTGGCCGCGATGATCGATCAACGCCAGCGCATCGGTGGCGCTGCCGGCGGTGACCACTTCGGCGCCCTGCTCTTCCAGCAGGCGGCGCAGGTAGTCGAGCATGTCCGGCTGGTCTTCCACCGCCAGCAGGCGCAGGCCGTTGAGCGCACGCGCTTCGATGATCTGCTCGGACATCAGCCGCCGGCGCAGCTCGCGCCGCGGACGCCTGGCCTGGTCGGGAACATGCTCGGGCAGGCGCACCGTGAACGTGGCGCCCTTGCCGCGCCCGCCACTGGTGGCGCTGACCTGGCCGCCATGCATTTCCACCAGCTGCTGCACGATCGCCAGGCCCAGGCCCAGGCCGCCGTGCTGGCGCGTGGTGGTGCCGTCGGCCTGGCGGAACCGGCCGAACAGATGCGGCAGGAATTCGGCAGCAATGCCGTCGCCCGAATCGCGCACCGACACCAGCACGTGGCCGTCGTCGCGCTCGATGGTGACGTCGATGCGGCCATGCGCCGGAGTGAACTTGATCGCATTGGACAGCAGATTCCACAACACCTGCTGCAGCCGCGTGGCATCGCCCAGCACCAGGCACGGCGTGGACGGGGCATGCACCTCCAGCACCTGGTCCTTGCCCTCGGCCGCCAGCTCTTGGGTGTTCAAGGCTTCGCGCACCTGCTCGGCCAGGTCCAGCGACTCGACCTCCAGCTGCACCTTGCCCAGCAACATGCTGCTGAGATCGAGCATGTCCGAGATCAGGCGTTTCTGCGCACGGGCGCTGCTGGCGATCACCGACAGGCCCTTGTAGTTGGGATGGCCTTCCTCGACCCGCTGCAGCAACAGCTCGCTCCACCCCAGGATGGTGGTCAGCGGCGTGCGCAGCTCGTGCGACAAGGTGGCCAGGAATTCGTCCTTCAGCCGCGCCATGCTCTCAGCTTCGTTGCGCGCACTGCGCTCGGATTCGAGCAGTTGCTCGCGCGCCAGTTCGATCTCGCGCTGTTCGGTCACGTCCGGGCTGCTGCCGGCCAGGCCGATGAAGCGCCCGTCGGCCGAGTAGCGCGGCGTGGCGGTCATCTCGATCCAGCGCCACTGCCCGTCGTGGCGACGCGCACGCACCAGCGCGTGCAGGCCGCGCTGTTCGTCCAGCGCGGCGGCGAGTTCGAACTGGAAGATCGACAGGTCGTCCGGATGCAGCAACTCGCTCCAGGCCGAGACCGTGCCGCTGGAAATGTCGATGCCGAAGAATTCGCCATACGCGCTGTTGACGAAGCGCACCACGCCCTGCGCGTCCAGCACCCAGACCGGCATCGGCAGGCCGTCGGCCAGCGCGCTGAAGCGGGCCTCGCTCTCGGCCAGCTCGCGCTCCACCCGCTTGCGCTCGGTGATGTCCATGAACAACACCGCCACCCGCGCCTGCTCGGGCTGACCGACCCGGAACGCATCCACCGAGTACCAGCGGCGCAGCGCCTTGGCCTGCATTTCGAAGTGGATGCGGTTACCGGTGCGGGCGACATGGCCGTAGCGGTCGAACCACTCCTGTTCGTGATCGGCCAGCATGCCGCGAATGGACACGTTCACTACGTCAGACAGACCGGTGTAACGCTCGAACGCGTCATTGGTCATGCGGAACACGTAATCGACGGCCTGGTCGCCGTCGAACACCATGTCGATGACGCAAAACCCCGCATCCAGGTTATGGAAGATCTCGTGGTACATCCCCGGGTCGAGGAAGGGCTCGGCGGATGCTGCCGGGAGGCCGGTGGCCAGATCGGGGCGGGTGGTCGAGGTGCTCAAATCGGGATCCAGGGGTGATGCCAGGGCGGATGACGGGCAGATGAAAGCACGCACGGTGTCGTCAGCGGGTGCACAGCCAGCCGACCCGGTTCACACGCATCCAGCCGGTTCCCTGGCCATCACCACAACAGCGCCGCGCACAGCGCGATGCATGCCGCCAGCACCACGATCCCTGCGATCATGCCGCGGAACACCCATTCGCCTTCGCGGCGCAATTGCTCGTCCATCCAGCGCTGCGCTTCTTCGCGCCAGGCGGTGGAGCGCGCGTACTCGGCATCGAGCAACAGCAGCCTCACCCGCGACAGGCCGAGCTTGGCGCATTCGCTGCGGCAGCGCTCGCTGAAACCATCTTCGCCGGTGGCGACCTGTGCGCCCAGCGGCAGCTGCAGTTCGAGTTCATGCCTGGACATAACGGGGACGCTCCTGATCAAGCTCGTGTTCCAGCGCCATCCGCGCCAGTTGGGTGTAGTTGGCACGCGGACCCTGGCCCCGGCCGGTGAGCATTCCCTGGTAATCCAGGTCCTGCCACACCCGCCCGGTCCACTCCACGCAATCCTCGGCAATCACCAGCATCAGCGAGTAGCGATACTCCAGCCCGTTGGCAGCGGTGTAGGCGTAGACCGGCGGAAACTGCACCGCCACATCGCCCTGGCGCGCCAACGCGGCCAGGTGCTCGCGCAAGGCCTCGCGCGGCGAGGCCCCCGGTGCCAGGCGCAGCGTGCGCGTTGCCAGATCCAGGTCCACCTCGCTTTGCAGGGCGACGAAGGCGGCCGCCCCGGTCGCGGGATTGTGGCCGTGCTGCTTCGCCCAGTCGATGAACTGCAGGCGCACGTCCGACGGCATGTGTGCCGGCGCCGAAGAGGCTGATTTTGTGCGGAAAGAGTGGGTGTCCATGCTGGCGATCTTCCCGGCTGCGCCGTGAAGCGCAGGCGCAGGCGCAGTGAACCCGCCGTCATGGTGCCGACGCCGCGGATTAACCGCGTGGCAATGACCCTGCCAGGCCTTGCGCGGCAAGCGTTGCCGGCAAGCAGACGCGCCCCCACACTGCAGAAACGCCCGGTACTTCCACGTACCTTCCGCTTGGAGACTTTCCATGAAACGTTCCAGCCTTTGCGGCGCCAGCCTGTTGCTGGCAGGACTGCTCGCGGCAACCGGCGCGCAGGCACGTGTACGTAACGTCACCGATCCACAGGCGCCGCGCGCGGTGAGCGGCGACGGCAAGGTCGATGTCCGCTGGACCGATCCGGCACAGTTTTCCGAAGTGCGCTTCAGCGGCAACCGCTGGGAAGCACAGCGTGGCGACTGGGTCACCCAGCTGGCGAGCTATTTCCAGCAGAGCGCCGCGCGCAAACTCCCCGACGGCCAGCGCCTGAGCGTGACCATCACCGACATCCGACGCGCCGGCCAGTACGAGCCCTGGCGCGGGCCGCGCATGCAGGACGTGCGCATCGTCAAGGACATCTACCCGCCGCGCCTGAGCTTCAACTACACGCTGACCGGCGCCGATGGCCAGGTGATCGACCAGGGCGAACGCAAGCTGGTGGATTCGGCCTTTCTGATGAGCGGGCCGCGCCTGACCGACAGCGACCCGCTGCGCTTCGAGAAGGCGATGATCGACGACTGGGTGCGCAAGCAGTTCCGCGGCGACCGGAGCACGGCCGGGCTGTGATTGGTTGGTGCTGACGGCGCCAGAAAAGCAACTCGGCTTTGTGTGAGAACGGCGCGTCGCGACGCGCCGTTTTTATTCATAGCGCAAGGCGATTACGCATCCGCAATGCCATGACGGTTAACAGCGCCATAGGAGTTACTAGCGCACTTCCGGCGTACGACAACCCCTTATCGCCCCTCTCCCGGCGGGGCGATAAGGCACTGCCTGCGCGCCACCGGCGCGCGGGCCTTGGAGTGCCCGCGCTGCTGGCGCGGGCCGGGCGCGGAGCGGGGGTTGGGGTGAGGGTATGTGGCGAAGCTCACGTGTCGTTCCAAATGCCTGTGGCTTCGCACGTCTCCTCATCCTCCCCTTCGGGGCAGCTTCTCCCGATGGGAGAAGCGAGACACCTCACCGCGTGAGGCCCTCGCCCACTGCAGCCTCGCCCACATACACCCGCGGCACGCGCTTGAGTCCGCACAGCAGCTGATACGCGCTGACATTGCACTGCGTTGCCAGCGGACTGACGCGCGGCGCGTCTCCCCAGAGCTGCACGCTGGCACCGATGTCGGCCTGCGGATGCTCGGTGAGGTCCACGGTCAGCATGTCCATCGACACGCGGCCGATCAGCGGGCAGACCTGTCCATCCACCAGCACCGGCGTGCCGTTGGGAGCGAACTGCGGATAGCCGTCGGCATAGCCCATCGCCACCACGCCGACGCGGGTCGGCCTTTCGGCGACGAAACGGGCGCCGTAGCCCACCGGTTCGCCGGCCGGCAGCTCGCGCACCGAGATGATGCGCGAGCGCAGCGTCATCACCGGACGCAGCTGCGCGGTGATGTCGGTGTCCTGCGGGAACGGGTTTGCGCCGTACAGCATCAACCCCGGACGCGACCAGTCGTTGCGCAGCGCCGGCCAGCCAAGCAGGCCGGGCGAATTGCGCAGGCTGGTTTCCGCAGGCATGCCGCCCGCTGTCAGCGCGAACGCCACCGCCTGTTCGTCGGTGCGGCTGCACTCCAGCTCGTCGGCGCGCGCCAGGTGGGTCATCAGCACCAGCGAGGCGATCTGCGGCAGCCCGCGCAGACGCAGCCACGCCGCACGGAAATCTTCCGGCGACAGGCCCAGCCGGTGCATGCCGCTGTCCAGCTTCAGCCACACCCGCAACGGACGCGGGCTCTGGAACTCGGCCAGCGCGCGCACCTGCTGCGGCGTGGCCACCACCGTCCACAGATCGTGCTCGGCGATCAGGCGCAGTTCGTCGTGTTCGAAGAACCCTTCCAGCAGCAGGATCGGCGCGCGGATGCCGGCCTGGCGCAGCTCCAGCGCTTCTTCGATGCAGGCCACCGCAAAGCCGTCGGCCTCGCCGTCCAGCGCCTGCGCGCAGCGCACTGCGCCGTGGCCGTAGGCATCGGCCTTGAGCACCGCCAGGGCCTTGCTGTTGCCCAGGCGCCTGGCCAGGCGGTAGTTGTGACGCAATGCGTCCAGATCGATCAACGCTTGCGCAGGACGCACTACGCGGCCTCCTGCTGCGCGCGTGCGCTGCGTGGCGACAGGTAACGGAAGATGTCCAGGCCTTCGCTATCGATGTCGGGCGTACGGCCCTGCATCAGGTCGGCCAGATAGCGGCCAGACCCACAGGCCATGGTCCAGCCCAGGGTGCCGTGGCCGGTATTGAGGAACAGGTTGGCATACGGCGTGGCGCCGACCACCGGCGTGCCGTCCGGCGTGGCCGGGCGCAGGCCGGTCCAGAACTCGGCCTGGGCCAGATCGCCGGCCCCGGGAAACAGGTCGTTGACCACCATCTCCAGCGTGGCGCGACGGCGCGGATTCAAGGACAGGTCGAAGCCGGCCACCTCGGCCATGCCGCCGACGCGGATACGGTCGTCGAAACGGGTCAGCGCGATCTTGTAGCTCTCGTCCAGCACCGTGGAGGTCGGCGCGCGCTGTGCGTCCACGATCGGAATGGTCAGCGAGTAGCCCTTGAGCGGATACACCGGCAGATGCAGGCCGAGCGAGAGCAGCAGGTCGGCCGAATAGCTGCCCAACGCCAGCACGTAGCGGTCGGCGGTTTCGATGCGGCCATCGATCTGCACGCCGGTGACGCGCCCGCCTGCGTGCTGCAGATGCTCGATCTGCTGCCCGTAGCGGAACTCTACCCCGGCCTGCGTGGCCAGTTCGGCCAGGCGCTGGGTGAACAGCCGGCAGTCGCCGGTCTGGTCTTCGGGCAGGCGCAAGGCACCGGCCATCTGCGCGCCACCGCCGGCCAGGCCCGGTTCGAACTGCGCGATCTGCGCCGGGGTCAGCAGCTCGTAGGGCACGCCGTACTGGGCCAGCACCTCGATGTCCTGCGCAGCGGCATCCAGTTGCTGCTGGGTGCGGAACAGCTGGGTGGTGCCGAGCTGGCGACCCTCGAACTCGATGCCGGTGCTGCCACGCAATGCGTTCAGGCAATCACGGCTGTAGTCGGACATGCGCACCATGCGCGCCTTATTCACCGCATAGCGCTCGGCGGTGCAGTTGCGCAGCATCTGGCTGAGCCAGGCAAGTTGTCGCAGGTCGCGGGTGGGCCGGATCGACAATGGTGCATGCTGCTCGAACAGCCACTTCATCGCCTTGCCGGGCACGCCGGGCGCAGCCCATGGCGAGGTGTAGCCGAACGACAGCTGGCCGGCGTTGGCATAGCTGGTCTCCAACGCCGCCGCCGGCTGGCGGTCGACCACGGTGACCTGGCAACCGGCCTGCGCCAGATACCAGGCCGTGGTGGTGCCGATGACGCCGCTACCGAGAATGAGCACCCGCATGTCGTTCTCCTGGAAAGGGTATTCCCCCACAACCAGGCGCCGAGGGGGATAGTTAGACGCAGTATATTGAGAGCAAGGCAGTGCCATTTCTGGAATCAGCGCACCTTGGCAGTGAATCCTCCTGTCAAAACTTGTGGAAGCAGACCCGATGACGACCCGCACCCGCGAGCTGGACAAGATCGACCGCAAGATCCTGCGCATCCTGCAGCAGGAGGGGCGGATTTCCTTTACCGAACTGGGCGAGCGGGTGGGTCTGTCGACCACCCCCTGCACCGAGCGCGTACGCCGGCTGGAGCGCGATGGCGCCATCACCGGTTACTACGCGCGGCTGGACCCGCACTATCTCAAGGCCAGCCTGCTGGTGTTCGTCGAGATCAGCCTGGCCTACAAGTCCGGCGACATCTTCGAGGAGTTCCGCCGCGCCGCGCTCAAGCTGCCCAACGTGCTGGAGTGCCATCTGGTGTCGGGCGATTTCGACTACCTGCTCAAGGCGCGCATCAGCGAGATGGCGTCGTATCGCAAGCTGCTCGGCAGTACCTTGCTGACCATGCCGCATGTGCGCGAATCCAAGAGCTACATCGTGATGGAAGAGGTCAAGGAGACCCTGGCGTTGCCGATCGAGGGCTGATGGCTGGGATTCGGGATTCGGGATTCGTGACAGCGTGGGTCAGCGCACCACGCGCATGCCGTCGCCGGCCGGAACCGCGTCGTAGTAGCGCCCGGTCTTGGTATCCAGCACCCGGTTGGCGCCAGCCGGCTGCATGCCCTGCAGCAAGCGGCCATTGCGGTCGTAGACCATCGGCGCGCTGGCCGGCGCAACCTGGCTGCCGGCCGGTGCCACCGGCGTCTGTGCCGGGCCACGGGTCGGAATGGTGGGCGCGGACGGGCGCTGGCCGAGCTGCGA
The DNA here is from genome assembly GCF_003993495.1 of Xanthomonas sp. BRIP62418. Taxonomy (NCBI): domain Bacteria; kingdom Pseudomonadati; phylum Pseudomonadota; class Gammaproteobacteria; order Lysobacterales; family Lysobacteraceae; genus Xanthomonas; species Xanthomonas sp. BRIP62418. The sequence continues at coordinate 17,991 of NZ_QEZG01000056.1, forward strand.
GGGCACCGGAGCCGTGCCCGGCGCAGGCTGCACGGCGCGCGGTGCGGTCAGCGTGGGCTGGGCGGGCGTGGGGCTGGTGATCGGCTGCAGGGTATTGGACGCGCGTGTGCTGGTGGCCGATTGCGCCGTTGCCGCGCCTGCGGCAAGCAACAGACCACACAGCAGCAGGCCGCGCATCGAAGAAGGAATCGCCATGACGGACACCGTGCTTGATCGAGGAGTACCGTCTGGATGGGGGCGCCGATGTACTGCGGCAATGCGGGAGATTGGCTGCGGGATGAACGCGTTCGTGAGGTGATCGCGGCGCGAAAGCATCCTTCTCCCAGTGGGAGAAGGTGGCGCGCAGCGCCGGATGAGGGTGCGTGCAACACCTGGCAATCAGTACGGGGCCATGGCCTCGCCGCCGTACCCTCAGCCCAACCTCGCTCGGCGCCCCGGCGGAAGAGGGGCTTGGTCACCCGCACGCTTGAACCACGCCGACAACGCCCACATCACGGGTGCAGGCGCGGCACCCCTGCCAGCGCGCGCATGCGAGAGCCCCATGAGCCAGTTCGACCTGACCCCTCCCTCCCCCGCCCAGCGCGACGCCCTGATCGCCGGGCTCAGCGACGAGGAACAGCGCGTGCTGCTGCACCATGGCACCGAAGCGCCATTCTGCGGGGTGTTCCTGGACAACAAGCTCGACGGCGTCTACACCTGCCGCCTGTGCGGCTTGCCGTTGTTCCGCTCCAGCGCCAAGTTCGAATCCGGCACCGGCTGGCCGAGCTTCTTCGCGCCCTACGACGCCGCCCATGTGCGCGAGATCCGCGACACCAGCTACGGCATGATCCGCACCGAGATCGTCTGCGCGCGCTGCGACAGCCACCTGGGCCACGTCTTCCCCGACGGCCCGCCGCCGACCGGCGAACGCCACTGCCTGAACTCGGTCTCGCTGGGCTTTACCGAAAACGGCCAGGCGCTGCCCAACCCCTTGCAGCGCGAAGGTGCCGAGGCGCAACCGGCCTGAGCCGACGCGTGGTGTCCGGCCCGGGGATTCCGTGCCGGATGCATGCCTGCAACACCTGCGCCTACCTATGCGCCCACTGGCAGGCGCTGCCGCATCGGCGACGCAGCGCAGCGACCCCGGCAGTGCGTCGAACCATCATTGCGACCAAGCGCCGACTCAGCTGCGCCAAACTACGTCACGACGAGCGTTGCAGAGATTGCTTGCAGTGGGTATCCGCGCCGCAAAGCCCTTCAATCAAGGGCTGGAACGGCCTGAGCGCACCTGGCGCAAGTAACGACAGCGCCGCAACCTGCCGCGTGAAGATGCGATCCACCAAGCGATCGTTCAGTTACACCGCACACCTTCACGCCGTGCGCTTCAAGAATCCGCCGCGCAAGCCGAAACAACAGCAACCCTGTTTGCTTCTGGCTGCGCCATGCTCATCATCATCGGCTTCATCGTCGTCATCGTCAGTGTCCTGGGCGGCTATGTGCTGTCGCATGGCAAGCTGGGCGCGCTCTGGCAGCCGTACGAGCTGATGATCATCGGTGGCGCGGCGTTCGGCGCGTTTCTGGTCAGCACGCCCGGCAAGATCGTCAAGGAAACCTTCAGCAGCATCATGGGCGTGTTCAAGGGCCCGCAGTACAAGTCCGACGACTACAAGGACACGCTGAGCCTGATCTACGAGCTGCTCAACAAGGCGCGCCGCGACGGCTTCATGGCGCTGGAAGACCACGTCGAAAAACCGCAGGACAGCACCATCTTCGGCAACTACCCCAAGGTGGTTGCCGACCATCACCTGCTGGACTTCATCACCGACTGCCTGCGCCTGATGATCGGCAGCAACATCGAGCCGCACGAGCTGGAGCCGCTACTCGAGCTGGAGCTGGAAAAACATCACCACGAGGCGCTGGCGCCCTCGCATGCGTTGAGCAAGGTGTCCGACGGCCTGCCCGGCTTCGGCATCGTGGCGGCCGTGCTCGGCATCGTGATCACCATGGGCTCGATCGGCGGGCCGATCGAGGAGATCGGCCACCACGTCGGCGCCGCCCTGGTCGGCACCTTCCTGGGCATCCTGCTGGCCTATGGCTTCGTCGCGCCGCTGGCCGCGGCGATGGAAGCGCGCGCCGAGCAGGACGGGCGCATGTACGAGGCGGTCAAGACCGCGCTGCTGGCCTGCCTGCGCGGCTACAACCCGAAGATTGCGCTGGAATTCGCGCGCAAGACACTGCCCTCCAACGTGCGTCCGAGCTTTGCGGATTTCGAAACGCACCTGAAGACGATCAAGTAGGGCCGCGGTCATGGCCGAGGGCAAATCCACCGTCGTCATCCGACGGGTCAAGAAGGTGCAGGGCGGCGGCCATCACGGCGGCGCCTGGAAGGTGGCGTTTGCCGACTTCGTGACCGCGATGATGGCGTTCTTCCTGGTGCTGTGGCTGATGGCCGCCACCACCAAGGAACAGCGCGCCGCGATCTCGGAATACTTCCGCAATCCCAGCCCGCTGTCGGGCAAGTCGCCGGCGCCCTCGCCGGGCATGAATGGCCCCGGCGGCGCCAGCACCTCGATGATCAAGCTCGGCGGCACCGCCGACATGGCCAAGGGGCAGAAGGACGAAATGGGCCGCAAGCGCGACAACGCCGCCGACACCAACCAAGACAGCCGCGCCAAGGACAAGAAGCGCCTGGAAGCGCTGATGCAGGACCTGAAGGAAGCCATCGACAAGAGCCAGGCGCTGGAGCCGTTCAAGGACCAGCTGCTGCTCGACCTCACCCCGGACGGCCTGCGCATCCAGATCGTGGACAAGCAGAACCGGCCGATGTTCGACATGGGCCGCGACCAGCTCAAGCCGTACACCGTGGCGATCCTGCGCGAGCTGTCCAGCTTCATCAACCAGGTGCCCAACCACATCAGCATCACCGGCCACACCGACACCACCGCCTACAGCAGCGATGCCGGCTACACCAACTGGGAACTCAGCGCCGACCGCGCCAACGCCGCGCGCCGCGCGCTGGTGGGCGGCGGCATGGACGATGCCAAGGTGACGCGCGTGGTGGGGCTGTCTTCGTCGGTGCTGTTCGACAAGACCAACCCGCAGAACCCGATCAACCGCCGCATCAGCATCGTGGTGATGACCCAGGATGCCGAACAGGCCGCGCTGGCCGGCGCCGGCCAGGGCATTGCGCTGGGCAAGCCCACCCACGATGCCGACACCCATGTGCCGGACTTGAGTGCCGCGGCGACTGCGGCCACCACGGCGGTGGGGACACCGGCCGCGCTGCCTGCGGCAGGGCCCACCGCGGCGGCGGGCGGACCTGCAGCTGCTGAGAACGCCAAACCGCCCGCGGCAACCACCACGGTCGGCAGCACCGCGCCGGCCGCGCCGCGCGTCTCCACGCGCACCCAGCTGGCCTCGGCCACGGCCCTGGCCAAGGCTGCCGAAGCTGCCGTGGCGGCGCCGCGCACTGCCGTCGGCGAAGCGCCCCAGCGGCGCTGACGGCGGCTGAGGGCATCTGGCCTGGTGATTGCCTGGCGGTTGCCTGGCGGCGGCTAGCGGTTGCTGGCGGCTGTACGGCTGGAGGCGGCAGGTTGTCGTGCAGACCTGACTGAGGTGCATGCCGAATTCCAGCATCCTGCGGCCGGCCGCTCCGGCTGCATTCCGGTCCCGACCAGCAGCGGCGCGCTCGTGCTCGGGCACAGGCGTGGTGTCGGCCGCTGCAACCTGCCCGAAATACCGGCTCGGCGCCTTCGACACGCTGGAGGGCCCATAGGAGCGTGGACTGGCGCGGCGGGCGTTCACCGGCCCGATGGCGGTACCCGAGCCGGGCTGCGCACAAGCGCCTAGAATGGTCGGCCATTCCCAGCGTCGAGAACACCGTGTCCCGCAATTCCAAGGCCAAGCGCGACAAGCGCAAGAAGTCCCAACCCAAGCGCCCGATCGTCCGTCTGGGCCAGGCGCCGCAGATCGCCAACCATGCCGTGCTGCAGGATGCCGACGGCCGCGTGGTCGCGGCGATCGGCTTGCAGAACGACAGCGAATGGCTGCTGTCGATCGGCGGCCAGACCATGGGCAGCGCCGACAATCCGGTGCCGATGCTGGCCATGCTCAAGCACCTGGCCAATCTGCAGGAGAAGGAAGGCAAGACCATCTCGCTGGAATACTCCACCCAGCTGCAGCAGATGATCGACGACCTGGCCGCCGAAGACGGCAAGACCGCCGAGGAATACCTGACCACGCTGGTGTCCGAGTTCGAGAACAGCGACGCCGAGGGCGACGACGGCGAAGCCGAAGACGCAGATGCCGAGGCAAGCGATGCCCAGGCAGATGCTGACGCCGACGCCAGCGACGCAGACGCCGCTGCCGAAACCGCAGGCGACGCGCCGCAGGACGATGCCGACGACGCAAGCGACGGCAGCAAGAAAAAGAAGACCAAGAAGGCCTGAGGGCCTGCCGGTGGCCGTCTACGTCGACGATGCGGTGCATCTGTGGCGCGAGCAGCGCTGGGCGCATCTGCTCGGCGATACGCTGGACGAGCTGCATGCAATGGCGGCGCGGCTGGGCATTCCCCGCCGCGCCTTCCAGAACAAACTCAGCGGCGCGCACTACGACGTGCCCGCACCGCTACGCACCGAAGCCATCGCGCTCGGTGCCATCGCCATCTCCCGTCACACCGATCGCGTCTTGCTCAAGGCCTTGATCGCCAATGCACGTGCGCAGGCACGGGGCGAGGCGCCTTGAGGCGGGGATTGGGGATTGGGG
>NZ_QEZG01000057.1:0-46102 GCF_003993495.1 Xanthomonas sp. BRIP62418
CCCCATGACCCCATGACCCCATGACCCGTAGGAGCGCACCTGGGCGCGACGAGGCGTTTACCGGGAATGCCCCAATCGCGCCCGGGTGCGCTCCTACGCCGCGCCGATGCGCCACCAGCCCGCGCAACCGGCTCGCGGCCCCAACCGTGTGCACCATCGCAAAACCGCGCAGATCGCGACGTCAATCACACTTGCATGACAAGGTGTTGACACCGATGTCATCGCAACCCTAGCGTCGCTGGGCAGGCGCTTGCGCCGAACGGTCGGGGGGCCATCGGACAGGGGGCGGCGATGCAGTGCATCGCTCGCAGGCGTCGTTGCAGTGGAACGCCACGCCGGCCATGCCGGCCTCTCCCGGGGATCTTATGAACTGCCGCAGTCATCGCCTTGCCTTGTCGATTTCCTTGTCCCTTGCCCTGACCGCCGCCGTCGCACCGTCGGCCACTGCCCAGCAGGCCGAGCCGGATCAACCGCGTGCCACCTCCACGCTGGACGCTGTCAGCGTCACCGGCTCGCGCATCAAGCGCGCGCAGGTCGAAGGCGCGCAGCCGGTGGTCACCATCTCCGCGCAGCAGATCCAGCAAGAGGGCTTTGCCACCGTCTACGACGTGCTCAACAGCATGAACCAGCAGGGCTCGGTGGAGGCCGATACGCAATGGGGCTCGCACACGCCCAATGCCTCGCCGATCAACCTGCGCGACCTGGGGCCAGGCCGCACGCTGCTGCTGGTCAACGGCCACCGCGTGGCCGATTACCCGCTGCCGTACGGCGGCGAAAGCAACTTTTCCAACTACAGCAACATCCCCTCCGCGGCGGTGGAGCGCATCGACATCCTGACCGGCGGCGCCTCGGCCATCTACGGCTCGGACGCAGTGGCCGGCGTGGTCAACGTGATCCTCAAGCGCGACTACCAGGGCGACCAGGTGCGCCTGCGCAGCGGCACTGCGACCGAAGGCGGCCGCGACAGTTTCGACGTGTCGTGGGCAGGTGGACGCACCGGCGAGAACTGGAGCCTGACCTACGCGCTGCAGGCCACCCGCCGCGATCCGCTGAACGGGCGCGATCGCCCGCAGATGGACGACTCCGACGACATGTCCTATTCCAACTGGACCGGGCAGAACCGCCGCTACGGCTTCAACCCGTTCACCGGCCTGAGCCTGGTCGATGCCAACACCAGCGAACGCCTGGCGCCACCTGCCGGCACCTGCGCGCGCTTCGGCGGCGAGTTCATCGACGGGCAACGGCTGAGCTACGACCAGAACACCGGGGTGGTCACCAATGCCGGCGATTACTGCGGCGTGGCGCGCGACTACGGCGACTGGGGGCTGGTCACCGGCAGCGAGGATTATTCGGCCTATCTCTACGGCACCTGGAAATTCGGCGAGCACACCGAAGCCTGGGCCACGCTGTCGGCCAACCGCAGCATCGGGCGCTGGACCTATGACCCGCCGTACGCATATCTGGGCCCGTTCCAGGATGCGGCCACCGGGCGCTCGTTGAACCTGATCCGTCAGCTCACCCGGCGCGAAGCCGGCGGCTGGGACCGGCTGGCCAACTACAACAAGGAGCAGTCCTGGGACCTGAGCGCCGGCTTGCGCGGGGCGTGGGCGGACCGCTTCGACTGGGAGCTGAGCGTGGGCCGCTCGCGCTACACGGTGGACGAATACGTGCGCACCGTGGATACCGCGCGCGCCACCGCGTATTTCCTCGGCAGCCCCATCGGCACCGCTGCCGATGGCACGCCGATCCATGCGATCAACCAGGCGCGGCTGTATGCGCCGCTGTCCTCGAGCGAGTACGACGACCTGGTCGCCAAATCGCACAACTCGGCCTATTCGTGGGTGAACCAGGCCAGTTTCAGCCTCAGCGGCGACCTGGTGCAGGGCTGGGCCGGGCCGATCCGCTTCGCCACCGTGGCCGAAGTCGCCAAGCAGGGCTACCAGCTGTCGCCCGACCCCTGCGCCAATGAATGCTACCCGGTGGACGTGGTGGACAGTGGTGGTGGCGAACGCCTGCGCAGTTCGGCCGGGCTGGAATTCCAGATCCCGCTGCTGTCGACGTTGAGCGCCAACATCGCCGGTCGCTACGATCGCTACGGCAATTACCGTTCCTCGGCTGCGATTGCGACCGATGTCGGCACCCAGAGCGACACCACCTGGAGCGCGGGTCTGGAATGGCGGCCGGTCGAGAGCCTGCTGTTGCGCGGCACGCTGGCCACCAGCTTCCGCGCGCCTGACATGCACTACGTGCTCGGCGAACCCAGCTCCACCAACCAGACCGTGATCGACCAGTACCGCTGCATTGCCTCTGGCGCGTATCAGACCGGCGGCTGCAACGACGAAAACAGCAACATCTACTACACCGTGGATGTGAACCGTCGCGGCACCCCGGATCTGCGCTCGGAAACCGGCCGCTCGTTCACCGGCGGGGTGGTGTGGGACATCGTGCAGGGCCTGTCGCTGAGCGTGGATTACTACCGCATCGAGCTGGAGGAAATGATCAAGGATCTGGACCGCGACGAGATCCTGTCGGCCGAAGCCGGCTGCCGCACCGGCACCACCATCAGCGGCGGCGCCTGGAACAATCCCGGCGGTGCCGGCTATTGCGACACCATCACCTCGCGGGTGACGCGCAACGCCGACGGCACCATCGCCAGCATCGAGCGCGGCCCGATCAACCTGGCGCAGATGGAAACCTCCGGCATCGACGCCTCGCTGAAATACCGGCTTGCCACGGCGGGTTTGGGCAACTTCCAGTTGTCGCTGGACTACAACAACCTGCTGGCCTATCGCGAGCAGATCTACCGCACCGACAGCGATGAAAACCGCCGCGACGAACGCGTGCGCAGCCGTGTGCGGGGCAGCGTACATTGGGACAACGGCGGCGCCTGGGACTGGACGGTGTACTTCCGCCGGCTCGGCTCCATGCGCGCGGTCAACTGGGGCACCTGCGCGCGTTTCGACGATGGCTACCAACCCAGTGCCGCCGACGAATGCGTGGTCACCGACACCGCCAACGTGCATCTGGGCGAGAGCAGCAAGCGTTACTTCGGCCGCGTGGGCCCGGCGATCTACTGGAACCTCAGCACCGGCTACAAGATCACCGACCACGCCAAGGTCAACTTCTACGTCAACAACGTGTTCAACGAAGTAGGCTACGAGAACAAGGAGCGCTTCTACGGCTACGGCTTCTACAACACCACGCTGTTCAATCCGATCGGCCGCGAAGTGGCGGCGGAATATGTGTTCACCTTCTGATTGAGCGTGGCGGCCGCACCACACGTCACGGCATAGCGCCGTGGCGTGCGGTGCAGGCAAAAACGGGCGCGCCATTTGTCATCCACCCTGCAGCAGGTGGGGTTGCGTGATTGCCGACGATGGTCGACACGAAACGTTTCTGCTGCAGGGCCTGACTGGATCTTGGCAGCGCGGGAGTCACCGCTACTTGTCGCTGGGTGCGTTGTCCAAGTGCGCAGCGCAGTGACCCAACATCGAAGCCGGCGCTGGTTGAAGCCATGTAGGGGAGAGAGGGCTGGTCGGGTGTACCGCGCCCAGTCCCGAAGTCCGCGGAGTTGGTGATCGATTGTTCGCATCGTCATGATCGGCCGTGCTTATGCCCGCGGCGTATCGGCGTTGCATCCCTGCGCAGGTTGCGTTTGAGACGCCGCAATTGCAGGGGGTTGGACACGATAAAGTGCGGGTCAGGTCATCGACCCGGATGGCGCCGGCAGCGCGCTGCAACGTTCCGTTGCCGATGAAACAGTGGCACGGCCGAAACGTGCGTGGTATCAATGCACTCAATGAACGCACCCCGCAGCCAGTTTTACTTTTGGTACTACGGTTTTCCGATGCCGCTGGCGGAGGACGGATTGCGCTCACCCTGAAGAAATCTTCAGCAGCATTCCCGAAAAGCCGCCAGCGCACACTGGCGGCTTTTTTTGTTGCCGCCGCGCCTGGCTCCCTGTTGCAACACCGCCCACCGAGACACTGTTATGCCGCCTGTGACCGATGACCTGCGTATCCGCAAGATCGAAGCCCTTGCCCCGCCTTCGCAGCTGCTGTCGCTGCTGCCCTGCGACGAGCGCGCTTCCGAGACCGTGACCAACTCGCGCGCCGCGCTGCACGCCATCCTGCATGGCCACGACGACCGCTTGGCGGTGGTGATCGGGCCCTGCTCGATCCACGATCCGGTCGCGGCGATGGACTATGCGCACCGTCTGCGCCCGCTGCGCGAGCAGTTCGGTGATGCGCTGGAGATCGTGATGCGGGTGTACTTCGAAAAGCCGCGCACCACCATCGGCTGGAAGGGCCTGATCAACGACCCGGATCTGGATGGCAGCTTCCAGATCAACAAGGGCCTGCGGGTGGCGCGCGGTCTGCTGCGCGACATCAACAACCTCGGCCTGCCGGCCGGTGTGGAATTCCTCGACATCATCTCGCCGCAGTACATCGCCGACCTGGTGGCCTGGGGCGCGATCGGCGCGCGCACCACCGAAAGCCAGGTGCACCGCGAAATGGCCTCGGGCCTGTCGTGCCCGGTGGGCTTCAAGAACGGCACCGGTGGCGACGTCAAGATCGCGGTGGATGCGGTGGGCGCGGCCTCGCACCCGCATCATTTCCTGGCCGTGACCAAGGACGGCCACACTGCGGTGGCCGCAACCGCAGGCAATCCGGATTGCCATGTGATCCTGCGCGGCGGCAAGCAGCCCAACTTCGACGCGGCCAATGTGGAAGCGGCCAGCCAGGTGCTCAACAAATCCGGGTTGCCGGCGCGCCTGATGATCGATGCCAGCCATGCCAACAGCGGCAAGAACCCCGAGAACCAGCCCAAGGTCATCGACGACATCGCCACGCAGCTGGAAGGCGGCGAGACGCGCATCGTCGGCGTCATGGTGGAGAGCCACCTGGTCGGCGGACGCCAGGAGCTGGTGCCCGGCTGCGAGCTGACCTACGGCCAGAGCATCACCGACGGCTGCCTGGGCTGGGACGCCTCGGTGCAGGTGCTGGAGCGCCTGGCGACGGCCGTGCGTGCGCGGCGTGCCAGGCGGGTTGCCGAAGCGGCGTGATCGTCGGGGCAGCCGGGTGAGGGGACGCGGCTTCGCCCGCACCCTCATCCGGCGCTGCGCGCCACCTTCTCCCGCAGGGAGAAGGGAGAAGCCCTGCTCCCTGCGGCGCGCCAAGGCACAGCGTGCGCGTCACTGGCGCGCGTGTCTTGGCACGCGCGCGCTGCCTGCACGGGCGGAGTCGTGGAGCGGGGGATGCGCGTACGGCGGACGACAGCGATCTGAGACTGCATGCCCACAAACGATGCGGCGCACTCGCCGGCGCGCAAGGGCATAAATACAAAGCCCATCTCATCCGGACTGCAGTATCTCAACGCGCAGCACCTTGACGCGCCGCAGATTCCATCCGGTGCTTCGCATAGTCAAAGTGCAAAGCGTCCAGCACGCTGCACATCCCAAACAGCGCGCGCTTGGGCGGCAAGCGGTCAACACGCCGGTCGAGCAGCCTGGCGCGATGCACACAGTCGTGTTGATGGCCGCTCCAGAACACGAACGCCGGGCCGGTGCAGGGAGCCGGCCCGGCGGATTTGGCACCACCCGCCAATGACCCGTCGCGCCCAGCGGCAGGAGGGGGAGAGAGCCGTCCTGCCGCCGAATGCGAGCGGGCAGGAACGTTATCCGCCACCTGCATGACGTGGCGATGTCACGCAGGTCGGCACCGGCAATGCAGCTCGGCCAGCGTCAAACGCCAGCATGACAACCGCGCTCTGACCTCTGCAACGGCGGCCAAAGCACCATCCAGCATCGAAGTTCTTCCAAACCACCTATCGCGCCGAGGCGATGGGCTACAACCGCCGATTCCCGATTCCCGATTCCCGATTCCCGATTCCCCACTCACCCCAACATATCCCCGGTCTCCAACCAGCGCTGATGCCACGACAGCGCCTCGGTCAGCAGATGCGGGGTGTGCTTGCCATAGCTGTCGCGATTGGCGCGCGCCACGTAATCTTCCAGCGCATCGCGGTAGCGCGGGTGCACACAGTGATCGAGCAACTGGCGTGCGCGTTGCTTGGGCGTGAGGCCGCGCAGATCGGCCAGGCCTTGCTCGGTGACGATCACCGAGACGTCGTGTTCGGTGTGGTCGACATGGCTGACCATCGGCACGATCGACGAGATGCTGCCGGCCTTGGCGATGCTGGGGCTCAGGAAGATCGACAGGAAGCCATTGCGCGCGAAGTCGCCGGAGCCACCGATGCCGTTCATGATGCGGCTGCCCATCACGTGGGTGGAATTGACGTTGCCGTACAGGTCGGCCTCGATCATGCCGTTCATGCCGATGCAGCCGAGCCGGCGCACCAGTTCCGGGTGATTGGAAATCTCCTGCGTGCGCATGATGATGCGCTGCCGGTAGAAATCGATATTGCGCTTGAATTCCTCGTTGCCCTCCGGGCTGAGCGCAAAACCGGTACACGAGGCGTAGCGCAGCACGCCATCGCGCAGCAGCGCGAGCATGCCGTCCTGGATCACCTCGGTGAAGGCCTCCAGATCGCGGAAGCCGCTGCGTGCAAGCCCGGCCAGCACCGCATTGGGAATATTGCCCACGCCCGATTGCAGCGGCAGCAGGCTGGCCGGTAGCCGGCCCTTGCTTACTTCATGGCGCAGGAACGCGATCAAGTGTTCGGCGATGCGTTCGCTGCTGTCGTCGGCAGCGGCGAACGGGCTGTTGCGGTCCGGGCCATGCGTGCGCACCACTGCCACGATCTTGTCCGGATCGCAGCGCAGGCTGGGCTCGCCGATGCGGTCGTCGCCGTGGATCAGCGGAATCGGCTTGCGCTGCGGCGGCAGCGCGGTGCCGTAGTAGACATCGTGCATGCCATCCAGGCCGGCCGGCTGCCAGTCGTTGACCTCGATGATCACCTTGCTGGCCAGGTCCAGCCAGGTCTTGTTGTTGCCGATCGAGGTGGACGGCACCAGGCTGCCGTCGGCGCGGATCGCCGAGACCTCCACCACGGCGGTGTCGATCTGCCCGTAGAAACCGAACCAGACATGCTGGGCGACGTGGCTGAGATGGATGTCGATATAGTCCAGCGTGCCGGCGTTGATGCGTTGGCGCGCGTCCGGGTCGGACTGGAACGGCATGCGCATGGCGATGCCGTCGGCCTTGGCCAGTGCGCCATCCAGTTCCGGCGCGGTGGACGCGCCGGTCATCAACTTGATCTGGAACGGCTGGCCCTGCAGATGCGCCGCTTCGATGCGCTGCGCCAGCGCCATCGGCACCGCCTTGGGGTAACCGGAGCCGGTGAAGCCGCTCATCGCCACGGTCTCGCCGGGCTGGATCAATGCGGCAGCGGCCTCGGCAGAAACCAGGCGCTCGCGCAGCGGCGCGTACAGGATGCGTTCGTCGGACATGGGCGGCACAGCAGTCAGGAGACGTCCCATTATCGCCGCTGCGTGCGTCGGCCGCGCTGCGACCATGGTGCAATGCGCCTCGCGGGCCGCGTCGGACGCGTGCGAAGCGACCTGTTGCGTGGCAGGAGCACGGCACGGGCGAGGCTTCATCCACTCCCGTTGCGCATCTGGGACGCTGCCATATGTGGCGTTGGTGTCGCCGCTGGCCGGCGTGCGGTCACCTGGCGGACCTGGCCGGCCGTCTCGCGCACCACCCGCGCTGCAGCCGGCCGCCATGCAGCCCCAGCTGGCGCGCAGCGTGTGCGGTAATGGACCATCGCCCACGTTCACGCTTCGCCGCCAGCGCAACCGCGATAGTGGCGGCAGACTCGACTTGTGCCTGCGCCCATGCCCTCTCTTCGCGACCGCTTCCAGCGCTGGCCCCGGCCATGGCGCATCGCAGTGGTCGTGTTGGTGGCGCTGTATGCGCTGTATCTGCTGGCCGGCAACCTGTTTCTCAACACGCCGCTGTTCGATGCCGTCACCAATCGGCAGCCGCATAAATTCACCATGCAGACCGGCCCGGCACTGACGGTGTTTCCGGGGCAGGTGATGGCCTGGAACGTGCGCATGCGCGGGCAGGCCAACCGCACCGTGTACGTGTTTCATGCCGATCGCGCCAATGCGCGCGTGGCCTTGCTGGCACTGTTGCGACGCGAGGTACGCCTGCCGTGGCTGCACGCCACCGGCCTGAGCGCGGAGGTGGAAACCTCCGACACCCCGATTCCGCCACCGCCACGCGGCGACCAGGGCTGGACGCTGCGCTTCGATGCGATCACCAGCAACAGCATCCGCAGCGCGCGCCTGGGCAAGCTGCTGATCGCCGGGCAGGGCCATGGCAGCGTCGGCTTCCTCAAGCAGCTCAAGGGTGGCCCGTCGGAGCTGTTTCCCTCCGAGGCAGGCTTCAGCGATGCGGTGGTCAGCTATGACGGGGTGCAGGTGTTCAATGGCGCGCAGCTGGATGCGCAATTCCAGTTTCCGCGTCACTACCGCGATGAAGCGCCGGGCCTGCGCAAGCTCGGCATCACCCACGCGCGCCTGCAGCTGAAGGCCGCTACGGTGGCGTTGAAGATCGACACCGGTGCGCCGCATGTGGACATCCGCAGCGGGCCGTCGGCGGCGCGGGTGGAGGCCGACATCACGCTGGACCGCGGCACGCTGCAGGAAGGCAGCCATGCGGTCTGGCGCCTGCCGTTGATGGCCGGCGTCGGGGCGACCGACCGCGGCATGCTGGCGCTGCAGCTGGACGTGGCGCGCGACATCCGCGTTCAGGCACGGCTGCCACGCGACGCAAAGACGGGCAGCGAGCTGCAGGCCGATCTGCGCGTTGCCGGACGCAGCATCCCCTTCCAGGATCCTGCGCAGGTGCTGCCGCGCCTGTCCGGGCAGGTGCGTGGGCGCTGGCAGTTCGAATCGCTGAACTGGATTGCCGAGCTGTTCGTGCGCAAGCCCTGGTTCCAGCTCGAAGGCGGTGGCCTGGTCGAGGCCGATCTGCGCCTGGCGCAAGGCCGGCTCGCCAGCGGCAGCAGCCTGGAGATTCCGCGGGTGGAGGCAGTGGCGCAGGTGTTCGACACGCGGCTGGCCGGTTTCGCCAAGGCGCATGGACACATCGACGATGCCGCCACGCCGCAGGCGCATCTGGACGTGAGCATCCCCATCTTCAAGGCCGCGCCGCGCGCTGCACCCAAACAGATCCTGCTGGACGGCCGCGATCTGCAGCTGGCCATGCATGGCGACGCCGAACTGGCGCGCCTGCGCGACACGCTCAAGGCGCAGCTGCGTTTCAGCGATGCCCGCGTGCCCGATCTCACCGTCTACAACCGTTACCTGCCGGGCAACAACGTGCGCCTGCTCGGCGGCAGCGGCAGCCTGACCGGCGATGTGGCGCTCAATGCCGCCGGCGATGTGGGCAGCGGCCACGCCAACCTGCGCGGGCAGGGCGCGCATCTGGCGCTGGCCGGCGTGCAGATGCGCGGCGATGCCGAATTGCAGGCGCAGCTGCAGCGCGCCGATTTCAAGAACAAGTTCTTCGACCTCAGCGGCACGCGCGTGCGCCTGCGCAATATGCGGGTGGGCGAGGACAGCGCCGATGCCAACTGGTGGGGGCAGATGCAGGTCGGTGCCGGCACCATCCAGGCCAGCGCACCGTTCCAGGTGGATGCCGACGCGGCGATCCGCATGCGCGATATCGCGCCGCTGCTGTCGGTGTTTGCGCAACGCGCCGACTACCCGCGTTGGGTATTGGGCTTGCTGGATTCGGGCGAACTCGACGCCACCGGCAGGGTGCGTTGGCGCAAGCAGCAACTGCTGGTCGACGACCTGCATGCGGAGAATGCACGCCTGTCGCTGCGTGCGCGGCTGGCCTTGAACGACGAGCAGCGGCGCGGCGACCTGTATCTGCGCTGGGGCGTGCTGGGCGCTGGGATCGAACTCGATGGCAAGCAACGCCAATGGCACCTGGCCGGTGCACGCGAATGGTACGACGCGCAGCCGGGATTGCTGCCGGCGGTGTCGAAAGCGAAGTAAGCGGTTCCTTGTTTGAGGCTTGGTTAACGCGGCCAGCTTTGTCGTCTTCGAAGAGGTAGTGCGCGCATTGCCGCGCGTGCAGGACATCGACTGCACACCGGGCAACCTGCCGGTGCCCCGCCGCACGCGCCGCTGCGCACCGCGCTCACGGTTTCCTTGGCACACTGCGTCATGCCGCGTGCGCGGTCTTCAGGAGCCTTGCCGTCATGACGATGCCTGTTCGCGCCCGCTGGCAAAGATTGCCCCGCCTGGTGCGTTGGCCGTTGCTGGCGTTACTGGTGGTGTACGCAAGCTATCTGCTGCTCGGCAACCTGTTGCTCAACACGCCACTCGGGCCGGCCGCGCTCAATCGCAAGCCGGACAGGTTCACCATGCACTGGGGCCCGGCAGTGACCTGGTGGCCAGGCCGGCTGACGCTGTGGAGGGTGGAGTTGCAAGGCCGCTCGGCACGCACCCGCTGGAACGTCAGCGCGCAGCGCATGAGCGGGCAGGTACAGCTGCTGCCGTTGCTGCACCGGCAGTTGCTGGTGCCGGAGGTGCATGCGCACGGGGTGCGTGGCGGCATGCAGGCGGCTGTGCCCACAGCCGGTACCGTGGCGATGCCAGCACCGGCGACAGCGCCGAACACGCAGGTGGCTGCCGCGCCATCGGCTGACGCAGCCAGTACGACGACGCCAACGACTGCGCAGGACAAGCCACCCGCACGCACCCCAGACGTCGCGGCGAGCACGCAGCCGCCCGCACGTACGACCGGGGCATCCACCGGTGTGCCGCAATCCGCCGGGGGCGCCAAGACCGCTGGCGTACCCGCAGGTCCCGCATCGACCGCTCCGGCCTGGACCCTGCAATTCGACCGCATCGTCGCCGACCAGGTGCAGGCAGTGACGCTGCGGCAGCTGCAGATCGAAGGCGATGGTCAGTTGGAGCTGGGCCTGTTCAAGCAATTGCGCGGCGGGCCGATGGAACTGTTTCCCTCGCGGGCGCGCTTCGACAATGCACGGATGCGCTGGGGTGGTAGCGAGGTGCTGCGCAACGGGCAGCTGCGCATCGACGCCAGCATCGCGCGTCATGCGCCGGAGCAGGCGCGCGGGCTGGCGATGCTGCAGCTTGCCGATGCGCAGCTGACCGTGCATGGCGACACCGCAGCACTGGATGTCACACGCAATGCGCAAGGACGCCATACGCTCGCCACACGTGCCGGCAAGGGGCGTGCGGATGGGCAGTTGCGCTGGACGCGTGGCAGCCTGCAGCCCGGCAGCCAGCTGCAATGGCGCGCACCGCTGCACGATGGCACGCGCACGCCGGCTGCCCTGCTGGGCGAGCTTGCAGCGCAACTGCAGGTGGATCAGGACATGCGTCTGCAAGTCAGCATGCCCGAGCCGGCCGATGCCGGGCTGACCCTGGATGCGGATCTGCGCGTGCAAGGCCGGCAACTGCCGTTGCAATCGATGCGCAGCCTGCTGCCGCGCACCTCCGGGCATGCGCGCCTGCATTGGCAACTGTCTTCGCTGAGCTGGATTCCGGCGCTGTTTCCCGATGTGGACTGGCTGAAGCTGGAAGGCGAGGGCCTGGTGGATGCGGATCTGCGCATCGATCGCGGCCAGCTCGGCGCCGGCAGCCGCCTGCAGGTGCCGCACGTGCGTGCGCATGTCGGCGTAATGGGGCATGCGATCGATGGCCAGGCCAGTGCCGATCTGCGTGTGAGCGCCGATGCGCGCGGACAGCTGCTGCCGGCACTTGCCTTGCAGATGCAGCAGTTCTCGATTGCGCACGACGAGGCGCCCACGCGTCCATTCGTGCAGGGCCGCGACCTGCGTCTGGAGCTGCAGACGCGCGCCGACGCGCGCAACCTGGCCACGTTGCGCGACGCCACGCGCGCGCACCTGCGGTTCGCCAATGCGCGCGTGCCGGATCTGCGTGCCTACAACCGCTATCTCCCGCAGCAGCAGTTGCGCTTCGATGGCGGCAACGGTGTATTGAGCGGCGATCTGCAGATCGAACCCGGCGGCCGCATCGGCAAGGGCGGCCTGCGGATCGGCGCACGTGCGGCGCGGCTGCAGTTTGCCGGCCTGGCACTGCGTGGCGACGTGAATGCGGACCTGCGCCTGCAGCGCGGCGATCTGCGTGCAGAAAACTTCCGTCTCGATGCCAGCACCATCCAGCTGCGCAATGTCGGATTCACCGGGCCCGATGGTCAGCGCCGCGATGGCTGGTGGGCGCGCATCGTGCTGGAAGACACCCGCATGCAATGGCGCCAGCCGGTCGGTGTGGATGGACGCGTGCGCATCCAGGTGCGTGACCTGGCATTCCTGATGTCGCTATACGCGCGCGACCGTTCGATTCCGAACTGGATGCTGCGGCTGGTGGATGCAGGCCAGGCGCAGGTGACCGGGCGTGTGCATTGGCAGGGCGACACCGTCATCGTCGACCGGCTGCAGGCACGCAACGAACGCTTCCAGGTGGATGCACGCTTGCGATTGCAGGGCAGCCAACGCAGCGGCAGCCTGCTCGCGCGCTGGGGCATGTTGAGCGCAGCGGTGGGGCTGCGCGGCCAGACCCCGCAATGGCATCTGCTGCGTGCACCGGAGTGGTATCAGGCCCAGCCCGATCTGCTGCGTTGAGGCTGCCGCGCGCCAACGCGACGTGAAGAAGAAAACGCCAGTTCTGTACTGCCTGGTGTTGTTTTGCAGTGCAGCGTGCAAGTGGCGTTCGGGGCGCGCACTATGATCCTGCATCCCGACGTGGGGGAGGGAGCAAAGCCCGCTGGCAGTTCGCTGCAAGCGGGCTTTTTTATTGCCCGACGCCTGGCGAGTCAAGCCACCGCACCGCCGCACGCCTGCCAGACGCCCAGCTGTCGAAGGGTTGGCCAGGCCACTGCCGGCTCAGGCAGGGGCGCCAATTGCCCACACGTCGCCCAACCCGCGTGACGGATCGGCCGGTGGCTGCGGCTGCAGGCTCGGCCGGCTTCCGCTAGAATGAGATCAATTCTCATTTGTCGCCGGGCGCCTTGCCGTCCGGACCAGCCGTTCAGGAGGTCATCGTGTCGGTCACGCAAGGCGCGCTTCATCAAAAGGTGGAGCGCCTGTACACCGACCACCACGGCTGGCTGCAGGGCTGGCTGCGGCGCAAGCTGGGCGATGCGTTCGTGGCTGCCGACCTGGCGCAGGACACCTTCATCAGCGTGATCAGCGCAGGGGCGGCCGACCAGATCCGCGAACCGCGCCCGTTCCTGGCCACCATCGCGCGCCGCTTGATGGCGCACCGGCAGCGGCGCAAGTTGCTGGAAACCAGTTACCTGGAACTGCTGGCTGCGCTGCCGGAAGAACTGGCGCCGTCGCCGGAGCTGCAATTGCTGGCGCTGGAAGCGGTGCAGCAGGTGGACCAGGCGCTGGATGGGCTGCCGCCCAAGGTGAAGGAAGCCTTTCTGCTGGCGCATCTGCAGGAGCTGAGCTACGCGCAGATCGCGCAGCGGCTGGGCGTGTCCAGCAGCTCGGTCAAGCAATATCTCACGCGTGCCAACCGGCATTGCCTGTTCGCCCTGTCGGCGTGAGCCGCACGGATGGCTGATGCCGCCTCACGCCGCGCGCGCGCCGCCGATGCCCAGCGAGCACCGCTGGCCGGCGGGCAGCCGATCAGTGCGCAGGTCGCCGATCAGGCTGCCGAGTGGCTGACGGTGCTGATGTCCGGCACCGCGAGCCAGGCGCAGCTGCAGCGCTGGCAACAATGGCGCGATGCGCATCCGGACCATGCGCGGGCGTGGGCGCATATCGAGGCGGTGACCGGGCGGCTGAAGACGCTGACCCCGCAGGCGGCCTATCGCAGCCTGTCGCCGTATGCCGGCAGCAATGGCCAGGCATCGCCGGGCCGGCGCAAGGCGCTGAATCTGCTGCTATGGGGTGGGGTGGCCGGGGCCACCGGCGTGCTGGCCTCGCGCACCGAACGCTGGCAGCGCGCCACCGCCGATTACGCCACTGCGACGGGGCAGCGCCGCGAGGTGCAGTTGCAGGATGGCAGCCGCATCACCCTCAACACCCGCAGCGCCATCGATGTGCGGTTCGACGCGCAGCAACGGCTGCTGCAGTTGCTGGCCGGCGAGATCATGGTGACCACCGCGCAGGCGCTGGGCGCGGGCCACGATGCGCGGCCGTTGCTGGTGCGCACCGCGCAGGGCGATATCCGCGCATTGGGCACGCGCTTTTGCGTGCGCCAGGACGAACACGACACCCGGCTGAGCGTGCTGGAAAGCGCGGTGGAGGTGCGGCCACATGCGGCCGCGCAGGCCGTCGGGCGCGTGCAGGCGGGGGAACAGTGCCGTTTTACCGCCGACACGCTCGGCGCCATCGCGCCGGCCGATGTACAGGGCTCCGCCTGGGTGCGCGGGCAGCTGATTGCCGACGAGTGGCGCCTGGATGCGTTTGTCGCCGAACTGGGCCGTTATCGCTCCGGGCTGTTGCGCTGCGACCCGCTGGTAGGCGGCCTGCGCGTCTCCGGCGTGTTCCCGCTGGACGACACCGACCGCATCCTGGCGATGCTGCCCAGCGTGCTGCCGGTGCGGGTGAGCCGGCGCAGCCGTTACTGGGTGACGGTGCAGGCGGCCGGGCAGGGCTGAGGCGCTGCCAGCCGGCACGTCGCCAAAAAATAAGATGCATCCGGGCTGCCCGATCGCCGCCGTTGTGGCACCTCCCCAATGACGGTGTCAGTGCGACACCAAACCTTTGTGGGAACAGCATGTCGATCACTGCCCGCCGCCGCGGCCAACTTTCCTCTTCCTCGTCTCAGCGCAGCGCCGTGCAGCGGCCGCTCGGCACGGCCGTGGCGCTTGCGCTGTGCAGCCTGGCACTTTGCGCCGGCATGCCCGACGCCATCGCCCAGACCGCGCCTGCCGCGCAGGATGCCCGCCAGGCGTATCGCATCCCCGCCGGCCCGTTGGCACCTGCACTGCGTGAACTGGCCGGTTCGGCCAACCTGTTGCTGAGCTTCACCGCCACGCAGACCGACGGCAAGACCACCGCCGGGCTGGAGGGCCGCTATACCGCACCGGCCGCCCTGGCTGCGCTGCTGGCCGGCAGCGGCCTGCAGGCCGTGCCGTTGCAGACCGGCGGCTACGTGCTGCGCGCCGCGCCGCAGCCCAGCGCGACCAGGAGCGAGGTGGATGCGTGGCTGCTGCCCACCGTCAAGGTGACCGCGCAGGCCAACCGCAGTGCGGCCACCAGCGGCACCGGCAGCTATACCGCGCGGGCGGTCAGCATCGGCCGCGGCGAGCAGTCGCTCAAGGACATTCCGCAGTCGATCAGCGTGGTCACCCGCCAGTTGATGGACGAGCAGAACATCACCTCGGTCTACGACGCGCTGGCCAGCACCACCGGCATCACCATCGTGCAGAGCCCGCAGGGCGGCAAGTACATCTATTCGCGTGGCTTCGACATCACCACGGTGCAGTACGACGGCGTGCCACTCAATCGCGGCATGTATGGCCGGGCGAGCAACTACAGCGCCAACATGGGCATCTACGATCGCGCCGAAGTGCTGCGCGGTGCGGCCGGCCTGCTGCAGGGCGCGGGCAACCCGGGCGGCGCGGTGAACCTGGTGCGCAAGCGCCCGCTGGACGTGCCGGGCGTGAGCGTGATGGTGCAGGGCGGCAGCTGGGATCGCTACGGCACGCTGATCGATGCCAGTGCCAACCTGAGCGCCGATGGCGCACTGCGCGCGCGCGGGGTGATCGATTACCAGGACCAGCGCTCATTCGTGGATGGCGTCACGCGCCGCACGCCTACCTACTACGGCACGCTCGACTACGCGTTTTCGCCGCAGACCCAGCTCAGCCTGGGCGTGAGCTACGAACAAGTTGAAGGCCGGCCGTTCTTCGGCGGTCTGCCCAGTTTCAGCGATGGCCGCGATATCGGCCTGCCGCGCCAGACCAATCTGGGTGCGGCATGGAACCGGCAGTCCTCGTCCAATCGCGGGCTGTATCTGGACCTGGACCATCGCTTCACTGCCGATTGGGTGTTCAAGCTCAGTGCGGTGCAGGTACGCGAGCTGCACGATCTGAAATACGCCAGCTCCAGCCGCGCGATCAATCCGGCCAACGGCACCGGCGCGCTGCTGGCCGCGCGCACCATTTCCGATGCGGATGCGTTCGGCTTCGATGCCAATGTGATCGGGCAGTTCAATGCGCTGGGCCGCCGGCATGAGGTGGTACTGGGCAGTAATTTTGCCGAGAACACGGTCGATACCGTCTACGGCAACAAGAACAACTTCCAGACCTTCAATGTGTTCGCTCTGCAGCGCAATGTGCGGGCGATCAGCGACGAAGAGATCTTCGCTAATGCACGTGAGGCCCGGCATGGCACTTCGCGCGAATTCGGCATGTATGGCGCATTGCGTTGGCAGCTGACCGATCCGTTGAGGGCCATCGTCGGCACCCGCGTGAGCTGGCACGACACCCGCTGGAACACCACCACCACCGGGCTGTCGCCATCGCAATCGATCGAGCACACCCGCGAGACCGGGCAGGTCACGCCGTACGCCGGCCTGTTGTACGCCTTGAGCCCGACCTGGTCGGCCTATGCCAGTTACGCAGACATCTTCCAGCCGCAGAACGCGCAGACCGAAGCCGGCGAGATGCTCAAGCCGATGACCGGGGCCAACTACGAGCTGGGCCTCAAGGGCGAGTGGCTGGACGGGCGCATCAATAGCGCGTTTGCGCTGTTCCAGATCGAGCAGAAAAACCGCGCCCAGGCCGACCTGAGCACCAGCCCCACCTGCCGCAATAACGATTTCTGCTACATCGACAGCGGCAAGGTGCGCAGCCGTGGCTTCGATGCCGAAGTCAGCGGCGAGGTGCTGCGCGACTGGAACGTGTTTGCCGGCTACACCTTCAACCGCACCACCTACCTGCAGGATGTCAGCAGCCAGGGCCAGACCTTCAACAGCTACACGCCCAAGCACTTGCTGCGGGTATGGACCACGTACCGGCTGCCGGGCGTGCTGCAGGATGTCACCGTCGGCGGCGGTGTCAGCGCGCAGAGCGCGGCGTACCGGCAGATCGGCACTGCCACTGCGCCGATCCAGGGGCGCGCGGTCTGGAACGCATTGGCGCGGTATCAGGTCAACCGGCAGTGGTCGGTGGCGGTCAATCTCAACAACGTGTTCGACAAGCACTACTACACCACCTTGTCGAGCTTCGTTAACGGGCGCTATTACGGCGAACCGCGCAATGTGATGGTGACCCTGCGCGGCGCGCTGTGATGCGTGCACGCGTGCTGCGGTGGTGCCTGGTGCATGCCGGATGAAAGATGGCTTTCGCCAAAGCATGGCCTGGCTGCACACCTGGTGCGGCCTGAGCTGCGGCTGGCTGCTGTGCGCGATCTTCCTGACCGGCACGCTCAGCGTGTTTCGCGATCCGATCACCAGCTGGATGCAGGCCACACCGGCCCTGCCGAGTGCGCGCATGCACACGGTCCTGTCGGAAGACGCGCTGGTGCCGCGTGCACTGGCGCAACTGCGCCAGCTTGCGCCGCAGGCGCGCCTGTGGCGGATCAGCCTGCCTACGCATCCGGGCGAGGCGCTCACGCTGGTCTGGCGGACATCCGATGGCCAGGGCCAGGCAGCGCTGGATCCCGGCAGCGGCGAGCTGCTGCCATCGCCGTGGGGCCGGCAGACCGAAGGCGGCCGGCATTTCATGAGCTTCCACTACACCTTGCACGGCGGCATTCCCGGCTATTGGCTGGTGGGTTGGGTGTCCATGTGCGGGCTGATCGCGCTGGTGTCCGGGGTGATCGTGCACAAGCGGATCTTTCTGGATGTCTTCACCTTCCGCCCGGGCAAGGGCCAGCGCTCGTGGCTGGACGCGCACAACGCCACGGCGGTGCTGACGCTGCCGTTCCTGCTGATGATCGTCTACACCGGCCTGGCGTATTTCGCCACCAGCTACATGCCCGGGCCATTGCAGGCGCTGTATGGCAGCGACGAGGCCGCGTACACGTGGTATGCCGATGCGCTGACGCCGGCAGCGCCTGCGGCCGGCGCAGGTGAAATCGCGGTCAACAGCGTGCCCGCCTATCTGCCGGAACTGGTGCAGCGTGCAGCGGTGCGCAATGGTGCGCCTGCGCAGACACTGGTGATCGAGCGGCCCGATCGCCCTGACAGCAGGCTGCGTGTGATCGCGCGCGTGGCCGATACCGGCCGCTCGCGGCGCCTGCTCAATCCTGCCAACAGCGTGGTGTTCGATGCGAACAGCGGTGCGGTGCTGGAGCAGCATGCGGATGCCGCCCGGACGGACATGCATGCGCAGGACGTGGAAGAGGTCATCAAGACCTTGCACGTGGCCGGTTTCGGCGGCTGGACCAGCAAGTGGCTGTATTTCATCTGCGGCCTGGCCGGCACCTTGATGATGGCCACCGGCACGGTGCTGTTTTCGATCAAGCGGCGTCGGCGTAGCGAGCAGGAGTTCGGCGCGGCCACGGCCGGCATCTATCGGGTGGTGGAAGCGCTCAATGCCGCCGCGCTCGCAGGAACCGCGTTGGCCAGCATTGCGTATTTCTATGCCAACCGCCTGGTGCCGGCTGCGCAGGCCGCGCGCAGCCAGATCGAAATCCACGCATTCCTGTGGGCGTGGGCGGCCACACTGCTGCATGCGCTGCTGCGCCGGCCCGCCCGTGCCTGGGTGGAACAACTGGCGATGACCGCGTTGCTGTGCCTGGGCTTGCCGCTGCTCAATGCGGTCACCACCGGACAGCACCTGGGTGTGTATCTGGCTGCCGACGACCTGCAGCGCGCCGGGGTCGAGCTGGTCTCGCTCGCCCTCGGCGTTGCTTTCGCCTACGCGGCGTATCGGGCGCACCGCAGCGCCGTGCGACCGCTGCCGACACGCGCCAGGCGCGGCGCCGCTGCTGTGATGGATGTGTTGTGAAGCGTTCTTCGAGCGCCGCGTCGGTGACTTGCTACCGCTGGTCGGTTGCCGGTCGCGTACTCGCTGCCAGCGTCGGCGGCTATGCGCTGACCTCCACCGGCTGCAGCGTGCTGGCGCAGCTGCTGTCGCGATTAGTCGGCGTGTCGCCTGCGGTCTCGGTGCTGAGCATGACCTTGCTGAGTTTCGCCATCTACACCGTCGTCGTGCTGTGGATGTTTCGAGCGCGCAGTGCGTTGCGCATGTGGGGCTGGCTGGGCGTGGGTATCGCTGCGCTGGGGGGCGTGAATTGGGCGCTGGGACATCCACCATGGATGGGCTGACGGCTGCGTTGCTGGGCACCGCGCTCTGCCATGCCGCAATGATGGCCCTGGCCGTGGCGATGCATCGCCATTACGAGCAGCTCACCGGCCGCCGCACTGCGCCGGTCATGCAGCGTTGGTTGCTGCGCGCGATGGCTGTCTGTCTGTTGATCGCCGCGCTGGTGCTGTGCGTGCTCGCTTGGGGCGGAGCGGTGGGCACCTTGTTGTGGCTGGGGTTTGTCAGCGTGGCCGCGCTGTGGGTAGCGCTGGGCCTGGCGTACGCGCCGCGCTGGAGTGCGTGGCTGGCAGTGCTGCTGGGCTGCGTCGCATGCGGGGTGGTGGGTTGGCACGTGCTGTGGTTTGCTGTTGTTTGAAGGCCACACATACCGACCAGTTTGACTGGTCCTTGTCCGCCCACCGTCGCGGGACCTTACACGGCATGGATGCCGCGTAAAAGCCTACAGGGACGTACTTGCGGCGTGTCCTGCGATGGTGGGCGGGCAAGGGCCCTGCAGCCAAGTCGCACATCAATTGCTCCGCAACTGAGCTATCCACACGCTGAGGCCCCTTCGGGGCACAACGCCTAAAAAAGAGACGTCGAACAAGCCGCCAAGGAGCCCGCAACCAGTGAGGACATCACGCCCGCCGACATGGCCGCGTGCTGATGGGACTACACGCAGCGCGGCGGTAAACCCGGTAGTTGCATTGCTGACCCTCGACACCGCTGGATCAACCGTAGACATATGCCGCCATCGCGCAGGGATGCCAGAATCGGCGCATGTCGCCGCCCATCATGTCCGTGTCTCCTGCGCTCACCGCCCTGATCGAGCGGGCCGTGGCGCGTGTTCGTCATGCCGTGCCGGCCGACCAGCCCTGGCCGGGCGATGACGTCGATCGGCAGCTCGCACAGGTTGCGCTCGCCAGCGAGTTTGCGCTCGATACCCTGGCGCGCCAGCCGGCCTTGTTGCAGCACCTGGCGCAGCCGGATCCACCGCCGTTGCCGCTGCCGGTGCTGGACCCCGCACAGCCCCAGGCCTGGCCAGCGCAGCTGCGGCGTTATCGCAGCGCCGAATCCACGCGCCTGGTCTGGCGCGATGTGCTCGGTCTCGATAGCGTCGATGCCACCCTGGCCGGTGCCACCCGCCTGGCCGAAACCTGCCTGCAATGTGGGCTGCAGGCATTGGAGCAGCAATTCCGCGATCGCCACGGCCAGGTGATTGCCGAAGACGGCAGTGTGCAGCGGCTGGTGGTGTTCGGGCTGGGCAAGCTCGGTGGGGGCGAGCTGAATTTTTCCTCGGATGTGGATCTGGTCTACGCGTATCCGCAGGGCGGCCAATCCGATGGTGCCCGTCCGCTGGCGGCGGAGGAATATTTCGCACGCCTGGGCCAGCAGCTGGCCAAGCTGCTCGACGAAACCACCGCCGATGGATTCAGCCATCGTGTGGATCTGCGCCTGCGTCCGTTCGGTACGGCCGGGCGGGTGGCCTTGTCGTTCACCGGCATGGACCAGTACTTCCAGCGCGAAGGGCGCGACTGGGAGCGCTATGCCTGGCTCAAGGCGCGCGCGGTGGCCGGCGATATCGATGCCGGCGAAGCCTGGCTGGAGACGCTGCGCCCCTTCGTCTACCGGCGCTATCTGGACTTCACCGCGCTGGACGGCTTGCGCGAGATGAAGGCGGCGATCACTGCCGAAGTCGCCCGGCACGATCGTCTGGACGACATCAAGCGCGGGCCGGGCGGCATCCGCGAGATCGAGTTCCTGGCGCAATCGCTGCAGCTGATTCGCGGCGGACGCGAACCGAGCCTGCGCGAGCGTCGCCTGCTGCCGGCGTTGCAGGCGTTGGTGGACGCAGGGCAGATCGATGCGGACAACGGGCGCGCATTGACCGAGGCGTATCGCTTCCTGCGCCGGCTGGAGAATCGTCTGCAGATGTTGCGCGATGCACAGACGCATGCCTTGCCGCAGGCGCCGCTGGATCGCGAACGCATCGCGCTGGGCCTGGGCCACGCGGATTGGCCGGCCTTGTTGCAGGCACTCGCTCCGCAACGCGCGCGCGTTGCCGCCGAATTTGCCGAGCTGCTGGCACCACGTGTCCGCACCAGCGCACCCGATGCGCTTGCCGATTACTGGCGCGCCTTGCCCGAAGGCGATGCCGCGCCGTTGGCCGGCATTGGCTTGCACGACCCAGGCGGCGCGCATCAGGTGCTGGCCGATTTTGCGCAGTCCTCCGGCGTGCGTGCGCTCTCCGATACCGCAAGCGCGCGCCTGGACCGTGTCATGCCTGCGCTGCTGCATGCGGCCACCCGCGCCAGCCAGCCCGATGCCGCCGTGCGCCGCATGCTCGGCCTGTTGCAATCCACCTTGCGCCGCACCAGCTACCTGGCCCTGCTGGACGAACAGCCCAGCGCACTCGCACGCCTGGTCAATGTGCTCTCGCGCAGCGCCCTGCTGGCCGAACGCCTGGCTGCACATCCGCTGTTGCTGGACGAACTGCTCGACACCCGCATCAGCGGCCCGTTGCCCGACCGCGACGCATTGCAGGCTGCGTGCCTGGACACCTTGCAGATCGAGGACACCGAAGCGGCGCTGCGCGAACTCAACGAGCGCCGCCTCGCGTTGAGCTTCCGCATTGCACTGGCCACGCTCGATGGCCGCCAGCAGGCCGTGGACAGCACCCAGCAGCTGGCCTGGCTGGCCGAATCAGTGGTGCAGACGGTGCTGCAGCTGGCGCGCCGCGAACTGATCGCTGCGCACGGGCAGGTGCCGGGCGGCACGTTCGCCATCATCGGCTACGGCAGTCTGGGTGGCCTGGAGCTGGGCTTCGGCTCGGACCTGGATCTGGTGTTTCTCTACGACCACCCGCGGCAGGTGGAGGCTTCCGATGGCAAGCGACCGTTGGACGCCGGGCGCTGGTTTGCGCGGCTGGCGCAGAAGGTGATGACCTTGCTGGCTGCCGAAACCGGCGCCGGCCGTCTCTACGAGATCGACGTGCGGCTGCGCCCGGACGGCGGCAAGGGCGCACTGGTGTCCTCGCTGGCCAGTTACCGCGATTATCAGCACGCCCGCGCCTGGACCTGGGAACATCAGGCGCTGGTGCGCGCGCGTGCGGTGGCCGGCGATGCGGCGCTGTGCGCGGCCTTCGCGCAGGTACGTGGCGACACGCTGACACGCGTGCGCGACACCGCAGCGCTGCACGAGGACGTGCGCAAGATGCGCGCGCGCATGCGCAGCGAGCTGGATCGCAGCGATGCGGGGCGACTGGATCTCAAGCAGGGTGCCGGCGGCCTGGTCGATCTGGAATTCGTCCTGCAGGCCGGCGTGCTCGGGCAGGCCGCACACCATCCCGCGCTGCTGCTGGCCTGCGCCACGCCCGCCTTGATCGATGCGCTGGTGCAGGTGCAGTGGCTGTCGGCCGAGAGCGCAGCAGCGCTGCACCAGGCCCATGCCACGCTGGTGGAAGCGGGCCTGAGTTGCACGCTGGATCGCCGGCCGCGGCTGATCGCACCGACCCCGGCCATCCAGCAGGCACGGCACAGCATCTTCACCACCGCGCACGCGCAAGGACTGGCGTTTCCGGCCGGCAAGGACGTGGCAGCGCCATCGCCTTGATCGGCCGGTATCCGGAAGTTGCGTCGCTTGCGCTATGAGGCGAGTGGTATGCAGACCGGGTTGCAAAGCGCAGTGGGTTGGAATCGCATCCAACCACCGCGTCTGTTGTTTGCCTGATCGCCCGTACGTAGGCGCTGCGGTCAGCCCTGCGGCCGCGGCGCACTGCGCCACAGTAGCGCGCGGAACGGGCCGAGCAGGAACACGCCCATGCCCAGCTTCACTGCCAGATCGCCGGCCGCCCAGCTGATCCACGGCAGGCCGACACCGGCAAAGGCGATGCTCCAGAAGATCGCCGTATCCAGCGTGGCACTGCAGGTGGTGGCCACGATCGGCGCGCGCCACCAATTGCCACTGCGCAGCCGGTCGAACACGCTGATATCCAGCAACTGCGCTGCGATGAAGGCGGTGCAGGAGGCCGCTGCGATGCGCGGGGTGGCCAGCCACAGCGACAACGCCACCGCGAGCGCAAAGCCGCACCAGGCGACCTTGCGCGCCGCGCGTGGGCCGAAGCGGCGATTGATCAGGTTGCTCACCAGGAACGCCAGCGGATACGAGAACGCGCCCCAGGTCAGCCAGTCGTTGATCGGATATTGCACCAGGATGTTGGACAACAGCACCACCGCGCCCATGGCCGAGACCGCCCATGCCAACGCGCGCGCAGTGAGCGGGGTGAACGGCGTCGGCGAGCGGTTGGACATGACGGTGCGGCAGTGACAGGGCAGCGCGGATTATCCGCGCGTTGGCGCATGCGGGCCAGTGCGCATCGGCCATGCATGGCTAACACGGCGGCGTGCTGCCGGCGGCAACAGTGTCTTGGTCAGCGGATGGCGGCAGGCATGGTGGAGTGATGCCGTGCGGATTGCTTGTGTTCGCGTGGCCGCGGTGCCTTATCGATCCAGCGTGCTGCTGCGCTGCCGTTTGAGCGCATGCCGGCGTGCAGCACGCACATGCCTCCGAAGACATCGCCAACCCGCATGTACACCGTTGCCACGGGCGGCGCGACCAGGAGCACGCGGGCAATTGCGTGCGTGCCAGGCATCGGTGCGCAAAGGCTCTGCAACTGCACGCGGCTGTGCGCGTCGGTGACGATCAACAAACCGTCGCGCAGGCAGTTCGACAGGCTGCGGAAAATGCCTCTGCGCGTCCCGCGCGTCCCGCGCGTCCCGCCGTGCCCGCAAACAGTGTGTCAGCACAGCCCCATCCCGACCTGGTGCGTCGGTCAGGAGCTTGCCGGCGTCACCAAATCTTGCTGCTGTTCTGCGCAGCGGATTCTGCGGTCGGCACGAACGCCAGCGCCTGGCCTTGGGGCGACTGCACCGTCCAGCCGGCACCGGCCGGGCTCGGCTGGAAGGTCACCGTCTCGCCAACACGAAAGCCCGCAGTCGGGTCGTCCTGGCGTGCCGGCCAGCGCAGCAAGGCGGTGTTGTCGGCGTTTGCCGGATCCTGCAACTGCACTTCGCAGCCGCCGTCGGTGGCTTTCTCCACCGACTTGACCCGCATCGGCGGCAACGGCCCTGCGGAGGCCTTGTGCGATGCGTCGCCGAGGGCTTCCGAACCTGCCACCGCACTGTGGCCCAGCGCCAACGACACGAAGTACGGCGCGGAGATCACCAGGATCGCCGACATCGCCGAGGCATCGCCGCGGGTGATCGTGGTCAAGCCTGCAGTGGCCGGCAGCGGCTGGCCGAACGCGATGGCGAGCAGCAGCCCGAGGCCGGCAGATCGAAGAGGGATGTTCATGGAGCTGCTCCGTGCGTGGCAACGCTGTGTGGAATGGACTGGTCCTGCCGCAGCATGTGTTGCTGCTGCAGGAAATCGAACACCGACTCGACCGTGATCACCGAATAATTGCCGGAGATGCGCTCGCTGGCGGGATGGTCGGTCACTGCGGCATTGGCGACGAAGAAACGGGCGCCGATGCGCTTGCTCAGATCCAGATGCAGGCGGGTGGGTTGGTAACCGTTGCGCTTGAGCCAGGCTTGCGCGCTGCGTCGATCGCTCACCGGCGCAGTTGCCGCATCTGCTGCGTGGGTCGCCGCCAATGCCGCGGCCAGCACCTCGAGCACCCACTGGTTGGAATTCTGATAATCGGTGGAGAACGGGTAGGCGATCATGCTGTAGCGCGCCTCGTGCAGCGCATGTGCCAGCGTGGCCGGATCCTGCAGCAACGTGCGCAGTTGCTGCTGCAGCGCCGGTGCCGGCACGCCGACGCGCAGATCGGCAGTGAGGGCAGTTTCGCCGATGAAGTTGCTCAGCCCCTCGTGATACAGCGCCGAGGTGTCCGACTTGCAGTGATTGAGCAGGTGCTTGACCCGCCAGGTGCCGTCGTCCTCGCGCAGCGCGAAGGCCAGGTGGCTGTGTTTCAGGCCATAGCGGCTCAGATCCTGGCCGCCGCGTGCCAGCAGCACCACCTGCGCACCGTCCACTGCGTCCAGCGCCTGCTGGGTGGACCTGGCCATGTCGAACATCGCCGCCAGCGTGGCGGGTGTCGGATAGTGCGGCGTGCACACCGGCGCGGCAATGGCAGGCAGTGCGCAGGTCAGGGCGATGAGCAACGCCGTTGTTGCAGGCCAGCTGCGCCGTGTGTGTTCGCATTGCATGGGGATTGATCGTCCGTGTGGCTGCCCCGTGGCATCCACGGCGGCACCATCATACGTGCAGGCGCTCGCGCACCAGTGCGGCGATGCGCTGGGTTTCGCGCAGTGGTCGCAGCTGCAACGGCGTTGCGAAGACATCCCGTGCATCGCCTAGACGGCCATGCGCCTGCAGTGCCCGCAGATACGTCGCCACCCGTCCTTGCGCCTGTTCGGCAAACGCCGCGACCACCGGCACCGGCGTGGCGCAGGCTTCGGAGAGCAGGTTGACCGAGTCGGCGCTGGCCACGATCGCATCGGCCCAGCCCAGCAGGCCGGCATACGGGTTCGGCCCGTCGCGCTCGTCGCACCACAGCACGCCTGGCAGGCCTGCACGCGCCTTGCGCAGCGTCGCGATCGCCTCGGGCGGGGTGCGCCGGGAGATGGTAACCAGCAGGCTGCCGCCGGCCGCAAGCACCTGCGCGCGGAGCTGCATGCACAGTGCCTCAAGCGCCTGGGTGGTCCAGGGCACCTGCGCGGTCGGGCCGCCGATCAACAGCGCCACGCGTGGGCCGGGCAGCGCGCCGAGCGGTGCGAAGGCGGCGCGCCCGGCGGCCAGCCAGGCATCGTCCACCGGGTTCAAGCTGCCGAGTAATGTAATCACGTTCGCGCCACGCAGCGAATCGTGCTCGGGCACGATCAACAGATCCCAGTGGCGCGGGTCCAGCCGCGGGTCCAGGATCTGCACCGCCTGGCTGCCGCGCGCGCGCAGCAGCCGGGTGGCCAGGGCGGCCTGGCGCCCGCAGCCGATCGCCAGCGCCGGAGGCGGCTGCAAATGCCGCGCGAATTCCGCGCCAAATGCGGCCTGCGCCCCCGGCAACAGACGCGGTGCGGCCCAACGCCACGGCGCGCGGGCCTGCAGATGCAGTGCGGTGACCGGTGTGGAGTGCAGCGCCTGCGCCAAGGCCTCGGCCTGGCGGGCATTGCCGGCGCGGCCGTCGCTCACGGCCCAGGTCAGCGCCATCGTTTCAGATCCGACATAGATTTGTTTCAGATTGAGCGTGTGTTGCAGCAATCGCGCCACTCTACACTGCGGGTCTTCACGCTGGCGCCGGTGCTGCACCCTACTGTCGCCCATTCCCTTGCTTCCCGGAGTCTCCATGTCCGACTTGCTCGACGCTGCCGCGCTGGATCAGCTGTTTCGTACCGCCCGCACGCAAAACGCCTTTCTCGACAAGCCGGTGAGCGAAGCGCAGCTGCGCGAGCTCTACGATCTGCTGAAGTGGGGCCCGACCGCGGCCAACGGGTCGCCGGCGCGTTTCGTGTTCGTGACCACGCCCGAGGGCAAGCAGAAGCTCAAGCCTGCGCTGTCGGAAGCCAATGCCGCCAAGACGCTGGCCGCGCCGGTCACGGTGATCGTCGGCTCCGACGAGGAGTTCCACGAAAAGCTGCCGTACCTGTTCCCGCATGCCGACGCCAAGAGCTGGTTCGAAGGCTCGCGCGAGATGCGCGCAACCGGCGCGTTCCGTAACAGCTCGCTGCAGGGCGCCTACCTGATCCTGGCCGCACGTGCGCTGGGTCTGGATGCCGGCCCGATGTCCGGCTTCGACAACGCCAAGGTGGATGCGGTGTTCTTTGCCGGCACGCCGATCAAGTCCAACTTTCTGATCAATCTTGGCTACGGCGATCCGGCCGGGCTGTTCCCGCGGCTGCCGCGCCTGAGCTTCGACGAAGCCGCACGCATCGAATAACGGCGGTGAGACACCGGCTGCGCACACCGTCAGGCGGGCGCAGCCGGCGCGCCGCCAGGCGGGGAGCGACGTACACTCCGGCTTCGGAGCGCCCCCCGCACCACCCGACGAGCGTGCGCCCTGTGCCATCGGCCCCAGGCGCATGTTTCCCGTTTTCCTGCAGTCCTCGTCCGTCTGCGTCCGTTCCATCCGCGTTGATCCAATGCGGTCCCTCATCCTCAAGGAGTTTCAATGAAGACTACCCACAAACTGCTGCTGCCGCTCGCCCTGACCCTCGCCATTGCCGCCTGCTCCAAGCCGGCCGACAACGCCGCCGCGCCTGCTGCCGAAACCCCGGCCGCCACCGCCCCGGCCGATGCCGCTGCAACGGCACCTGCCGCCGCCGAACCGGCCGCCTCGACCGCGCCGGCCGTGGAAGTGGCCTCGGGCACCTACACCCTGGACCCGAGCCACACCGACGTGCTGGCGCAGTGGAGCCACTTCGGCTTCTCCAACCCGACCGCTCACTTCGGCAATGTCGACGGCACCCTGGTGTACGACGCAGCCGACGTGACCAAGTCCACCGTGCAGGTCACCCTGCCGCTGTCGGGTCTGAACAGCTTCACCGCCAAGTTCGACGAGCACCTGAAGAGCGGTGACTTCTTCGACGCGGCCAAGTTCCCGACCGCCACCTTCAAGAGCACCAAGGTCGAAGCGGCCGGCCCCAACAAGCTGACGGTCACTGGCGATCTGACCATCAAGGATCAGACCAAGCCGGTCGTGCTGGACGTCACCCTCAATGGTGCCGGCGAGCACCCGATGAAGAAGGTGCCGGCGGCCGGTTTCGACGCCACCACCACCATCAAGCGCACCGACTTCGGCGTGGGCCAGTACGCCCCGAACGTCAGCGACGAAGTGAAGATCCGCATCACCACCGAAGCCCTGCAGGCCAAGGCCGGTGACGCTGCCGCTGCCAAGTAAGTCGCAGCGCAATGGATGCATCGGTGCGAGCAATCGCACCGATGCGTGTAACGCAAAAGCCCGCCGATCGGCGGGCTTTTGCTTGGGCGCCTACCAGCTCTTCGTAGGAGCGGCCCTGTCCGCGAGGGCTCTACCCTCAGCCCCACCACAACGCATGAGCATCCGACCTTTGTAGGAGCGGCCCAGGCCGCGAGGGCTCTACCCTCAGCCCCACCACAACGCATGAGCATCCGACCTTTGTAGGAGCGGCCCAGGCCGCGAGGGCTCTACCCTCAGCCCGGCACCACGCGCGTGCCCGCCCTCACTCCGCCGCCGGATTCGCCTTCCAGTAGCCCTTCGCGCGTACTGAATACTTATCCACGCCCATGTGCTCTTCCAGAAACTTGCGCATCGCACGCGCGCGCATGGATTCGGTGCCGATCCAGTAAAACGTGTCGCCGTCATGCGGCTCGTAATCGCGCAGGCTGTCTTCCAGCAGGGTGCTGCTGGCGGCATCGAAGCCGTTGCGTTCCAGCCAGTACACGTCCACGTCGGCGGCGCTGAGCAGCTCCTGGCGCTCGGCGGCATCGGTGATTTCGATAAAGACCTCTGCATGCATGTCGGCGGGCATGGCTTCCAGCCAGCGGCCGATTGCCGGCAAGGCGGTTTCATCGCCGATCAGCACGTAGTGGTCGTAGTCGTCGGCAACCAGGAACGAGCCGCGCGGGCCGCCGATCGTCAGGGTGTCGCCGGGCTGTGCCTGCGCCGCCCAGCTGGAGGCCGTGCCGTCGCCGTGCAGCACGAAGTCGATGCGCAACTCGCCACTCTGCGGATCGAAATAGCGCGGCGTGTAATCGCGGCCGGGCGAGGGCAGGGCGCCTTCGGCATAGCGTGGGCCGTCCGGTGTCATCGTCGGCAGTACGAAGGCGCCATCGGCATTGGGGAAGAACAGCTTGACGTGGTCGTCCGGTGCCTCGCTCTGAAAGCCGGCAAGCTCGCTGCCGCCGAACACGATGCGGCGCATCTGTGGCGTCAGCGATTCGCAACGCACCACCTGCACGGAGCGCAGGCGCGGGTCGCGGCGGAGTTGGGTGTGGGTGTGGATGGCCATGTGGTGCGATTCCTGGAGGTGGCGCGCAGCTGCGCGGCGGGGGAGTGACTGCATACGGTGATGTGACGATCTAGCCAGACAACTGGCGAAAAACAGCGGTTGTTGCTCAGCCTTCTCCCATCGGGAGGAGGTGCCCGCAGGGGCGGATGCGGGTACGGGCGAAGCCGCGTGCATCTGCCAAACAAGCGAGGTCGATGTCTTGCAGCGACACGCTGATCAAATCACGGAGCAGCGCAGGTACAGCAATTCATGCATGCCACTGACGCCGCGCAACGCAACCACCGCGATGACGCGTCACTGCCGCAAGGCGCATTCAAACCGGCATCGGTTGGCTTCGGACCACAGCGATGGGCGCACTCAGCCGTCATCGCGCTCCATGCCGTCAGCGGCGGCGTTGAGTAGCGCGGCAATGCGTGTGGTTTCTGCATCCGTCCATTGCCCATGCCGCGCAAACAGGCCGTGCTTGATGCGGTGGATGGCTTCGCGAATCGGCGCCGGTGTCTGTGCCTTGATCAGCTCGCGCGCGCGGCGATGGGTGCGGGCCAATGCGGCATCGAGTGCATCGCGCTGCTGTGCCACGTGCATACGGCCGGAGGCGGTGACCTGGTAGCGCTTGCGGCCCTCGTCCAGCGCGGTCTGCACCCAGCCATCGGCTTCGAGCTGCGCCAGTGCCGGATAGATGGCACCTGCGCTGGGCGTGTAGAGGCCTTTGAACAGCGCGGTGATCTGCCGCATCAATTCATAGCCATGGCGTGGCTGTTGCTCGATCAGCGCCAGCAGCAGCAAGCGCAGGTCGCCATGTTCCAGCGGCCGCGCGCGCCCGGCGCCACCACGGCGCGTGGCACTGGTCGCCACGGATGGATCGAGCTCGCTCGGCAGGTCGTCGCGGTGGGAGCGCATTTTCATTCGATATATCGAAGAATGCTGAAAAGATATATCGAAGTAGGTTGGCCCGCAAGCACCTGCCTGTCGCCCCGCTGACCAACATGGCTATCACTGCGGCCCATGCTGCAACGCGGCTAGACACAACTGGTCTCCATAATTACGATGTAATTACTTCGACATTACGGGCTTGGCCCGGTGAGGCAGACGCATGAGTCGACAGTGGGACACCCAGGCCGAAAGCCGGCGCCAGCGCCTGCAGCGGGCCGCCGCGCTGGCGCCACAGGGGCGCGTGGTGGCTGCCGACGACGTGGTGGCGCTGCTGGAGGCGGTGATCGAGCCGGGCGACCGCGTCTGCCTGGAAGGCAACAACCAGAAGCAGGCCGACTTCCTGGCGCGCTGCCTGACCGAGGTAGATCCCGCGCGCGTGCACGACCTGCACATGGTGCAATCGGTGTTGTCGCTGCCGGCGCATCTGGACGTGTTCGAGCGCGGCATCGCCAAGCGGCTGGATTTCTCGTTCTCCGGCCCGCAGGCCGCGCGCCTGGCCGGGCTGGTCGGCGAAGGCCGCATCGAGATCGGCGCCATCCACACCTACCTGGAATTGTTCGGCCGCTACTTCATCGACCTGACCCCGCGCATCGCGTTGGTCACCGCGCAGGCCGCCGACCGCCACGGCAATCTCTACACCGGCCCCAACACCGAAGACACCCCGGTGATCGTGGAGGCCAC
Source organism: Xanthomonas sp. BRIP62418 (assembly GCF_003993495.1). Taxonomy (NCBI): domain Bacteria; kingdom Pseudomonadati; phylum Pseudomonadota; class Gammaproteobacteria; order Lysobacterales; family Lysobacteraceae; genus Xanthomonas; species Xanthomonas sp. BRIP62418. Next base: position 30,785 of record NZ_QEZG01000057.1, read on the forward strand.
CGCGTTCAAGGGCGGCATCGTCATCGCGCAGGTCAACGAGATCGTCGATACCCTGCCGCGCGTGGACATCCCGGCCGACTGGGTGGACTTCGTTACCCAGGCGCCCAGGCCCAACTACATCGAACCGCTGTTCACCCGCGACCCGGCGCAGATCTCCGAGATCCAGGTGCTGATGGCGATGATGGCGATCAAGGGTATCTACGCCGAGTACGGCGTGGACCGGCTCAACCACGGCATCGGCTTCGACACCGCCGCGATCGAATTGCTGCTGCCCACCTATGCCGAATCGCTGGGGCTGAAGGGCAAGATCTGCCGGCACTGGGCGCTCAATCCGCATCCGGCGCTGATCCCGGCGATCGAATCGGGCTTCGTGCACTCGGTGCATTCGTTCGGTTCGGAACTGGGCATGGAGGCCTACATCGCCGCGCGCCCGGACATCTTCTTTACCGGTGCCGACGGCAGCATGCGCTCCAACCGCGCGTTGTCGCAGACCGCCGGCTTGTACGCCTGCGACATGTTCATCGGCTCTACCCTGCAGATCGATCTGCAGGGCAACAGTTCCACCGCCACGCGCGACCGCATCGCCGGCTTCGGCGGCGCACCCAACATGGGCTCGGATGCGCGCGGCCGCCGGCACGCCAGCGACGCCTGGCTCAAGGCCGGGCGCGAGGCGGCGCGCCCCGGCGAGATGCCGCGCGGACGCAAGCTGGTGGTGCAGATGGTGGAAACCTTCCGCGAACACATGGCGCCGGCCTTCGTCGACAGGCTCGATGCCTGGGAGCTGGCCGAGCGCGCCAACATGCCGCTGCCGCCGGTGATGATCTACGGCGACGACGTCAGCCATGTGCTCACCGAAGAAGGCATCGCCAACCTGTTGCTGTGCCGCAGCGCCGAAGAACGCGAACAGGCCATCCGTGGCGTGTCCGGGTATACCGCCGTCGGCCTGGGCCGCGACAAACGCGCGGTCGAGAACCTGCGCGATCGCGGTGTCATCAGGCGGCCCGAAGATCTGGGCATCCGGCCGCGCGATGCCACGCGCGACCTGCTCGCCGCGCGCACGGTCAAGGATCTGGTGCGCTGGTCCGGTGGGTTATACGACCCGCCGAAACGTTTTCGTAACTGGTAGGGGCACGGCATGGAAACCCTGCGGTATCGCTTCGATGGCCAGCATGGCGCGCGCGCCGGGCTGGACCATGCGCTGGTCGGCGTGGTCGCCTCCGGCAACCTGGAAGTGCTGGTCGAGCGCGTGCCGCTGGACGGCGTGATGGAGATCGAGATCCTCACCGCCGCACGCGGTTTCGGCGCGATCTGGCAGGCGGTGCTGGATGATTTTGCCGCGCGCCATCCGCTGCGCGATGTGCGCATCAGCATCAACGATGTCGGCGCCACGCCCGCGGTGGTGAGCCTGCGCCTGGAGCAGGCGGTGGACGTCCTGCAGGGAGCTACCACATGAACCGCCGCAGTCACCCCGTAGGAGCGCACCCGGGCGCGACGGGCTTTCACGGTAATGCCCTGGTCGCGCCCGGGTGCGCTCCTACGCCGGTCATCCGGAATCACTTAGGCACCACCATCTCCGTGGCCGAGTGCAGGGACGACGCACCGGTACTTCGCAGTCACCCCGTAGGAGCGCACCCGGGCGCGACGGGCTTTCCCGGTAATGCCCTGGTCGCGCCCGGGTGCGCTCCTACGCATGTCGTTGGGAGACTTGTATGAGCACCACCATTCCCGTGGCCGAGCGCAGCTATTACGAGGCTGACGCGCGCGAGCGCATCGACGGCGTGCTGGATGCCGGCAGCTTTCGCGAATTCGTCGGCCCACGTCGCCGCCTGATCAGCCCGCACTTGGCGCAACTGGATACGCCCGGCGCCTTCGATGACGGTATCGTCGTCGGCGAAGGCACGTTGCGTGGGCGCACCGTGCTGATCGCCGCGCAGCAAGGCGCCTTCATGGGAGGCGGCGTCGGCGAAGTGCACGGCGCCAAGCTCACCGGCCTGCTCGAACGCGCCACCGCCACCCAGCCGGACGCAGTGCTGCTGCTGCTCGACACCGGCGGCGTGCGTCTGCACGAGGCCAATGCCGGCCTGATCGCCATCTCCGAGATCATGCGCGCCACCTTGGACACGCGCGCCGCCGGCATACCGGTGCTGGCCTTGATCGGCAGCGGTAACGGCGCCTTCGGCGGCATGGGCATCGTGGCGCGCTGCTGCAGCGCGGTGATCATGTCCGAAGAAGGTCGCCTGTCGTTGTCCGGCCCGGACGTGATCGAAACCGTACGCGGCGTGGAAGAGTTCGACGCCCGCGACCGCGCCCTGGTGTGGCGCGTCACCGGCGGCAAGCACCGCTATCTGCTGGGCGAGGCACAGACGCTGGTGGCCGACCGCATCGCTGCATTCGCCGATGCCGCCGCGCAGACGCTGGACACCCTGTCCGAGCCGGCGGGCGAGGCCGCATTGCAGGCATTGGAAGTGGCGCATCAACAATTGTCCAAGCGCATTGACGCCTATGGCGATTGCCGCGATGGGCTGGAGATCTGGCAACGCCAGGGCATCGTCGATGCGCAGCGGCTGCCGCTGCTGGACACCGACGCCTTCCTTGCCGCCACCGCCGACCGGAGCACGCCATGGAACTGAGCCAACTGCTGGACCAGCTGTTTCCGCTCGGCCACGCCATCGCTTGCAACGACGATGTGCTCACCGGCAGCGCCACCACGGCCGCGGGCGCCGTCACGGTGATCGGCACCGCCAACAAGCTGGAAGTCGGCGTGGACCATGCGCTGGCATTGGCGGCGACCGTGCTGGCGAGCACGCGCGCACATCCGCAGCGGCCGATCGTGATGCTGGCCGACACCGCCGGGCAACGGCTTGCACGCCGCGACGAACTGCTCGGCATCAACGGCTACTTCGCGCATCTGGCACGCACGCTGGATCTGGCGCGCAAGCGCGGCGCGCGGCTGGTCACACTGGTGTATGGCGAATCGGTCAGCGGCGGCTTCCTGTCGTTCGGCCTGATGGCCGACCATATCCACGCGTTGCCGGACGCGCAGATCCGGGTGATGGATCTGCGCGCGATGGCGCGCGTGACCAAGCAGAGCGTGGACACCTTGCAGGCGCTGAGCAAGAGCTCGCCGGTGTTCGCGCCGGGCGTGGAGAACTACGTGCGCATGGGCGCGGTGGAGTCGCTCTGGGACGGCGACCTGGCGCAGGCGCTGCTCGACGCCCTGGCTGCGCCCGGCAATGACGATCAACGCCGGGCACTTGGCGCGCAACGTGGCGGGCGCACCCTGGCGCGCGATGTCGCCGCCGCCGTGGCCGCAGGCGAGGCCTGAGCATGCCCGCCCGCCACGCACTGGTGTGGCTGCATCCGGACGCGCGCTGGCAAGCGCTGACGCCAGGTGCGCAGCCACGGCTGCAGCAGTGGTTCGCCGCGGGGTGGCCGGCGGTGGTGGCGCGTGGCGATGGCAGCCAGGCGCCCGGCCGCGTGCCGCTCGGCGTGCCATTGCCGCCAAACGAAGGCAAACAGCGGCTGGCGTTGAGTGCCGGCCTGGACGCTATCGTGCGCAGCACTGCGCCGCTGGCGCTGGACGCGGTGATCGCAGCCGCACCCGCCACGCTGCAGCCTGCACTGCAGGCCTTGCGAGCGCAGGCCAATGCCAGCGCCCTGCAGCCGCGCGTCTTTGGCAGCTTCGCATGGCAGGCCCTGACCGGGCTTGCGTATGTGCATGCGCAATCGGACCTGGATCTGTTGTGGTCCATCGCCACGCCCGAACAGGCGCAGGCAGTGGTGACGCTGCTGCAGCGCTGGGAACACCGCCACGGATTGCGCGCAGACGGCGAGCTGTTGCTGCCCGACGACACCGCGGTGAACTGGCGCGAGTACGCCGGCAGCGCGCAGCAGGTGTTGGTGAAGTCCACCAATGGCTGCCGCCTGCTGCCGCGCAGCGCGCTGTTTCCGGTGTGGAGCGCGGCATGAGTGCATTGGTCGAACGCGTTGCTGATGCCAGGCCCGCGGGGACGCAGTGCACTGCGGCCGAGCGGCAGCCGCGAGCGACAACATCAAAAGAAACGGGCATCGCGCCGTCCCGGCCTGATGCAGACAGCCCATCGACGCGCTTGGTTGCTGCGGACATCCCCTCGGCACTGGCACAGGCAGTACCGCAAGAAGCATCCCAGCAGCCAAGACTGCGCCTTGCTCCACCAGGCGATGGTTCGGATCTCGTTTACGCGCCGTCGCGTGCTGCACGCACGCATGGCGATGTGCAAGACAACGTCGCGCTACAAGCCACATGGCATGCCGAAGCCGGCACCGCCAGCGCGCTGGCGCACCGTCTGGGGCGGCTCGCGGTCGCCGCCCTGCACGCGGAACTGAGCTGCGCGCCCAAGCCCGGCCTGGTCACGCCGTTCGACAGCGGCAGCCATGCCGATATGGATGCCACGACATTCCTGCGCAGCCTGTTTGCCCTGCGCGGCTATTTCGTCGCGATTGCACAGGCGGGCATCGATAACGCGCCGTTCGAGCATGTGCGCCAGCTCGGCATCGCGGCCGAAGCGGCGATGCTGCGCGCCACCGGTGGCATCAATACCCACCGCGGTGCGATCTTCAGCCTCGGCGTGCTCACTGCACAGGCGGCGCGCTTGCGTGGCCTGCACGGGAGCCGCCCGGTTGGCGAAGCCGTCTGCAACGCGGTGCAGGAGTGGCGCGATGCATTGCGCGCCGCGCCGCTGGATCCACGCAGCAATGGCCAGCGCGCGCGTGCACGGTTTCGGATCGGCGGCGTGCGCGAGCAGGCCGCGGACGGTTATCCCTTGCTGCGCGAGATCGCGTTGCCGTCTCTGCGCAGCGCAGTGCACAGCGGCGCCACGCGCGAAGCGGCACTGGCGCAGACCTTGATGCACCTGGTTGCCGAGGTCGATGACCTCAACCTGTTGCATCGCGGCGGGCAGGAAGGGCTGGCTTACGCAAAGACGCAGGCGCGTGGATTTCTCGCCGAAGGCGGCATCGCACAACCGCAGTGGCGCGCGCGCTTGAACGCCATTGGCAGGCAGTTCGTCGCGCGGCGTCTGAGCCCGGGCGGCAGCGCCGACCTGCTGGCCTGTGCCTGGTTCCTGCAGTGTCAGGAGAGCGCATGAGCACACACCGGCCACTAGCAGCCGCGAAGGCAGTGTGCGCACGCGCGTGCAGTCGTGCTGCCCTTCTCAGTGCAGCAGGAAACGGCATCCTTCTCGCTGTCCCCGGAGACGAGGCCTGCAGGGCGGATCAGGACTCCACTCGCACGGCGCACGGCGTTACCTGCCAGCAGGCCACCGCATGAGCCTGGCCGTGCTCTGTCCCGGCCAGGGTGGGCAGCATGCGGCAATGTTCGCGCGTGTTGCCGATGCGCCGGCCGCGGCCGAGGTAATCGCTGCCGCGAGCAAGGTGCTCGGCGCCTCGGCATACACGCTTGCCGCAGACAATGCCCGCTACACCAATGCCATTGCGCAGCCACTGGTCTGCGCCGGCACCCTGGCGCACTGGCAGCTGCTGCGTGCGCAGCTGCCCACGCCGGTGCTGGTGCTGGGCTACAGCGTCGGCGAGCTGGCCGCGCATGCGGTGGCCGGCAGCATGGAGATCGACACCTGCCTGCAGCTGGCTGCCACCCGTGCGCGCCTGATGGACGCGGCCAGCCCGGACCATGCCGGATTGATGGCGGTGGCCGGCCTGCCGCTGCATGTGCTCGAAGCGCTGTGCCAGACGCACGGCGCGGCCATCGCCATCGTCAATGGCGACGACCATGCCGTGCTCGGTGGCCCGCACGCTGCGCTGCAGGCACTGGGCGATGCAGCGCAGGCGCAGGGCGCACGCATCACGCAGTTGCCAGTGAGCGTGCCGGCGCATACGCCCTGGCTGCGTGCGGCGGCCGATGCCTTCGCGGTTGAGTTGAACAACGCGGCCGTGCACGCGCCCAGGCTGCGCGTGCTGGCCGGCATCGATGCACGTGCCGTCACCACGCAGGCCCTGGTGGTGGACACGCTGGCCGCACAGATCGCGCAGACGGTGCGCTGGTACGACGTGCTGGTGCAGGCCGCCGAACGCGGCGCGCGCGTGTTTCTCGAACTGGGGCCAGGCAGCGCATTGGCGCGCATGGCGCGCGACATCGTGCCGGGCTGTGAAGCGCGATCGGTGGAGGACTTCCACAGCACGCAGGGCGTGGTGGAGTGGGTCCACGCCGCGTGCGAGCGCGCGGCATGAAGTAACGCCAGGAGCGGCGATGTGGGCGTGGCGCAGGCAACCGCCCGGCAGCTGCCCCTTATTTCTGTCAGCCGCCCTGCGTCTGACCAGGTGTGACCCTTGGGTGGCGGGTGGCCATCCGTGCTGTACGCGTATCAGGTGTCTGGGAGGGCGCATGACCCCGCAAATTGCAACGATTCTTGGCTTGGTGATCATGTTCATCGTCGCCACCGCATTGCCCATCAACATGGGGGCGGTGGCCTTCGCGCTGGCCTTCATCATCGGCGGCGTGTGGGTGGGGCTGGACGGCAAGGAGGTGCTGGCCGGCTTCCCCGGCGACCTGTTCCTCACCCTGGTCGGCATCACCTATCTGTTCGCCATCGCACAGAAGAACGGCACCATCGATCTGCTGGTGCACTGGGCGGTGCGCGCGGTACGCGGGCGCATCGTGGCGATTCCCTGGGTGATGTTCGTCATCACCGGCCTGCTCACCGCGTTCGGCGCGCTGGGGCCGGCGGCGGTGGCCATCATCGGCCCGGTGGCGCTGCGCTTTGCCAAGCAATACCGCATCAATCCCCTGATGATGGGCCTGCTGGTGATCCATGGCGCGCAGGGCGGCGGGTTTTCGCCAATCAGCGTGTATGGCGGCATCACCAACAAGGTGGTGGAAAAGGCCGGGCTGGACGTCACCGAGATGGCGGTGTTCCTCACCAGCCTGGGCTTCAACCTGATGATGGCGATCATCTGCTTCTGCGCCTTCGGCGGGCTCAAGCTGATGCGGCGGCAGGAGGTGTCGCTGGCCGACGCGCAATACGTGGCGGTGGCCGACGACCAAGCCTCCAAGCGCCCGTTCGCGATCGAAGGGCATGGCTCCCTGGTGGCGGCCGGTGGTGGCACCTTGTCGACCAATCCGCTGGCGCTGGAGGCGGTGGCCATCACGCGCGATCGGGTGATCACGCTGGTCGGCCTGCTCGGCCTGGGCGTCGCCGCGCTGGTCTACAACCTCAACGTCGGCCTGGTCTCGATCACCGTGGCGGTGGCACTGGCGCTGATCTCGCCCAGCGCGCAGAAGGGCGCGGTGGACGGCATCAGCTGGTCCACGGTGCTGTTGATCAGCGGCGTGGTCACCTACGTGGCAGTGCTGGAAAAGGCCGGCGCGGTGGACTACATCGGCACCGGCGTATCGCATATCGGCATGCCGTTGCTGGGGGCGCTGCTGGTCTGCTATGTCGGCGGCATCGTGTCCGCGTTCGCCTCGTCGGCGGCGGTGCTGGGCGCCACCATCCCGCTGGCGGTGCCGTTCCTGATGCAGGGCCAGCTCGGCGCGGCCGGGGTGATCTGCGCGCTGGCGGTGTCGTCCACCATCGTCGATGTCAGCCCGTTCTCCACCAACGGTGCGTTGGTGGTGGCCTCGGCCGCCAAGGAAGAACGCGACGCGCTGTTCCGTCGCTTCCTGGTCTACAGCGGGCTGGTGGTGTTGCTGGGGCCGCTGGTGGCCTGGCTGCTGTTCGTGGTGCCGGGCTGGCTGTGATCCGGCCCGCGTCCGGCAGGGTATCGGGGCGCCCCCGTAGAATGGGGGCCCCCACGCCCGCATCGACGACCCGCCTGCCATGACCCTCGCCCCTGATTCGCGCAGCGCCAAGAAGCGCGTACCGCTGTACGAGGAAGTGGCCGAGCGCCTGCGCCAGAAAATCTACGACTACGCGCTGCCGCCGGGCGAATGGATCGACGAGCCGGCGCTGGCCGAGGAGCTCGGCATCAGCCGCACCCCGCTGCGCGAAAGCCTCAAGCTGCTCGCTGCCGAAGGCCTGGTGCAACTGGACGCCGGCCGTGGCAGCCGGGTCACGCGGCTGACACTGGAGGACCTCAACCAGTTGTTCCCGGTGATGGCCATGCTGGAAGGCCGCTGCGCGCACGATGCGGTCAAGCGTATCGACGCGGCCGGCGTGCAGCGCCTGGAAGAGCTGCACGCGGCGATGGAAGCCGCCGCCACCGCTGGCGACCTGGCCGAGTACTACCGCAACAATTACCTGATCCACGAAACCGTGCAGCAATACGCCGGCAACCCGTGGTTGATCCGCGTCACCCACGATCTGCACCGCATCCTCAAGATGCACCGCGGCCGGCAGCTGTTGACGCCCGGGCGCATGGCGCAGTCGCTGGCCGAGCACCGCGAGCTGATGGCATGCGTACGCCGCCGCGATGCCGAAGGCGCCGAGCGCACGATGCACGGGCATCTGCTCAGTCAGGGCCAGGCCTTGGCGGCGTATGTGGCGGCGGGAGGCATGTTGAATGTGCCGGCGCCATTACCGCGCGTGGGCGGGGTCTAGACGTCGGCGCGTGGCTCCCGGCGACCATTCCGTGCACGCCATACGCTTCCCTTCTCCCTCCGGGAGAAGGTGCCCGAAGGGCGGATGAGGGCACGCACGCAGCACCGGCAGGCTTCTCGCTCCAGCGAATCCCCAATCCCCAATCCCAGCCGAAAAAAAACGGCCTACTCCGCCAACCCGAGCAACGCATCCACGCGTTCGATCAGCTGCGTCCCCGCCAATCCCGCAAACACCTCCGGATGCGCATAGCCCCAGGCCACCGCGGCAAACGGCAAGCCCACCGTCTGCGCCGCCTCCCAGTCGGCGACCTGGTCGCCCACGTACACCGCCTGCGCTGCGGTATGCCCGGTGGCGCGCAGCACGCGGCGCAAGGCGCGCTGTTTGCCCAGCAGATGCGCGCCACCGTCGATGACGGCGAACGTCGCGCTCAGTTCCTCGCCCAGGGCGCGTTGCACATTCTCCACCGAGTTGGACGACACCAACGCCAGGCAGGTGCCGCGCGCGTGCAGGGTCTGCAGCACCTCGGCAATGCCGTCGAACAAGGCCATCGGCGGGGCGGCACGCATCAGGCGGATGAAGTCGGCAGCCACCAGCGGGATGCGCCAGCTGCTCAGGCCCGATTGCTTGAGTAGCTGGCGGGTGCTCAGGCGGCGTGCGGCGTCCACTTCATGCGCTTGCGCGGCGCGGAAGCCGTGCCGCTCGGCCAGCACGCGCTGCGTGCTCAGAAAGAAACCGAACGAATCGGCCAGGGTACCGTCGAAGTCGAAGATGATCAGTCTGGGCATTGCAACGCAGGGATCAGGGCGGCATAGCCTAACCATTGCCGTGCACATGCCGCACGCAGGCACACCCATATGTGTGCGCGCAGGCGAGGCGACACCGCAAGGCGATCGGCACACCCACTGCAATCATCGCCAGGTAGGCGCGCGTCCGATGCCGGGATTCGGCACGTACCACACGTGCACTTCTACCAGGTGCACGCGCATCCACCCCACGCCCGTTGGCTACTCGTCGTCAGCGACCCTCATGCCTCGGCGAAATGCGGCATGATCGGCGTATCGCCTTGCGCATGCTGTTCGATGACCTTGCGCTGCATCGCCGCCAGGTAGGCATCCAGTTCTTCGGTGGAGGCGAAGACATCGCTCAGTGGCACTGCCTTGACCATGTCGAAGACCTTGCGGATCTGCGGCTGCGGGTTGGTCACCAGCACCTTGCCCTGGCGCGTGGCCAGCGCCTTGCGCGCCTTGAAGATGCAGCGGATGCCGGCGCTGGAGATGTATTCCAGCGCGGTCAGGTCCAGCACCAGCGTGGTGATCAGCGTGCCCAGCAGCGGCGACAGCGCCGCGTCCAGGTCCTGGTAGGTGTGGGTGTCCAGGCGCCCGGTCAGGATGACGCGTTGACGGGTGTCCTGCGGCGGGTCGATCTGGATGGCGAGCGTGGTCATGACAGTGCCTCGGGGACAGGGGCGTACGGATGGAGCAGGGTGACGCGCACCACGTTGTATGCACCATCGCGGCGGTAGTCGATGTGATCGGCGAATTGATGCACCAGAAACAGCCCAAGCCCGCCGATCTCGCGATCGTCGAGCTCGGCAGTCAGGTCCGGCGTCGCTGCGGCGCTGGGGTCGAAGGCGCTGCCGGGGTCGTGCATCTCCAGCACCAGCGCCTGCGGGTCCAGCTGCAGTTGCAGGCGCAGCGGCTGCTCGGCGCACTGGCCGTGGGTGAGCACATTGCAGCCGAGCTCTTCCACGATCAGCCGCACCTGGCCGATGCGCTCGGCATGCAGGCCTTCCAGCGTGAGCGAGTGTTCCAGCGCGTCGTTGGCGCCGGCCAGCTGGGCCAGCGAGGGCGCGATGGCCAGATCGAGCTTCATCGGGTCGTTGCCTTTCCGGGTGCGTCCCGGCCAGCGTCTGCGACCCGCCCAGCATGCTCCTGGCGCAGCCGGATCGCCAGCAGGGTGATGTCGTCGTACGGGTCGGCCTGGCCGGTGAAGTGGGCGATGTTGGCGATCACCGCCTTGCACTGCGCCGCCGCGCTGCGGCGTGGCCGCAGTGCGCCGAGCAGGCGCTCCAGCCCGTAGCTGGCGCCACGCTCGTCCATCGCCTCGGTTACCCCGTCGGTGTATCCCAGCAGCGTCTGCCCGGCGCTCATGCGGCCCTGCAGCACCGGGTAGGCGACCTGCGGCTCGATCCCCAGCGGCGCGCCGGTCTCCAGCGGCAACGGCCGCGCGGTGCCGTCGATGTCGATCAGCACCGGCGGCTCGTGGCCGGCGCTGGCCAGCCAGTAGTCGCCGCTGACCACGTTGATCACCCCGCACAGCACCGTGGCGAACATGCAGGTGTCGTTGTTGTCGGCCAGCCGCGTGGAGGCGGCGATCAGGATGCTGTCCGGACGCGTATGCCGGCGCGCGGCGATTTCCAGCACGCTCACCGCGCGCGCCATGAACAGGGCCGCCGGCACGCCCTTGTCGGACACATCGCCCACCACGAACCACAGCAGCCCCGGCTCGGTCTCCACGAAGTGATAGAAGTCGCCGCCCACTGCCTTGGCCGGCTCCAGCCAGGCACAGGTTTCCAGGTGCGAATTGGCGCGGTCGAAGGTGCGCCCGGAAGGCAGCATCGCCTGCTGGATCTCGCGCGCGATCTGCAGCTCGCTGTGCATGCGCTCGCGCGCGGCGGTCATCTCGCCGATCTGCGCGATGTGGTCGCGGATCGCATCGCGCGCGCTGTCGAACGCACGCGCCATCACGCCCACCTCGTCGCGGCGTTGGATGTGTGGCAGCGGGTAGTCGAACTCGCCGCGGCGAAAGTGCTCTGCGGTGTCGGTCAGCTCCTCGATCGGCCGCGTCAGCTTGCGCGTGATCCGCCCCATCAGCCACCACCACACCACCGCGCCCAGCACTGCCGCCAGCGCCACCCACGCGGCCAGCCAGTTCAGCCCCGCCAGCACATAGCCTTCCGAGGCAGACAGCACAAAGGTCCAGCCGCTGCGCCCCACCGCCGCGCTATGGGTCAGAAAGCGCTCGCCGTCGGGGGCGGTATGCGCGAACGAGATCGGCTGGCCGGCCGCCACCGCGCGCTGCAGCGGCAGCAGGTCCGGCCGCGCATGCGCCACGTAGCGCTCCAGCGTGTAGCGCAGGTTGAGCGCCGGGTCGGGGCTGAACACCAGCATGCCTTCGGGCGAGAGCAGCATCGGCTGGATGCTGATGTCGCGCGGCAGCTGGTCGATGATCTCGCGCAGGTGCTGCAGCGGCAGGTCCACGCTGACCATGCCCACCGGCGCGGCATCCACCGCATCGCCCGGGCGGCGCAACGGCAGGTTGTAGCTGGTGTACAGCGCGCTGCCGCCATTGGGATTGAGATATGGCTCGGACCACCACGCACGCCCTTCGCGCTGGGTGCGCAGGTACCACGGCATCGCGCGGTAGTCGTAGCCCAGCTCCTGCACCGATTTTTCTAGTACGCGCGTGCCGTCGCGATGCACGTACCAGACAAACCCGGTGTCGCGGGCCTTTTGCGTACGCGGCTCGATGATCAAACGCGCCGCGCCGATATCCGGGTCGCCGCTGAGCGTGGCCAGCAGCAGGGCGCGCAGATTGAACGGCTGCAGCCCCACCGCACTGCTGCTGGCGGCAAGCGTGCGGCCGCTCACCTGCACCGAATCCAGCATCGCCGCCAGGCTGCGCGCGGTCTGCTCGGTCAGGCCATCCACCTCGGTGCGCGCCGCCTCCACCAGCTCGGCGCGCGCGCCCAGGTAGAACACCGTGCCCAGCACCGCCAGCAACACCACCAGCACCGCGGTGGCGGCCAGCAACACCCGCATGCGCAGGCTGTGCCGCCAGTGCACCCGCGGGGTGACGGCCACGCCGTCGGCTGGCGATGTGGGACCGGTGGCGATGACGCGCTTCCTGGCGGCGGATGGCCCCGATCATGGCAGTTTTCCGCCGCCCGGCAACTGGCTCACGGGGGCCTCATCCTCAGCTGCCGTAAATTGACCCCGGCGGGTCAGCGAACTAGATTGACTCCCCCTATCGCCATGGAGGCCGGCCTTGCGCCAGATTCTGACCCCGAGCCTGCTGGCCCTTTTGCTTACGGCCTGTAACGCCCCGGAGACCAGCATGACCCAGACCCAATCCCCCGCAACCGAGGCCGCCGCAGAAGCCGACGTGGAGGCCGGTGGCCGCGGCCTTGCCAAGTTGAATCCCAACCCGCGCAAGGCCTACGAGGTCACGCTGACGCTGGACAAGGCGCCCGGTGCGTTCGGCCTGGTGCAGGGCGCGGCGCAGTACGACGTCACCAACGAAGCCGAATGCGGCAAGATCCAGCCCGAAACCGGCACCGCCGGGCGCATCACCAGCCAGGAAGACTTCGCGCTCAAGAAGATCTCCGACACCGAGTACCGTGGCACCGTCTATCTGGACCTGATGCAGGACGAGGACTATTACGGTCGCGGCGTCTGCCACTGGGAATTCAGCGGCGCCAGCGTGCTGCTGAAGGCCACCGGTGCAGAGGAAGAGACCCGCTTCCTGTCGTTTATCGAAGGCAAGACGGTGCAGGCGCAGCAGGCGTCTACTGAGTATTACTGGAGCGAGCGTTATCCGCGTTCAGAGATGAGTGATTTCCCGGACATGGGGAAGCACAACGCTGAAGAATTCAAGCCAGAAATTCGCGACAAGCTCTTCACCATCACGTTGGCTGCCAAGGAAGTTGCGCCATGACCATCCCATCTCAACAGTACGCTGGCTTGTCGGAGGATGTTTATAAGGATCGCGCGGTAGGTCGGCGCGCGCCTGGCCAGGAAGAAGTCGTCACGATTGAAGGGCAGCGTTACGCCGTTCTCGAGCACGTCAACAACAAGTCCAACGGCTATCAAGGCACCATCTATCGCCGCGAAGGCAGTGGCGAGATCGTAGTTGCGCATCGAGGCACCGAAGGCGCAGTCAATGATGTTCTCACCGATGCGAAGATGGTCACCTCGCGGACCAACCCGCAAGCAGCAGATGCGTTGGCGCTGACCAAGAACGCATTGGGCTACGCAAAGGAGCTTGGTAAGGAAGAGGGGCGCACTCCCGAAGTCACCGTCACCGGCCACTCCCTGGGCGGTGCGCTTGCGCAGGTCTCCGCGCACCACTACGACCTCAAGGGCGAAACCTTCAACGCCTACGGTGCAGCCAGCCTGAGTTACCGCATTCCCGAAGGCGGCAACAGCGTGATCAACCACGTGATGGCGTCGGACCCGGTCAGCGCGGCCTCGCCGCATTTCGGGCAGGTGCGCATCTACGCCAAGCCGGATGAAATCGCCACGTTGAGCGGCGCCGGTTACAGCAACAGCAAGGCCAATTTCCTGATTCCCGACTACCCGCTGGTGGCGGCCGGCGGTTCGCTGGGCGCGCACAAGCTGGGCAACTTCCTGGGCGAGCATTCGGCGCTCACCGACCCCAACGCGCGTCCGCTTGCCGAAAAGAACGCACGCATGATCGACGAATACCGCAGCGATGTGGACGGGCTGCGCACCGGCACCACCATCCTGACGCGCAGCGCGCGCGGCCTCGGCCAGGACGCCATCGACGCCATCCGCGGCCCGCTCGCTCCGGGCGAGCCTGCCAGGCGCGACGCACGCGAGCACGGCAACGAGCACACCTCGCTGCGTATCGACCAACCGGGGCATGTGGGCAATGCCCTGTTCCAGGACGCGCAGCGTGGCGTGCACGCGCAGGACGCACGTGCAGGGCGCGCGCCCGACCAGCAAAGCGCCCAGTTGTCCGGCTCGCTCGCCTCGGAAATGCACGCCGCCGGCGGCCAGCGCATCGACGCGGTGATGATGAGCCCCGATGCCGCCCGCACCTTCGCCGTGCAGGGCCGCGTGGACGACCCCGCGCAGCTGCGGGTCAGCGTGGAGACCATGACCGCGATGAACACCCCGCTGGAACAGAGCAGCCAGCGTGTGGCCGACAACGCCGCCCGCCAGTCGGTGGCGCTGGAGCAGCAGCAAACGCAGACTCAGCAACAACAGCAGGGCGCACGCGCGCTGGGCTGAGTGCGCTCATGCATGCACGGGCGCGGAGCGGCCGACAAAACTGCTGCGCAGCCGTCAGGTGGGCGCGGCCATTGTCCGGAATCGGCATGGACCAATCGTTCACTGCAGTGCCGGGCGCGCCAGCCGCACCATCTGACGGCCGCTCGCTACGCGCTGGGAGTCGCGCTTGATGCGGTGACTGCGACCGACCCGCAGGGCTGACGCGGCGACGCTTCGATCTGCCAACTGCCGCCATCGAATGGTGCACAGGAAAACGCCGGCTTGCCCGGCGTTTTTCGTTTCGGTTGCTGCCGATCCACGGACGCGAGCTTGTCGAGTGCGCCGAGCGGGCAGGGCAGCTGGAAGGCGAGGCGGCCTTCACCCGTCGGGCTGCTGCTGTCGAGCTGGAATCGCAGCTTGCCGCGTAGCGCCGGTGACGGTGATCGAGCCAGAGTGGTCGTTACAGAATCAGCTGTCAGCCACAGCCACAGCCACAGCCATAGCCACAGTCACAGTCACAGTCACAGCCGCAGTCACAGTCACAGTCACAGTCACAGCCGCAGTCACAGTCACAGTCACAGCCACAGCCGCAGCCGCAGTCACAGCCGCAGCCACAGCCACAGTCACAGTCACAGTCACAGCCGCAGACACAGTCACAGTCACAGTCACAGTCACAGCCACAGCCACAGCCACAGCCACAGCCACAGCCACAGCCACAGTCACAGTCACAGTCACAGTCACAGCCACAGCCACAGCCACAGCCCCAGCCA